>JBBKXQ010000111.1:0-26275 GCA_037969565.1 Acidimicrobiales bacterium | reverse complement strand
GCCGACGGAGGAGGCTCGCGCTGAGGTGGTGGGTCGGATGCGGGTGAGCGCTGAGCGGAGCGAAGCAAATGTGATTAGTTGTCAGGCGATGCCGACGGAGGAGGCTCGCGCTGAGGTGGTGGGTCGGATGCGGGTGAGCGCTGAGCGGAGCGAAGCAAATGTGACCGAGCGGAGCGAAGCAAATGTGATTACTAGCGGTTGTTGAGCGAGAAGTGTTGATAGTCCTTGATCGTTCGCCAGTTGCCGCCCCAGGACCATCCGATGAATGCGAAGGCCGACACCACGACGTCATCGGGTGTGATCATGCCCGGCAGTGATTGGCTGCGGTCGAGGTAGGACGACGCGAGTTCGGGAATCACGACGTCTTGCTTGATGTACGGGTTGTGGAATGGGTTGATGTCGATGGCGAGTCCGTACGCGTGCTCGGAGAATCTCGACCCGCCCGTCACCGCTCGACAGACATAGGAGGAGGTGTTGTTGCTGTCGCCGGTTGGTGTCGCCTCGATGTCAAGTGTCGTGACGACGCGCATCTCTTCGATCGGAAACCTGGCGTCGTACAACGTTCGGAAAACCGCAACGGTCGACTCGGCCTGATCGGCGGCAACGATGAGCTCGCCCGTGTGTGCCTTGTCGTCGAATCCCCAAAACGAGACGGTCACGTAGCGGAGGTCATGTGGTTCGGTCGGACAGCCTTCACGCCAGGTCGATCTTGCGAGCGGTTCCCCGTCGAGCGGGTCGATACGGAACTCGAACCCATCGCCGGTGGGCGCCGACAGAAGATCGCTTGTAGCCAATTTCCGGTCTCGCAACACCTCGGGTGTCTCCTGGACGAGAACGGCGCCGTCGGGTGCGGTCGCGAGGCTGGCCCGATCGACACCGCCGGCGATGGTCGCCGGTGCCGGCTCTGGGCCTGTCGTATCCGGAATGGTCGCCATCGTGGCGCTCGTGGTGTCGACTGGCGGTGCGGTTTCGGAGGCACTCACCGAGGTCGTCGAGAGGGCCTGCGTCGTCGATGCGGGCCCAACGGCCTCCGGTTCGGATGGGCTGGTGCAGGCCGTCGTCGTCGCGAGAGCCGTGACGACGAGCGCGCCGATGAGCCTTCGCCGGGAGATCCAGGTCTTCATCTCGTGCCCCGGATCACGGGACGAAGGGTAGAAGACCCTCGGGTCCCCGCCTCGGCACCCCCACACTCAGCCATACTGGGACGATGGCCCAAAACGTCTTGGGAGGCGAACTCGTCTCTTGTTCGCTCGACCCGCTCACCGGTTTTTACCGCGATGGCTGCTGCAACACCGGCGGCGATGACCAAGGTGTCCACGCCGTTTGCGTGCGGGTGACAGCAGAGTTCCTCGAATTCAGCAGAGATGCCGGCAACGATCTCTCCACGCCGATGCCCGAATACCACTTCGCCGGGCTGAAACCAGGCGACCAGTGGTGCCTGTGTGCCGAGCGCTGGAAGGAAGCGTTCGATGCCGGCTCGGCGCCTCTCGTCGTGTTGGAAGCCACGCACGCGATCACGCTCGAGTGGGCCTCCCTCGATGAACTCAGAAGCTTCGCCACCAATGGTTGAACTCGTCGAGCGGGATCGAGAACCGATCCGGGTCAGAAGACGAACCAGTTCATGTTGATCGATGAGGTTCCTTTCCGTGATCTGATCGACCTCGAGCCGCATGGTCCCGACACGTTCGTTGCGATCGCTCCGAGATACCCCTGGGGTCGACTCTTCGGCGGACAGGTCGTTGCCCAGGCGTTGCGAGCCGCTCAGCTCACCGTTCCCGACGAGTTCGCGGTCCACTCCTTCCACTCCTATTTCATTCGGGGCGGAACTCACCGCGAGCCCGTCCGTTTCGAGGTCGATCGAATTCGGAACGGACGATCCTTCATCACTCGGCGGGTGGTTGCCCGTCAGTCCAACGGAGCCATCCTCACCATGGCCTCGTCGTTCCACATCGATGAAGAGGCCCCTGACGTCCAGGTGGCGTTGCCACCACCGGATGTCGCCGCCCCGGAAACTCTCGACGATGTGGGTTGGGGCGGAATGCTCGCTCGGCGTCCCGTAGGAGTCGAGCACGGCAGAACCACCACGTGGATCAAGCTGCTCCACGAACTGCCCGACGATCCTCAGATCGCCGCCTGTGGGCTGGCCTTCATATCTGATTCGGTGCCAACGGGGGCGGTTCGCGCCAGCCACCCGGTTCAGGTGGCCGACCGCTCCGAGGCCCATGAGGTGTTCGTCGGTGCGAGCCTCGATCACTCGGTCTACTTCCATCGGCCGGTCGATCCCACCGACTGGCTGTTGGCCGACGTCACGTGCCACAGCCTGGTGAAAGCCCGAGGCTTGACCGTCGGCAACCTGTTCGACCGCAATGGGGTCCAAGTGGCCACGATCATCCAGGAAGCCTTGTTGAGGGAACGACGGTCGCCAACGAGTGGCGATGCCGGTCTCGGTGGCAAAGAGATCTGAACGCCCTCTGCCTCCACATCGTGATGGGCTCAAGCTCTGGTGGGCGATGCCGATAGTCGCGAAGACATCACGGACGAGGTGGACATGGTCTTTCGGCGATCCGCCGGATCGGTAAAGGGAGTTTCGCTCGCCGTCGACGGTCACGTCGATGGTTTGACTGGTCTGCCCGACCGCTGGCAGGTCGAGACCTGGATCACCGAACAGCTCCAGCGCAACCGTCGAACCGGTGATCGCTTCGGATTCTTCCTCGTGTCGGTCGCCAATCTGACCGAGATCAATGCCGGCTATGGCAGCGCCGTCGGTGACGAGGTCCTGCAGGCCGTCAGTGAAGCACTCAGCACGGTGGTCGGATCGAAAGCGAGCCTTGCTCGTTATCTGGGGTCTGAGTTCGCCGCCGTCTGGCCTGGCCTTTTCGGCGGACAGGACATGCAACGTATTGCGATCGACTTGCTCTCGGCGATGCCGAAGCAGGTGACGTTCGAGAATTTCGTCGTTCCGATCCGGATCGCCGTCGCCGGCATCATCAGCGATCCTGACCTCGATGAGCGACTCCTGCTGGTGGACGCGGAGGTCGCGCTGGCCGAAGCGAAGTCGCAGCCTGCCGATCCGATCGTCATTCGAGACGAGTCGCACAATCTGCGACGCAAGCCCGAGGTCCTCTCGGTTCGGCTGCAGCGGGCGTTCGACAACGACGAATTCCAGCTCTACTACCAACCGGTCATTTCGCTCCACGCCGGAACGGTTGTCGGGTTCGAGGCGATGTTGCGCTGGCTCTCTCCCGATGCGGGCCCGACGGGAGCCGAACTCGTCACGCCGGGCGCATTCCTGGAGGCACTCCGAACGTCGCCCATCGTCGTACCCCTTCACGCCTGGATCTTGCGTGAATGTTCGCGACAGGTCAGCGTCTGGAGTCATCGCTTCGAGAATCCGGCGTTGTTCGGGACCACCAACATGGACCCGACATTCGTCCGGGATCCCCGGTTCGTCGATGTCGTCATCGGTGCACTCGACGAATCGAATCTCCGTCCTCAGCAAATGCTCTTGGATGTCAACGCCAACTCGGCCGGTCGACACATGAACCTGCTCTGGCCCGCATTGTCGGCGGTCAAGAACAAGGGAGTCGGCATCGCTTTGGAGGACTTCGGTGTCGGCCTTGGTTCCGCCGACATCCTCCGTCGCTGTCGCTTCGATGTGATTCGGCTACCGAGAGCCCTTGTCGGTGGCCTCGGTCTGGCCGACGAGGACCGAATCATCGTGAATGGGCTGATTCGGCTGGGCCATGATCTCGGCTGCCACGTGATCGCCGATGGGGTCGAAACCGATGTGCAGGCATCGATGCTTCGCGAGCTCGGGTGCGACCTTGCCCAGGGTTATCTCTTCTCCCGACCGATTCCCGACAGCGATGTCAGTCGTGACGTGAACGAGTTGAAGGCGATTGCTCGCCGAGTGCTGACTCTCTGAACGTCAGCCTTCGGTTGTGGTGCTGCGATCGTCTCGCTGATCGGCCAGGACCGACCGAACCGTTCTGGCGACGCCGGGACCGTCGAGACCGAGTCCGGCGAGGATGTCGGCCGGGTTGCCGTGAGGGATGTAGATGGTCGGAACGCCGAGCACCGTGACCTTCATGTCCTTGGAGCGGAGGGCGGCGGAGATGAGCGAGCCGATGCCACCGTGGGCCAGGCCATCCTCGATCGTGAACACGTTTGCGTGGGTGGCGGCGTCGTCGATCATGAGTTGGTCCAGTGGCTTCACCACACGCGGGTCCCACACCGTGGCGTTGATGCCGTCGGCTCGAAGGAGGTCGGCTGCTTCGGTTGCCGCCGCAAGCATCTTTCCGACGCCGATGAGGCAGACATCGCTCCCCGGTCGAACCCGGCGGGCGAACAAACCACGACCGACCTGATCATCGGGCACGCTGGGAGCGGCGGTGCGAGCCCAGCGGATTGATGAGGGGCCGTCGGTGACCGCATACGCATCGTCGAGCATCTGCTGGAGTTCTTGGTAGCTGGACGGGGCGAACATGGTCATGTTCGGAATCTTCGACATGAGCACCATGTCGAGCACGCCATGATGTGAGGCACCGTCGGGGCCGGTGATTCCCGCTCGATCCAGACAGAAGATCACGGGTTGACCGTGTAGGCCGACATCGAGATTGGCCTGGTCGAACGCTCGGCTGAAGAAGGTGGCATACAGGGCGATGACGGGCCTCAATCCACCCATGGCCATCCCGGTTGCAGCGGTCACCGCGTGTTGTTCGGCGATACCGACGTCGAAGAATCGATCTGGGAAACGATCTCGGAAGGGGAGGAGCCCGGTGCTGTCGGGCATTGCGGCGGTGATGGCAACCACCTCGGGGTGGGCATCGCCGAGCTTGACGAGCGCTTCGGAGAATCCGTTGGTGTACGTGTAGGTCGTCGCGGCCGGCTTGTCCGCTCCGGTCGCTTCGTCCGTCGTTTCGTCGGAATCGAGGAAATTCGCTCCGGTGTCGTGCATCTTCTTGACGTCGTCGTCCTCGGCCGGGCCGAATCCTCGTCCTTTCACCGTCATCACGTGCACGACAACGGGGCCGGTGAATTGCGAGGCGTTCTGTACGGCCTGTTCGATCTCGTCGATGTCGTGGCCGTCGAACGGTCCGGTGTAGCGAATGCCGAGGGGCTCGAAGAACTCTTGGGGCTCGAGCGCGGTTCGGATGGCGGCCTTCGAGGCGCGAACGCCCAGCAGTGACAACTTTCCGACCAGCGGAAGTCGCTCGGCCCAGGCCTCGAATCGACGTTGTCGGCGCATGTAGATCGGATTCGACCTGATCTTGACCAAACTCTCGGACAGCAACGAGATCGTCGGAGCGTAGGAACGTCCGTTGTCGTTGAGGATCACCGTGACGTTGCTTCCCGAGTGGCCGAGGTTGTTGAGACCTTCGAAGGCCATCCCACCCGTGAGCGCTCCGTCGCCGAGAACGGCGACGATCCGCCGATCGTGGACGCCGAGCGTGCGGTCGGCCGTGGCCAGGCCGTGGGCATACCCCAGCACGGTGGAGGCGTGACTGTTCTCGATCCAGTCGTGGGGTGATTCGGCCCTCGAGGGGTAGCCCGACAGTCCGCCGCTCTCCCGGAGGTTCTTGAACCCGTCGAGTCGCCCGGTGAGCATCTTGTGGACATACGTCTGATGGCCCGTGTCCCAGAGCAGGATGTCTCTCGGCGTATCGAGTACTCGGTGGAGTGCCACCGTGAGTTCCACTGCGCCGAGGTTCGACCCGAGGTGGGCTCCGGCCGCGCTGTTGTTGGCCGTGTCGATGAGGAAATCCCGGATCTCCTCGCAGAGCAGGTCCAGTTCCTTCGCTTTGAGGTTTCTGAGGTCGCTGGGCTGCGAGATTGATTCGAGGTACATGAGGAGGAGTTCGCCGAGCCTGGGTCGACACGAACCGAACGTGAACAAGGTAGCGGACCGGAGGGCCCGGCCACGTGCTGGAAGTGTTCGGATCATTGGCAGATTGTGTGAAGGCATTAGCCTGATCCAGTGATTGATTCAGCGATTGTCAACCAGGTGCTCTCTTCGGCATTGGACGGAGGCGCCGACTTCTCCGAGATTTTTGTCGAAGACGTGCAAAGCAGCGGTGTCAATCTCGACGATGGTCGAATCGAGAACCTCACGTCGAGCCGCGATCGAGGGGCCGGGATTCGGGTCATCGCCGGTGAAAGCACGGGATTTGCCCATACGACCGATCTCAGCGAGGCCGGATTGATGGCCGCCGCCCGAGCGGCCCGAGACGCGGCTCGATCTGGTGGCGTGGGTACTCGCACGATCGAGGTCGCACCCGTCGAGTCCAACCCGGGCGCCGTCGAGATCCGTCCCGAGACGATCGACAAGGCAACGAAGGTCTCGAAGGTTCGACGAGCCGACGAGGTTGCCCGGGCCCATCACAACGCCATCACGCAGGTGAGCGCTCGCTACAACGACAACCGGCGCCAGATCCTGATCGCGAACTCCGACGGCGTTCTGGCATCGGACGACCAGACCCGCACCCTCTTCGCGGTCACCTGTGTCGCCACCGGCGATGCTGGGCTCCAAACGGGGTACGAGTCCACCGGATTGTCGGTCGGTTTCGAATTGTTCGACCGCTACGACGTCGACGAAATGGCTCGTGCCGCTGCTGTTCGGGCGATCACCAAGCTCGACGCCCGACCCGCTCCATCGGGGTCGCTGCCCGTCGTGATCGGCCCGGGTTCGGGGGGCGTGCTCTTCCACGAGGCCTGCGGTCACGGACTCGAAGCCGATCTGGTTCGCAAGGGTGCCTCCGCTTTCCGTGATCGCATCGGCCAGAGGGTTGCGTCGCCGCTGGTCACACTCATCGACGACGGCACCATGGCCGAGGAATGGGGCTTCTTCGCCGTCGATGACGAAGGAATGCCCGCCAAGTCCAACGTCTTGATCAAGGACGGAGTGCTCGTCGACTACATGTGGGACGGCAATCGAGCCCGACAGGCCGGGCGGGCCAGCTCCGGAAATGGTCGGCGACAGAGTTACCGGCATCTGCCCATGGTTCGGATGACGAACACCTACCTCGCAGGAGGTGAGTCCGACCCCTCCGACATCATTGCCGGCGTCGACAACGGTGTGTACGTGGCTCGGCTCGGTGGTGGCCAGGTCAACACCGCCTCGGGCGATTTCGTGTTCGGCATGACCGAGGCCTACCTGATCGAAGGGGGCAAGATCACCGCACCGCTACGAGAGGGACAATTGATCGGCAACGGACCGAAGGTCTTGCAGCTGATCGACGCCGTCGGCAACGATTTCGCCATGGGCCCTCCCGGCACTTGCGGCAAGGACGGTCAAGGAGTCCCGGTCGGCGATGGTGTGCCGACCCTGCGTGTTTCCGAACTCACCATTGGTGGAACAGCGGCGTGAGCACCCCCGAGGAGCTCCTGGCTCTGGCCGTCTCGTTGACCGATCAGGCCGCTGGCAACGAGCAGATCGAGGTCGCACTGTCGCGGGGGACCTCCACGGCCGTGCGGGTCTACGCCGGGCAGGTGGAGTCATTCACCTCGGCGCAGTCGGAAGGCATCGGGATTCGCGTGATCGTCGACGGTCGCGAGGGTTTCGCCAGCGCGGGCACCCTGGATCGCGATGTGGTGCAACAAATGCTCGTGGATGCTCGCGACAACGCCGCATTTGCCGAATCGGATGCGTTCGCCGGTGTCGCCCAACCCGATGATGTGGCCGCGGTCGAAATCGACCTGTGGCGGGACGAGGTCGTCGCCATGGCAACCGACGACAAGATTCAGCTGGCCATCGAGCTGGAGAAGCGTGTTCGTGGCGCCGACCATCGGATCTCCGGCGTTCGCACAGCCAGCTTCGGTGATTCGGCTTCCATGTTCGCCCTTGCCAGCAGCGCGGGGATTCGAGCGGCAACCCGCTCGACGTCAACGAGTCTCGGCGTGCAGGCGCTGGCCGATGACACCGATGGCCGCAGCCAAACGGGGTTCGCCTACGACGCCGCCCGTGCGGCCTCGGAACTGAACATGGACGAGGTCGTCGACCGCGCCGTGAGCCAGGCGGTCGATCTTCTCGGATCGCGCAAGCCCGACACCAGCAAGATCAGCCTCGTGCTCGATCCTCGCCAAACGGCCACGGTGCTCGGCATCGTCTCGGGCACACTCACCGCCGACCGAATTCTCAAGAAGCGCTCGATGTTCGTCGATCGGCTCGGTGAACAAGTCGGCTCCAGCCTGCTCACGATGTTCGACGACCCCACCGATGCGGCCTCGCTCGGTGCCGACTCTCACGACGGCGAGGGACTCGCCTGTCGGCCGAATGCGCTGATCACGAAGGGACGCCTCGACGGCTATCTCTACGACGCCTACAACGGCCGGAAAGCTGGGCTGGGCTCGACGGGGTCAGCCGTTCGAGGGATTCGAGGCTTGCCGTCGCCGGGCGTGCAAGCACTCCACGTGGCGGGGGGCGACGGAGGATCCCTGGATGATCTCATTGGTTCGGTCGATCATGGGGTGCTCGTGTTCAGTTTTGCCGGCCTCCATTCGGGTGTGAACGCCGTTTCCGGCGACTTCTCGGTTGGAGTCGAGGGCCGCATGATTCGAAACGGTCAGCTCGCCGAGCCGATCGGGGAGTGCACCGTTGGTTCCACCCTGCAGCGACTGCTACTCGGTATCAGCAGCGTCGGTTCCGATGTTGTCCACCTTCCCAGCGGTGTTTCCACGCCGAGCATCGTCATCAGCGACGTCATGATGTCCGGTGCCTCGAACTGATCGATCGTCACCAGTCAGTGTCGGCACACGTTGTTCAAATAGTAACTAGGTGGGTCTGACTACTCAGGAACCGCCCGATTCGGCCGATTCGGGTGAGGTGCCTCAGGCCGCCGAGAGCGTCGAACAACTTCGCTCTGACCTCGAACCGAGCGATGCCATAGATCGTTCCCTCGCCAGGATCCAGGCCCGCATCGAGCGGGACCTGACCCGAGTCGAGCGGATGGTTTCGGCGATGTTCGATCGGGAGTTGGAGCCCACTGAATTGCTCGAGTCCGTCGAGCTCTGTGACGCGCTCGGTTCGAAATTCGGAAGGCTCGGATTCGGAGTGTCCGCCGAGTTGATTCGCCGTACGGCCTCGTTGTTGGAAAGCAACGATCTGAGTTTGTCGGTCGGTGTTGCCATGGCGTCGATGCTCGAGGACGCCCGTAGTTCGATGGTTTCCACCATCGACGATGCGAAGTTGCTCGGCCGCTCCGCCTCCGCTCTCACGCTGATCGGCCGCGAGTCGGAATCGCTCGACGACGTCTTGTGGGTGGCCCTCTCGCAGGGAATGGCCGTGCGTCATCTTCCCGACGGCCTGATCGGTCAGTCGTCGGACTCCGCCGCAATCGTCTTCGTAGCCGACCATGCTGAGCTTTCGAGAATCCGTCCCCTGATTCGAGGCGTACGCGAGCGATATCCGGTCCAGCCGCTACTCGTGCTCGCACCACCCGGAACCCTGGCCGAACGGGCGCCGATCGTTGATCTGGTCACCACGATCATGCCTCGCTCTCTGGCGCCCATCGATGTCGTGATGGAATGCCGACGAGCGATGGTTCGGGCCAAATATGAGCGATCCGTCAGCGTTCTCGGCGAGCATGCCGAATGGGCGGCTCGCGAGTTGAACGAGTTCGGGCTCGTCGTTCGCGCTGAGCGGACGGCCGAAGACCTTCTCACGAGCCTTCAGTTGGGAGATGCCCGAGCCGCACTGCTGCTGCCCAACCCTCATGGTCCGGATCCCACCACCGTTCTCCGGGCCATTCGCAGTGATCGGGTTCTCCGGCCGACCGTGGTGGTCGTCGTCAGCGACCGCACCGATGCTGCCGCTCAGCACCAACTCGTGCGGGACGGGGCGGATGCGGTCTTTCCGGCCGACGCCGACCTCGACAACGTCGTCGTCGTACTCAAGGGCGCCCTCGAACGGCGCAACACGCTCGAACCCGTCGCCGACCCCGACGCCCGCCATGGGGCAATTCCCTGGCCCAACGCGTCGGTGTTGGTCGAGCGTCTGCTCACGCTGTCGTTCCGTCGCAACATGCCGATGGGCCTCGCCATCGTCGGCCTGCCGATCGACTGCGGTCCGACTGATCTCGACGAACAGATCGCCCGGGAGTTCCGTCGCGACGACGTCATTGCCCGTCGCACCGACGACACCCTGGTGATCGCACTGCACGGCGTGGGTCGGCGCACGGTTCTGAAACGGGTTGCCGACATTCATCGGAAGTACGGACTCGATGTCTTGGGCGTGCGATCGGCCGGAGTCGAGTTTCCCGGCGACGGTCGATCACTCGCCGAACTCCTCCAGAACGCCAGCGAGACCCTTGACCGAGTCGAGGCGTTGCAGGGCCCGACGGTCGTCGGCTCGGGTTGGCTGCCCCTGGCGGATCAAGCGGCGGACGTGCTGATCGTCGATCCCGACGAAACGCTCGGCGCGGTGTTGATTCCCCTGTTCGAACGGAACGGGTTGCGGGCCGAACACGAAGCCGATGCGCTCAAGGCATTGGATCTCCTCACTGGGCACACGCAACGGCCACTTCCGGCCTTGGTGTTGTTGGAACTCGACCTCAACGGCATCGATGGCTTGCAATTCTTGCGCCAGATACGTGAGGCCGGAACCGCAAGCCGGTTCCGAGTCATCATCTTGTCGTCGCGGACTGCCGAGTCCGATCTGCGGTATGCCTTCGAGTTGGGAGCCGAAGACTTCGTCGGCAAACCGTTCAGCACTCCGCTGCTGATGCATCGAGTGCAGCGAACGCTCGAACGACGGTGAGGTTCCAGCTCTTCCTGGCGGCCTGGGCCCTCTTCGCAGTTCTCGTGGTTGGTTACCTCGGATATGGCTCGCTCGCCGATGTCGGCCGGTTCATCATCGCCAGACGGCGGCGCCGCACCCTGTCGATGTTGAGCGTTCTGCTCTTTGAATCCGACCGTGAGGCGTCCGCCGCCTACGACGCGGCGGGCCGGGTACCCCGGCGAGTTCTCCTCGACGTCATTCAGACCCTGGCGGTTGATCTGAGCGGACAGGCCAACGATCGTCTGCGTGAGCTCACTCGAGTGAGTGGGTTGCAGCAGTTCATCGTCAAGCGGTCTCGAAGTCGTCGTTGGCGGATGCGTATCCAGGCGGCGCAACTCCAGTACTTGGTGGTCGATCCGAACTTCGATCGTGCTGCGCTCCTCGCTGACCCGCACCCACTCGTGAGGGCCAGAGCCGTCGAGAGCCTCGACGACACGCAGGGCGAAGAGTTCCTCGATCTTCTGCTCGCTCTGCTCGCTGATTCGTCGGTCGCGGTTCGACTCGCGGCGCAGCAGAAGATTCTCGACGTCGGAACTCCCGCCGTGCCCGCGCTGCAACATCACATGCGTCACTGCGACCAACGACTGATCGAGGTGCTCGAACTCGCAGCGAACCTCGCCGATCCCCGTCTCGTGGAAACACTGGACGAGCATGCGAGCGCTCCTGATGCCTCGATGCGGGAAATGACGGCGGTTGCCCTCGGAAATGGCGTGGCCCGGCTCGTCGCTCCGATCTTGTTGCGACTCATGAACGACGATTCGCCGGCAGTCCGGGCTGCAGCAGTCGTGTCTCTCGGTGCTGTCGGTGATCTTGCGTCGGTGACCGAGATCGGTCGGCATCTGTCGGATCGATCCTGGGCCGTGCGGCGGGCCTGTGGCGTTTCCCTCGATCGGATGGGTAGTGCCGGCAGGATGGTGCTACGACAGCATCTGAGTGATCCAGACCCATTCGCCAGGGACATGGCCCGTCAGGTGCTCGATTCGGCCGCGCAGCGGGGCCTGCCCGGACCCTCCCCACTGATCGATCCGCTTCATGAGATCGACGAATCCGAACTCGCCGATTCGATCGGGACGCCCAGCTCGTTCGCCCGCGGCGTGTTCGCGGTTGCCGATGGATTGGCGTCGTGATCCACCAGCTCTTCGGCTCGATCGCCGACATCGCGGCCGGCTGGGTGGTGGCGATCACCACGCTCCAGCTCGGTCTGGTGATATCGGCCATGGTGGAGATGCGACGACTTCGCCAGCGCGATCGGCATCAGGTTTGGCGACGAGTGTTGCGGTCACCACTGGCACCGCGGATCTCGATCCTGGTCCCGGCCTACAACGAAGAAGTCACGGTGTGTGACACCGTCGCCGGGCTGTTGGCGTTGTCCTATCCGAACCTCGAAGTCGTCGTCGTCAACGATGGATCACCTGACGAAACGGCATCTGCGCTCATCAGTCGATTCGATCTTCGACCCGTCCACCCGGTCTACCAACGGCTGATCCCGACCGCCGATGTGAAGAGCCTCTACCGCTCGAGTCGCGAACCTCGGCTGGTGTTGGTCGACAAGTTCAACGGAGGAAAGGCCGACTCTCTCAACGCCGGCATCAACGTCGCGAGTGGTGACATGGTCTGTGCCATCGACGCCGACACGCTGGTTGCGCCGGATGCCCTGCAGCAGTTGGTTGCACCATTCTTGATGCGATCCGACACCGTGGCCGTCGGCGGCACAGTCCGACTCACGAACGACTCGCGAGTGCGGGCCGGGCGAGTCACCGAACTCGTCGTACCGAAGAAGCCCCTCGTCGCCTTCCAGGCGGTCGAGTATCTGCGGGCCTTCATCATCGGCAGACTCGGCTGGAATCCGCTGGGCGGGAACCTCATCATCTCGGGAGCGTTCGGCCTCTTCAGTCGGCAAGCCGTCCTCGACGCGGGCGGCTACGAGCACTCATCGATCGGGGAGGACATGGAACTGATTGTTCGGCTTCGTCGGCATGGGCACGAAATCGGCGAGCCGGCCTGGGTCGAGTTCCTGCCGGAACCGGTGGCATGGACCGAAGCCCCCGACTCGATCAGGGTCCTCGCTCGGCAGCGAAATCGGTGGGAACGGGGACTCATCGATGTGCTCAGCCGGCACCGCAGGATGATCCTGAATCCCCGCTACGGAGCGGCAGGAATGTTGGCCATGCCATTTTTCTTTCTCGTCGAGCTCGTGGCCCCGGTCGTCGAGGCGATCGCACTCGTTCTGCTCTTGGTCGGGTTGGTCACAGGGCTGGTCGATCCTGCTGCGCTGTGGATCCTCGGCGCGGCCTACGGCTTCGGTGCCGCTGTCACCGTCCTCACCCTCTGGTTCGACGACGTGGTCTTCCACTCCTATGCCCGTTTCGGTCATCGACTGAAGCTCGCGTTCTACGCCGCAGCCGAGCAGATCGTCTACCGCCAGCTCACGATCGTGTGGCGACTGTGGGGTCTTCGGCTCTACGTCCAGGGTCGCACCGAGTGGGGCCAGCAGGTGCGGCGAGGGTTCACCACGGGTTGAACCGGACGTCGCCAACACCGAAGGCAGCATGGACGTTGGTCGCCGGACTTGCGTTCGTCCCTTGACCTTTGCGCCAGTTGACCGTACATTCGAACATGACGATGTGGCCGTTGTCACTCACGGTTGCTCTTGAAGGGGACCCATCATGATTTTCGAACAGCACTATTTGGACTGTCTGTCGCAAGCCAGCTACTTCATCGGTGACGAGGCGTCGAAGCGAGCTGTCGTCGTCGACCCTCGCCGAGACATCTCGCCCTACCTGGCATCCGCAGCCGAGCACGGTATGACCATCGAGTTGGTGATCGAGACCCATTTCCATGCCGACTTCCTGTCTGGCCATCTCGAGCTCGCGGCAGCCACGGGCGCCCAGATCGGATACGGCGCAGGAGCCGAAACGGAATTCGAATCGAGAAGTCTGGCCAACCACGAAACGATCAGTCTCGGGGAAATCGAACTCGAGATCCGCCACACGCCCGGGCACACGCCCGAGTCGATCTCGATCGTGGTCAGGGAGCGGGCTGAGGCCGATCCCTATGCCGTCTTGACCGGCGACACGTTGTTCGTCGGCGATGTCGGACGCCCAGACCTCTTGTCTTCCAAGGGCGTGACCAAGGAGGAACTCGCCGGCCTTCTCTACGACTCGCTTCAGACGCAGATCCTCACGCTGCCCGACAGCACCCGCGTGTATCCGGCCCATGGTGCCGGCTCGTCGTGCGGGAAGAACCTCTCATCCGACACGTGGTCGACGATCGGCGCGCAGCGAACCGACAATTACGCTCTCAAGCCGATGACGAAGGAAGAATTCATCGGTGTGGTCACCGACGGCCAATCGGCCCCTCCGGCCTACTTCTCCTACGACGCCGGGTTGAACCGTCAGGTGCGACCGCTGTTGAACGAGGAGAAGCCGCCGCTCGCACTCCAACTCGACGAAGTGCTCGAACGACAGGCCGCCGGTGCGATCGTGCTCGACACCCGAGACCCCAACGACTTTGCGAAGGGGCACCTGGCCGGGTCGCTCAACATCGGTCTGGCCGGCCGCTACTCGGAGTTCGCAGGCGGTGTCATCGACCCGGAGACTCCCATCATCCTTGTCACCGACCCAAACCACGAACTCGAATCGAAGGTGCGTCTGGCCCGTATCGGGTTCGACATGGTCGACGGCTTCCTGGCCGATCCGGTCCAGAGTTTCAGTGAGCGGCCCGAAAACGTCACCCGGAGTTCCAGGGTCGATGTGGCCGGGCTGAGAACCGCCCGCACCACGATCACCGACCTTCAGCTCGTCGACATCCGCCAACCGGGGGAGACGGCCAACGGAGTCATCGAGGGAGCCATCGTGATCCCGATGACCAGGCTCAACGAACGCCTCGCTGAACTCGACCCCGAGCGGCCAACGGTTGTCTATTGCGCCGGCGGCTATCGGTCGTCGATCGCGGCCAGCCGTCTCGTTGGCGCCGGCTTTCGGGATGTGTCGGATCTACTCGGTGGCTACGGCGCCTGGGAACAATCGCACGTACCGAGCAGTTGAAGGTGATCTGAGAAGCTCCGGCGGCCGATGAGAAAGCGAGTTTGGTGTGTTTGACGTCCTTCCCGACCGGGTCCCTTGGTATGTGGTCGGCCCCGGCCTGGGCCTCCTCATCATCGGTTTGTTCGTTCTGGCCAATCAGCCCCTCGGTGCCAGTGGTGCCTACGTGCAGACCGCGGGTCTTCTCCGTCGTCGTTCCGGCGTGGCCGTTTGGCGTGTCTGGTATTTCGTCGGCATGTTCGCCGGCGGCCTGCTCGTCACCCAGGTTCTGCGGTCGAGCCAAGGTGTTCGTTCCGGTTACGACGCATTGGTCGACGTGTTTCCGCTCGCGGTGGTGATTCCGATGGTCTTCGCCGGTGCCACGCTGCTGGGTTATGGAGCGGCGATGGCTGGTGGCTGCACCTCCGGTCATGGTTTGTGCGGGACGGCCCAACGGTCGCCGGCCAGCGCGGCCGTCACGGCCACGTTCATGGCAACTGGCATCGCAACCACCTTCTTGCTGAGTGTCCTCACCGGAGGTGACCTGTGAGACTCAACCTCATCGGCCTCTTGTTCGGCGCCATGTTCGGCGGGTTGCTCGCCGGAGCCCGGCTCCACGAATACGACACGATCCACGCCATGCTGAGCCTCGACGAGCCCGACGTCTTCCTGCTCATGGGTTCGGCGATCGCCGTCTCGGCTCCCGTGTTGTGGTGGCTCGAGCGCCAGGGATTCACCACGCCGTTCGGCGGCGGGTTCTCATTGTCCCGTTCCCGGCCTCAGGCCCATCACATCAAGGGTGGAGCCCTGTTCGGAATCGGTTGGGCGATCGCCGGAACCTGCCCCGCTCCGGCGCTGGTGATGGTTTCGTCCGGAGCCATGCTCGGCCTGGTGGCCATTCCGGGCATCTTTCTCGGGCTGTATCTTCGTGAGCGTCAGATGCAGGCTGGCCAGCACGTCGGCGATGGCGAGCATCGTGAGGTGCGGCCAACGGGGGCGCCTCGGATCGACCGAGTTTCCACCTGACGCTCGAGTTCAGCCCTAGGGGCGGGCGATGGTGAAGTGGTCCGTGTAGTCGGTGGTGCTTCCGACGAAGTCGAGTTGCAATCGATCGGCGGAGGCCGACACCTTCACGAATCCGCGGCCCGATTTGTCGGCTCCCATGTGTGCAGCCAGGTAGTCGAATTCCGAATCAGCGGTGTTCACCTCGTAGAACCCGCCTCCACCCATGAGGCCGGAGACGACGAACACACTTCCTGCGCCCTTGGTGTATGCGCCATCGGAGCCATCATCGGAAACACAGCTCGATCGATAGACGTTGGCCGTGGCACAGGTCAGCTGCTTCGATCGCTGATAGTTGTGATCATGAGCCTGAAGGATGAGATCGACTCGTTTTTCGAGCAGGAGATCCATTGCGTCCTGACCGATTTCGCAGCCCTTCTGTCCGGCCGTGATGCAAACCTTGTGCATGCCGACAATGACCCATGGGATGTTCTTCGACCGAGCGTCGTCGATGGCCTTCTCCAACCAGGCGTAGCGAGCGGTTCCCTTGTCGTAGTCGTACTTCACGCCGTTCACATCGTTGCCGGCTCCGATCATGATCACCCGGGCGAGTCCATCGACATCGAAGTAGTACTCAGCTCCGTAGGTTCCCGTCGAACTCATTCGGTCGGGCAGACAGCTGGCGAACTTCCCGATGTAGCCATCTTCGAGGTCATCGTCTTCATGGTTGCCGACGACGAGCTGCACGGGAGTGGTCCCGAGATAGGACTTGACGTAGTCGCACCAAGCGGACTCGCTCAGATCGCTGTAGCTCATATCGCCCAACGCCAGGTGGAACTTCGGCCCGATGTCAGCGATTTTCGTGAGGCTCGCCGCGGTCGCCGAACGGGCACCGTGATCACCACCGGCGGTGAACGTGAAGCCCCCGGTCGATGGCCGCACGGTGGTTGTCGTCCCGGCGGTGGTCGATGTTGTCTTGGCGGCGGTGGTCGATGTTGTCGGCTTGGCCGTGGTGGTTGTCGTCGGTTTCGGTTCCGGCCGAACCTTGGCCGGCGGTTGGGAGGCGAGGATGTCGAGGTAGGTCTTTCCGAACTCCTTCGCCGGTTCCACCGAGGTTCCTTCACCCCACTCGTTCCAGCTGGTGATCAGTTGCCAGAAGGCACCGGAAGCGTTCATCCTCGCCACGTCTTGCGTGAATCGGGTGGCATCACGAGCGAGGCGGACCGATTGCCCTTTCAGCCAGAAACCCGGGGAGACCGTGGCTGAATACGGCGACTGTTCGTCATAACCCACGGCCGGGCCGTACTGATGCCACGAATCGGGCTGATCGGACACGTTCCGATAACCCGAGAACACCTTCAAAACGATGTAGACGTCTCCGCCGAAGAGCTTCTCTGCCTGGGCCCAGCGGGTGGCCATGCCGGCTCCATCAGACCCTTGGGCCCAAACGAAGACGACGGGCTTTCCATCCACTCGGAGATAGGCCGGATGATCGAAGTAGTTGTCGGCCATGTATTGCAGATCATCGGCAATGGCGGTCGCCGATGGATCGCCCTGCCCCTCGGGCTCGTAGTACAGCGACCAACGCATCGCCGGGTTGGGCGAACCGGTCGCCGTGGTCGTGTCGAGCAAGGCCGGGACCGCCAGATCAGTGTGATGACCCTGCCCCCACCAAGACGAGATGAATGCGTCGATGTGTGCGTCGCGGGCCAAGGCCAATTGCTGCCGGATGATCGTGGCGTCGCTCGAGCTGTATCGACCGAGCGTCGGAGTGAAATTGGTGAATGGGTCGATTCCTCGTTGAGACCACGCATGGGGGAACCAGGGATAAAGGAACGCGGCCCGAATCGGTGCGGCCGGCTGGGCCGACTCCTCGGCCGGCTGTGTTGGATCCGGCTGTGTTGCATCGGGCGCGGTGGTGGAGTTCTCTGTCGTGGTGCTCGTGGCTGCCGCTGTCGTCGTTGTCTGCAGGGCGGTGGTGCTCGTCGTTTCGGCGGTCACCGTCGTGGTCGTCCGGTGTCGCCCGTGACGACCCTTTTCCGTCGTCTTTGTCTTCAAGCCGGCGGGGACGACCGCTTGAGACTCGTAGGCGAGCCGATCAGGTTGGGACTGGTCGAGGCCTTGGTCGGAAAACTGTTCGGACACACCGGCGCAACTGGCGGCGATGAGACAGAGCGAGAGCACCAGCAGGCTGAAGAGCCGACGGCTGGACGTCGAAGAACATGATCGCATGATGGTCCACCTTCTTGACCGCGCTCTGTGACTATCGGTTTCCGGGTGCCGAGACTTGAGCACTTTTGCTCAATGGTCTGCGTCGGCCAGCTCGGATCTGGAGTCCGCTCCGCAGGAAAACTGTACGCCAGACGACGGCTCCCGACTAGGGGGCAAGCGCGGGAAGTGGACCGCTCGGGTTGCTCGTTGCCGCCGAAGTCAGATGCCGAGGCCGCTCAAATAGTAGGCAACGTCGTTGACGGCCCGGGTGAAACTCGGATGATCGGTTTCGAACTGTTCGAGTGATTGGCGCAGTCGCTGACCGAGGTTCTCCCGCCCGTCGTCGGAGCTGGGGTCTTCGAGTTGGTGTTCGGCCGCGCTCCGGAGGTCGCCGAACTCGGTGGGGGATTCGTCGTGATCGATGACCCCGATCAGACGATCCAAAGCAGCCGAGAAGCCGGCGCCGTCGTCGGCCGCGACACTGGTGGGTAGGACCAGAACCGGACGCTCGGTGACCTTGAGCAGGGCGCCCGACACACTTCCGAGTGTTGGCTTGTTGGCCCGGCGTCGTTGGGTGGCAACCAGGACGATCATGGCGGCATCGATCGAGCGGGCCGTTCGCAGGACCGTGTCGATGATCGGTCCGTCGATGATCTGCGCCTGGGCCGAAACTCCCTGCTCGGCAAACCAGTCGCGAACGCCGTCCAGTCCGGTTGTCCCATCGGACTCAGGGAGTGATGGGGCGTTGCCGGTGGCAGGCGCAGTCACATGAAGCAGCAGCACCTTCCATCCGCCAGGAGCCGCAAGATCGACGACGAGTTGCAGCGCGGCAGGATCGGCTGGGATGTCGAGAGCAACGAGCATTGTCGGTGACTGGTTCATGACGGGTCAGTGTTCCTGAAATTTTGCCCGCTGCCTCGGTGCGCACCGAATTCTGTATGACGGGCGCGATGGGGCTGGAACCGTGAACGACGGGCTGATCAAAATTGCTCTTCGTGCACCGCCCCGATCGGAGTTCGGGGTCAGAGTCGCGTACGCTGGGCCGTTCGGCGCCCAAACGGAAGCGGACTCCTTGCATCGGCCCCTCTTGATTCCTGGCCCACGGGCCATAGCCCGCCATGCTCTTCCCAATGTGATCGAAGGCAAGGTGATCCCGCTCGTCCTGTTCCTCGGATTCTTGGATCTTGCCGGCACCACCGGAGCGCTTCTCGCCGCTCTCGGCTGGTCGGGAGGAGTCATTCTCTACCGCTTCAAAACCGGGACAAAGATCTCCGGGTTGGTGCTGCTCAGCACCATCGGCCTCTTGGTCAAGACGTTCCTGGCGCTCGTCACGGGCAGCCTCATCGTGTACTTCCTTCAACCCACGATCAGCACGGCTCTGGTCGGCATCGCCTTCTTCGTTTCGGTCGCAATGGGAAATCCTCTGGCCGCTCGCCTGGCCCGCGACATCTGTCCGTTCGATGAGAACACCGCCGATCATCCGATGCTCCGACTCTTCTTCACCCGCCTTTCCTTGTTGTGGGCTTTCACCAGCCTGCTGAACGCCGGGTTGACCCTTTGGCTGTTGCTGACGCAGTCGACCACCACCTTTGTGATCGTCAAGTCCTTCCTCGGGCCATCGTTCACCGTGGCGACGCTGCTGATCGCTGCGCTGTGGTTTCGGCAGCGGATGAAGGCCGTCGGCATGAAACTCCAGTTCGGCTCGACCCTCGCCGTCGCGTTCGCCTGACCGAACCCCCCTCGGACCAGGACCCGCCCCTGCCTTGCGGCAGCGGCGCGGCTGATCGAAGCTTGAGCCATGGAGTACGTGTCTCACCGGGCAGGCAATTCGATCGACGAGTTGCTGCTGGCTCAAGCCCGTGGCGCAATCGTCGAAATCGACGTACATCTGGGGCGCCGTGGAGTCGTGGAAGTCAGGCACGGCAAGCGGCTCTGGCCCTCCTTCCGCCTCTGGGAGCGCTTCTATCTACTGCCGCCCGATACCAAGTCGCCGCTGCTGTCCGACGTAGTGGCCGCGGCCGACCCCTCCACCGTTCTGTGGCTCGATCTCAAGGGCTTCACCCGCCGTCTGACAAGACGCGTGATCGGTGTCGTCGGCGAGCGCCGACCGATCATCGTGTCATCGAAGGCCTGGTGGTTGCTCCGCCCGTTCGCCGCGCTCGACGACGTGCGAACGTTCTGTTCGGTGGGAAATCGATTCGAGCTGCTACTACTCCTTCTCTTTCGGCCCAACTCGAGGACCGATGGGGTCGTGCTGCACCGAGACCTGCTCACCGACCCACTGGTCCGCCGTCTTCATGGGCGGGGCGAGATCTTCACCTGGGCGGTCCGTGATCGGGAGTCAGTGGCCTGGTTGGTGTCGCTCGGTGTGGACGGGCTGATCCTGGACGACCTCGACCTTCGCCACGACCACGACGCCGACGAAACTCCCGACTGATCAGTGGCCCGTGCCGGGGTCACCGTGGCGTGAGAAGCCCATAGTGCCCGTCGTAGCGCCGGTAGACGACGGCCCCTCGATTCGTCGTGGAGTCTCGGAAGAAGACAAACGGTTCGTGCAGCGCGTCGAGCCAGCCGATCGCTCCTTTGACGTCGAATTCCGGGGCATCCTCGAGACGCAGCACTTGCTCAGCCTTGTCTTCACCCCAAAGCACGGTGTCGGAGCCCGATGCGGCATCGAGGAACAGGTAGAAGTCGTAGTCGAGCAGATACCGATCCCACCGGGCTTCATCGAGTGTTGCCTCAGGGGTGGCGAACGTCTTGTGGGCCACGAGTGTTCGTTCCTCGGGAGGTCGGTTGAAGTAGGGCTTGCGATCGCTGGGCTCATTGCCGTGCCGCCATCCCCGCCCTTTCGGGGCTCGGGCTCGTCGGCCTTGTCGTTTGCGATCGTTGCGTTGTTCGAGCTGGCGACGAAGGCGTTCCTCGAGGAGGTCGACCGCCTCGGGAATGGTTGCTGCTCTGGTCTCGGCTCGAACGACATCCTGATGAAACTCCAGTGAGGCCTGGACCCGAGCCTGATGAGCGTCATCGTGGGTTTCGTGCAAACTCAGGAACGCGTCGACTTCGAATCGATCGTCGTGGAGTGCGTGGGTGACCTTGTCGAGCTTTCGGCGGAGGTAGTCGATGTCCTGGTCACCGACACCCCCCTTGGTCTCGATTCGGGTGGCACCGGCAACTTCTGGTCGAGCAGTCATCGAAACGACTTCCTCTCTTTGTTCCCTCGTGGCGGCTTTGGGTTCAACCGACATGCTGCCCTCGAACGGGCGCCGGGGGCAAGGGGCGAACGTCATGAATTGCAGAAATTCCTGGGTGGGGACAGCGCAGGACCGTGCCCCGTGGCCGAGCGGCCGAGGTGGCGAAGGTGCCCCCTCGAGGCTGATCGGCCCGGCTCAGCCCTCGGCTTGCAACGCGAGTGGCACCGACCAGGACACCCGGGTTCCGGCCCCATCCGTGCCCGACTCATGAGTCAGCTCACCACCGAGTACTGCGGCCCGTTTTGCCAAGTTTGACAGGCCGAAGCCGCGACTGTCCTGGAGGTCGATGCCCTTCCCGTTGTCGACCACCTCGACCGTGACCGTTGTGGACGTGACCTGCACGTGAACATCGGCTCTCGAGGCGGCGGCGTGACGTTCGACGTTGGACAAGAGTTCGTTCAGCGTTGGCAGAAGATGGTCGTACAGGCGTTTGGAAACCGAGCCGAGATCGCCGGTGACGTCGAGATTCACGTCGTTCCTCCCGACGGCTCGGTGGCGGTCGACGAGTCGTTCGATCTGCCCGCTGAGTGAATCGTCGGGTCGAGTCAAGTGGAAGATGGTTTGCCGGATCACGCCGATGGTCTCATCGAGTTGTTCGACGGTTTCGCCCACTCGATCCTGGAGCAGCTCCGGGTTGTTCGACGCAGCCTGAAGTCGCATTCCCGTTGCGAACAGCTGTTGAATCACGAGATCGTGGAGGTCGCGTGCGATCCGTTCCCGGTCTTCGGCCAAGAACATCCGCTGCCGATCCACTCGAGCCTTCAGGAGGTCCATCGTGATCGCGGCTTCGGATGCCAGAGCGTTGGCCGCAGCCAGGTCGTCATCGTCGAACGGCGGGGCATCCGCTGAACGGCTGACGACGAGCACTCCGACGGTGCTGGCCGAGGTGACGAGTGGCGCAACGATGGTCGGTCCCAGATCGCTTGCTCCTGGGCCGAGGCACAGCCGGATCTCGTCACTCGTGTCGGTGAATGATTGTGTTTCGCCCGAGGCCATGATCCGGGCGAATTCCTCGGTGGTCGCCCAACTCTCGCCGGTGCGGTCGGGCTGGTTGATCGAGTCCATGGCCCGGCACAACATCGTGTCTCGGTCGATCGGTGTGGCCACCACGCAGTGGGACCCGGCAAGCGAGATGTTGGCCCTACGCACGATGATTCGCAGCACCTCGTCGAGCGACTCATCATCACGAGTGGCCTTGCGGATCATGGCGAGTGATCCCAGGAGGTCCTCCCGCCGGTCACGGGCCGTTTCGGCTTCGACCTGTCGGGTGATGTCGACGATGTGGGCCAGTGAACGGCGTTGTCCTTCCGGCCCGACAAGGAGCGATGCGTGGAGGGCACCCCAACGGTACGTTCCATCGGATCGTCGGTACCGTTTCACGGTCTCGTAGTTGCCACGCTCCTCAGCGGGTTCGGGCCAACCCGCGTCGCTGGGATCGGTGACCTGGGTGAGTGATTCCATCCCGGTCCCTACGAGCTCTTCGAGAGAGCAACCGAGCATGTCGGCTAAGGCCTGATTGGCTTGCAAGATCAGACGGGTCGGTTGATCGATGTCGACGATCGCCATGGGTACGGCGGCATCGTCAAAGGCTGAACGGAAGGCTTCCTCGCTGGCTCGCAGCCGCTGCTCCGCAGCTTTGCGCTCTCGAATATCGCGGGTGAGGGCAACCATTGACCGTTGGAGGTGCTGGCCGGTTTCCGGATAACTCAGGCTGATCTCGACGGGAACGTCTTCGCCAGACTTGGACCGGTGCACGGTTTCGAACGTCAGAGCGTTCTGGGTGCCGTCGAGGAGCGGTGCCAACAGTCGTCGAAAGGTTGGCTCGTCGAACAAGGGTTTGACGTGCAGTGGGGTCATGCCATCGAGAAGCTCGGCCCGCTCGTAGCCGGTTTGTGCGGTCGCTCCAGCATTCGCATACGAGAATTCGAGTGACTCGGGGTCGAACATGAACACCGCATCGTCGACCGCATCGAGCGATGCCCGGATCGATTCCTGTGCTGCTTCCAACGCCAGTCGATCAGACACGTTGCGAATGATGGCGACAACGAGCTGGTCATCGCCGACCTTGGCTGGGCTGAGTGCGATCTCGACGGGGATGAGGCTGCCGTCGGCCCGTTGCGCGCTGAGACGGGCCCCGGGATCACCCATTTGGCGTATTCTCGGCTTCGCGCTGTACCGAGTGCGATGGGCTCGGTGAGCTGGTCGGCTGGACTCGGGGACGAGCTGATCGATCGACATGCCGATGAGTGCCGCTTCGTCGTAGCCGAACAGCCGAGCGGCGGCAGCGTTGGCCATTGCGATCGTGCCGTCGCGCTGAACGGAAACGATTGCGTCCGGTGCGGCAGCGATCACGAGGTCGGCCGCCTCCGGACTCATATTGGCTGAGCTCGCCACCCTTGACCTCCGGTTGTCCACCCGGGACCCTAGCAACGAGGCGAAAGGACTTCGGCCTCTGCAATCGAAATCGAGGAATTCCTATGCTCCACCCAGCAATCCTGCTCCGATTGTCCGGAAGGTGCGAGTGACCCATGGAAGTGCCGCTTGCCGTCGAAACGCACATCTCCACCCTTTTCTTCACCAAGGATCGGGCCTACAAGCTCCTGAAGCCGATCGCCACCCCCTATCTCGACTTCGAATCGGTGGAGAACCGGTTGCAGGCTGTCGACGATGAGGTGGCGCTGAACCGGCGATTGGCGCCCGATGTCTACCTCGGCACGGCCGATGTGATCGAGCAGGGCAACGTGGTCGACCGGCTGATCGTGATGCGCCGTCTTCCCGCTGATCGACGGCTCGCCACCCTGGCCGGGGTCGAGGATCTCGAAGACTGTCTCCGATCCGTGGCCAAACGGATTGCGGCCTTTCATGCCGCCCAAGCCCCGCTTCTCGATGCTGGTGACATTGCCGGTCGGGATGCGGTTCGTCACAACTGGGACCAGAATTTCGAAGAGATGACACCCTTCGTCGGGCCGATCTTCGATGAGGAGGAGTTCCAGCGTGTGCAGACAATGGCGACGCGTTTTCTCGACCATCGGTCAGACCTTTTCGACGCTCGCCTGGCGCAGGGCATGGTTCGGGATGGGCACGGGGACCTGACCGCAGAAGACATCTTCTGCACCGACGATGGCCCCCAGATTCTCGATTGTCTTGCGTTCAGCCGCCGGCTCCGAATCGCTGACGTACTCGCCGACATCGCATTCTTGGTGATGGACATGGATCGGCTGGCCGGCCCCGACACGGCTCGGTGGCTCTGGAAGTACTACGCCGAGTTCTCCAACGAACATCATCCCGAATCCCTGGCCAGTCATTACGTCGCCTACCGGGCTCACGTGAGAGCCAAGGTGGCGACCTTGCGGCATCGGCAAGGTGATCCTGATGCCGCCGCCTTGGCCCGCTCCTATCACCACCTGTGCAGTCGCCATCTAGAACGGGCCCGACAACGGTTGGTGGTGGTCGGGGGAACGCCCGGCACGGGCAAGTCGACTCTCGCCCGAGCGATGTCCGACGAGCTCGGCTGGGTTGCGTTGGGTAGTGACGCGCTCCGCAAGGAGCTGACGGGGCGGCGTCACGCCGACCACGAGGCAGTGGCCCCCGGCGAGGGGATCTATACCCCCGAGGTGAGTTCGCTGACCTACGAGGTGTTGTTCGATCGGGCTACCAATCTGCTTCAGCGGGGCGAGTCGGTGATCCTCGACGCATCGTTCAATGACGAGCAGCATCGGTCCACGGCCCGCAACATGGCTGTTCGTAACGGCGCGACCTTGGTCGAACTCGAATGTCAGCTGGATCCGGCGATCGCCAAGGCCCGTGTGTCGGATCGCTTGCGCCAGGGTTCGGATCCCAGCGACGCCCGGCCCGAGATCTTCGACTCGCTCGTTGCCCAGCATTCGCCGTGGCCGCAGTCAGTGAAGATCAACACCGAAGGCGATCGGAGCGTCTCACTGAACGCCGCATTGGCCGTGATCCGAGGCACGGGCTGAACGGTCGCCCCTGAACGGTCGCCCCTGAACGGTCAACACCGAAACAGTCAACACCGAAACAGCCATCCCGGAAGCCGGGATCTCACTCGTACTTGCGGCGGTGTCGTTCTTCGAGCCGGGCCGCAAACGCGGCCGCTTCGGTGCGGCGGCTCATCCCCAGTTTGGCCAGCATGTTCGACACGTAGTTCTTCACGGTCTTCTCGGCCAGGAACATCTCGGTTGCGATCTGCCGGTTCGAGAAGCCCTCGCCAATCAGATCGAAGATCTTGCGTTCTTGGTCTGTCAACTCGTTGACCAACCCCTCGTCGCTGTTCTTCAGACGTTGCATCCCGAGTCGGACGGTGGCCGCATCGAGCAGCGTGGCCCCGTGCGCGACCTTGCGAATGGACTCGACCAAATCGTTGCCCCGGATCTGTTTGAGCACATAGCCAACGGCCCCTGCCATGGCGGCATCGATCAGCGCCTGGTCGTCGGCGAACGACGTGAGGATCAGACAGGCGACCTCGGGGTGCTCGGACCGGATCTCCCGGCAGACCTCGATGCCGTTGCCGTCTTGGAGACGGACATCGAGCACGGCAACATCGGGCCGGGTCTGACCGACGACTTTCAGCGCTTCTCCGGCGCTGCCGGCTTGGCTGATGACCTGCATGTCGGGTTCGGCATCGACGAGGTCGGCCACGCCTTTCCGAACGATCTCGTGGTCGTCCAACAGGAAGACCGTGATCATTCTCGGTTCTGCTGCGGTGTGATCATTGTTCATGTCTGTCCCATTCATCGCCGTGGAGTCTTTCATGGTCTGGGCCGAAGGTCGCAACGAACCAGTGAGCCCCGGGTTCATCATGTGAACCCGGGGCCCTCGCCGCCCGACTGTTGTGATCGGCTGATGGCCGATCAGGTGGTTTTCTGCCAGTTGCTGGGGCTGACGGGATTGAGCTCGGGGTCGAACGACGGGTTCTCCGTGACCACCACGGCGGTGACCATGCCGAACATTCCGTCGTCCCGTTCGACGTGGTTGAGGATGTGGCAGTGCCAGACCCA
>JBBKXQ010000110.1:0-3662 GCA_037969565.1 Acidimicrobiales bacterium | reverse complement strand
GGCACGATCTATGCCGGGACCAGCCAGGTGCAGCGCAACATCATCGGTGAGATGGTGCTCGGGCTGCCGAAGGAGCCACGGGCCGATCAGGGTCCGTGGAAAGACGTTCCCAAGTGATCAACGGTTCGGTCCAGAATTCGTGATCGCCGGGTTGTCGGGCCAGGCGATCCTGGCGGTTGCTCGCCGGCCTCGCTTGTGGCCGACCGCTCTGGCCGCGGCCGGAGAACTTGCACCTCGGGATTGGTGGCGGCATGCGCCGTATCTCCCAATCCCCGACCGCCAGTGGATGAAGTTCCGACTCGAAACCGCCTACGGCGGTGAAGGCACCACCAGCATCCGACCGGAGGAACTCATCACCTGGCTGGAGTGGAAACAACAAGCCTGACCCGGCCTATTACTTGCCCACCGTGACCAGACCCGCACACACAGCAGATCTGCACCGCGAACGTCTGATTTTCACGACTGATTTCCGGGCATGGAGGAGGTTGATGCTGTACTCAATCGAAGAGGAACGAGGAGGGCGAACAAAGCGACCAGGTCGGTCGGATCGGCCGTCACGTTGGCCGGTCCGCCGGCACTCGAGACGAACGGCATGAGGCCTGCCACCAAATGGGCGGACCAACCCGCAATCTTTGCGTACGCCTCGGTCGCCGGCGGCAGCACCTGAATCGTCGCAAAAACGATCCCGACAGCTACGGCTGCTACAACCATCGAGCGATGCGATCCGGGCGGCTTCCGCTCGAGCAGCCATGCGGCCACCTCGACGAGTCCGACGAGCATGACTGGCGCCACGACCAGGCCGGCGACATCGCTCGCCTTACCCGTCAGCCACGAGGCATGAGCGCCTTTGAGCCAGTGATCGTTGATCACGAGCGCGACGAGAGACAGCACAACAACAGGCGCCGTCATGAGTTCGGCCGGACGTTGAGCGCCCCTCCGGGCGTGGGCCACCGGAGCGACGACATCAAGCGCGTCGGTCTCACTCATCGATGACCGACAGGGTGATCGATCCACCTTCGATGGGAGTGGACGAGTGGAGCGTTGCGGCGATCCTTCCATCGACTTCGACGTCTTCGAGGTCGCGACCATTTCGCGACAACTCGAGGACGAACACGTTGCGGCCACTCACCACCGACACGAGGCTGGCGTCGGCTGCCATTGCCGACAGCAGACCGCCATGTTGTGAGGAGGTTTTCGCAACGTCGCGTCCGTCGTCATCGATGATCGAGGCCCGCACAGACGACACCGAGGGGTCGATCTGGTCGACCTCCAACGCGAAACCCATGTGGAACAACGGGCTCTGGTCGCTTCCCGGCGGCACCGAGACGTCGACAACCAAGGTGCGTCGGGCGATGGCATTGAGCGGTATCGCCACGAGCTTCAACTCTGCGCGAAGCTCCGAAGTCGGGAGGCGGCTGCTGGCCCATCTGAAGTCGACGTCGGACGAGCTGAGGTCGAGCTGCCACAGTTCCCGGGTTCGCTGATCCGGAGGATCGATCCTGAGAATTTGCAGGACCAGCTGACAGGGCCCGTCCGCACAATTCGGGGGCAGTGCGAGCTCCTTGGCCACGCCGGGCACGAGATCGAACGGATCCCCACTCTCGTCCGTCACGATCAGGGCAGGCGTGAGCATGTCGACATTCGCATCGGACGTCTGCACCGTCAGCTCCGCAGCGATCGACGTCTCGAGCGTCGCGACGGCAGTTGCGAGCGAAAGCTTTTCGAGCGTGAAATTCCGGCCCCTGTCGTCGGTCCTGTATTCAATCCTGGCCTGCGCCGGCTTCTCGATCGGATGACTTTCGTCGGGGGTGACGCTCACCACGAACGCAGATTCGTCGCCGCCGGTCTGGCTCTCGGCACTGACCTCCAGGGCGATGGTCACCGGACCGTTGCGGTCGGGGTTTGCGATTGAAAACACAATCGTTTGTATGGGGCCCGAGAACTGGAGCTGGGGCGTCACGGTTCGCGCCGACCACCCGACTTCGTCACTGTCGAACCGGACTCCGAGGTCTTCGTCGGGCTCCGAAGCGGTGCTCGTCGACTCGTAGGAAACGAAGTTGAAGATCGTCCCGTCCGGTTGCCCGTCGAGGCTCGAGTCGATACGAAATGCCCGTGCGCTCGTCTCACTGTCGAGGGTGAACACGATTGTTGTCGGCTCGGAAGTGATCGTGTCATCCGAGCTCGTCGCCATGACGGCAAGGGCCCCGATCAGCAACAGCAGGATGGCCAGCGGGCGAGGAGCACCGCCGACACCCCCGCCGGAACGCGTTCGAGCCGCTGTTGTTCCGCGCTTCCCCATGGCATCCAGTGAAGCACGGCGACGCGAGCAACACGCGGCGCGCTGATGGCCCCGACTTGTTCGGGGTCATCGCCGTTTCGTCGTCTTCGTGGCCCCAGAGGCCGGGAGTCCACGCCCGATCAGGGTGCCCGACCGGCTTTGGGTCTGGTGTCGTTGCGGTGTTTCCATTGGTGATGGAAACGGCAGAGGAGTTGACCGTTGGCGATGTTGGTCGGCCCACCCCGGCTGTGAGGAACGATGTGGTCGTGATCGCAGTAGCGGGCCGGAGTCGGACAACCAGGGTGGCGGCAGGTGCGGTCGTGGAGATCGATCAGCAGCTTCTGCTTCGGGGTGAACGCCCGACCGGCTGTGGAGTGATCGATGAAGGTCCCGTCAGGCCGTATCTTCACGATCTCCACCTTTCCGACGGTGTTCATCAGATCGCTCACGATCCGGTGCGGGATGAGCCGGCCACTGATGGTCTGAGGGTAGATGTTGGTGGCTGAAGGCATACGGTGCGGATCGGCGTTGGCCTCTCCGCCGCTGCCCTCTCGGCCGCTGGCGCTGACCTCGCCGCCGCTGGCGTTGGGCTCGGGTTCGCTGTCTTGGCGGGGGTCGCAGTTCGTTGTCTGGCCGCAGCTGCAGAGCAAATGAAGAACGGGTTCGGGTTTGCGTCCGCCGGCACCGGCGCCGTGCCCGAGGCCCAAGAGTTCGATGAGCGCGTCGACTCGACGCTGCGCATTGGTCCGGGTCACGGGATGGCCGGAGGCGGCTGCTTCGGCTTGGTCGGCCCGGAAGAGCTCATCAGCCTTTTGGTCGACGGCGGCCATGAAGGTCTCGCCCTGGAGCGGATCGGCGGTGCCGCCGAAGTGGAGACCGCCGAATAGATCATTGCCGACATAGAGGTGACGCCGTGCCTGCGCCCTGAGGTACTCATCGAAGTGTTCCGTGGGATCGGCCAACACTTCCCACTCCGCACACGCCGTCGCGAACTCCTTCACCGTGGAACCGACCGCAACGGCACACAAGTACGGCTCGGCTGCAGCCAGCTGAGCCGAATCGACCCGCTTGGCCATTCCGGCGATCACTTCGACATGGCCAACGGTGACGGCGGCGGACCGATGAGCGGCGTCGAAGGTGGGGAACCGATAGCGGCACCGCCCGGCGGTGAGGAACCGGCGTGATTGCTGACGATCAACTTTCGATTTGGCCCGCAGCAGTGCCGTCACCGATTTTTCGCCGACGACACAAGGGGCCGCAATCGTGTCGGTGGTGTCGGCGATGGACCCGGTGATACGGGTGCATTGATCATGCAGTCCGGCCAAATCGACCAGCAGCTCGGCGTAACCCTTCCGTGACAGACCCCGGGCATCGGTTGCAGCCA
>JBBKXQ010000109.1:0-22890 GCA_037969565.1 Acidimicrobiales bacterium | reverse complement strand
GCCGACGACGGCGCCGTCATGCCATATCGGTTCGTCGCCGATCACGTCGGCCGGTTCCTCGGGGTCGGGTTCGACCTCGAGGTAAACCAGGCGGCGGGCCGGACCGGACGCCAGCTCGGATTCGACTGCGCCCCGGCCGATGAAGTCGTGGTCGAGCGCGAGATAGCGGTCCATGCCTGCTTCGAGGGGGGTATAGATCGGGCGGTACTCGCGGGCCCAGGTTCCGAACGCCTTCTCCATGCGAAGCGACATCAGGGCCCGAGCCCCGAAGAGTGCGATGCCGTGTTCCTGGCCTTGGTTCCACAAGAGGTCGAAGAGGTGGGCCTGGTACTCCGGTGCCACCCAGATCTCGTAACCCAGGTCGCCGGTGTAGCTGATCCGGCCGAGCCAGCAGGGCACCATCCCCAGATCGACACGACGGAACGACATGAACCCGAAGTCGTCGGAGGTCAGCGACGTGTTGGTCAACGAGGCCAGGAGATCCCGGGCTTTCGGCCCGGCCACCGACAGCCCAACCATGGCCAGACCGATCGGCTCGAACCGAACCGTCGGGTCCCCACCATCTGGGCTGGGCGGCAGGTGCGACTCGAACCAGCGGGAATGGTGCACTTCCGCCGCCTGCGATCCGAACACGAAGAAATCGTCGTCGTCGATCCTGGCCACGGTGAATTCACCGACGATCTTGCCGTTGTGATTGAGCGCGGCTGACAGGTTGATCTCGCCGACCTTGGGCAGGTGGTTGGTGAGCAGACCTTGCAGCCAGACGGCCGCGCCCTGGCCACTGATCCGGTATTTCGCGAAGTTCGAGATCTCGACGAGTCCGACCCGTTCGCGAACGGCCCGACACTCCTCGGCGACGACGTCGAAGGCGTTCGACCGACGGAACGTCACGGTCTCGGTCGGCTCCTGGCCCTCGGGAGCGAACCACAGCGCATGCTCCAGGCCGAAGCTGGCGCCCCATACGGCGTTGTGGTCGGTGAGGCGGTCGTGGATCGGAGTGGTGTGCAGCGGTCGACCCGCCGGGAGTTCCTCGTTGGGGAACGTGATCCGGAACCGTCGGCCGTAGTTCTCCTTCACCTTGGCGTTGGTGTAGGCCATGGTGGCGTAGGACCCGTAGCGGGCCACATCCATGCCCCAGATGTCGAGGTCGGGGTCGCCCTGGGTCATCCAATTGGCCAGCGCCAGGCCGACGCCGCCACCCTGGGACAACCCCGCCATCACGGCGCAGGCCACCCAGTAATTGCGCAGACCGCGAACCGGGCCGACCAGCGGATTGCCGTCGGGCGAGAAAGTGAAGGGTCCGTTGATGACCTTCTTGATTCCGGTGGTGGCGAGCGCCGGGTAGTGCTGGAAGGCAACGGTGAGTTCTGGGGCGATGCGATCGAGGTCGGGATCGAGGAGTTGCATCTCGAAGTCCCATGGCGTGGTCTGGGGCGACCAGGCGACGTTCGCCTGTTCGTAGGTGCCGAGGAGCATCCCGCCCTGCTCCTGCCGGGCGTAGATCTCGCCCTTGAAATCGAGTGCCATCGGCATCTCTTTGCCCTGCGCGATCAGCTCGGCGATCTCGGGCATCTCCTCGGTGAGCAGATACATGTGCTCCATAGCGAGTACCGGAAGCTCGATACCGACCATGCGCCCGACCTCTCGGGCCCACAGGCCGCCGGCATTGACCACGTGTTCGGCGTGGATGTCGCCCTTGTCGGTGATCACCGTCCACGTGCCATCAACCCGTTGTTCCAGCGAGGTGACGAGCGTGTGGCGGTAGACCTCGGCCCCGGCGTTGCGGGCACAGATGGCATAGGCGTTGGTGACGCCGGTCGGATCCACGTGCCCCTCCACCGGGTCGTACATCGCGCCGACGAAGTACGAATCGTCGAGCAGGGGAAACAGCGCCTTGGCCTCGGCCGCCGAGATCATCTCGAGGTCCATGCCGAGGTAGCGGCCTCGAGCCTGGGCCAGTTTCAGGTAGTCGAGTCGCTCACGGTTGTCGGCCAGCATGAGGCCCCCGGGAAGATGGATCGAGCAGTTCTGGCCGGACTCGGCCTCGATCTGCTGGTAGAGCTCGATCGTGTACTGCTGCAGTTTCGAGACGTTGGGGTCGCCGTTGAGGGTGTGCATGCCCCCGGCGGCGTGCCAGGTCGAACCGGAGGTGAGTTCCTTGCGTTCGACGAGGACCACATCGGTCCAGCCGGCCTTGGTCAAGTGGTAGAGGACCGAAGCCCCGACCACGCCACCGCCGATCACGACGACCTGTGCACTCTGTTTCATGTAGTGCTCTGCTTCATGTAGTGCTCTGCTTCATGAAGACGTTCTCCGTGCTCACTTCGGGTGTTGTTCAGTAGTCGGTGGGCACGCCGCCCTCAGCGACGCGTCGGGCCACGTAGGCCTCGAGTTCGGTCCGAACAGCATCATCGAGCGGGGGCGGCTCGTAGGACTCGAGGAACAGTCGGGCCAGGTCGGCGGCCTTCGCCGCGGCCTCGGGCCGGCCGGCCTCGTCCCACGATTCGTAGTTCCGCCAATCCGAGATCATCGGACGATGAAAGGCGTCACGGAACCGGTCCTGCGTGTGCTGAACACCGAAGAAGTGGCCGCCGGGCCCAACCTCGGCGATGGCATCGAGCGCCAGCGTCGAGTCATCGACCACGAACGGTTCGCAGAAAGCGCTCACCATGGCCAACAGGTCGGCGTCCAGCACGAGCTTGGCGTAGGACGCGTGTAAGCCGCCCTCCATCCACCCTGCGCCGTGCATCATGAGGTTCACTCCGCCCATGACGGCTCCCCACAGCGAGAAGACACTCTCGTAGGCGGCCTGGGCGTCGAGGGCGTTGGCGGCCGACACGTTCGATGATCGGTAGGGAAGGGCGTAGCGACGGGCCATCTGGCCACCGGCGATCGCAGTTCTCATGTATTCGGGTGTCCCGAACGCTGGAGAGCCCGACTTCATGTCGACATTCGACGTGAAGCCGCCGTAGACCACCGGCGAGCCCGGCCTCACGACCTGAGTGAACATGATTCCGGCCAGGGCCTCGGCGTTCTGCTGGGCCAACGCGCCGGCCAGGGTGACCGGCGCCATCGCCCCGGCCAGGGTGAACGGTGTCATCACGATCGCCTGGTTGCGCGACGAGAATTCGATGATCCCCTGCAACATCGGGACGTCGAAGCGCAACGGTGACGACGAGTTGATCACGCTGAAGGCCGATGGTTCGCGCTGCAGGGTTTCCTCGTCGATGCCCCGTGCGATCTTCACCAGCTCGAGGACGTCACGATTGCGCTCGCGGCCGAGGCTGTAGCTGTGCAGCGCCTTGTCGGTGTAGGTCAGGACGTCGAGGATGGCTTCGAGGTGCCGGGTCGACGCATGGATGTCGATCGGCTCGACCGGGTAGCCGGAGATGAAGTGCACGATGTTCAGGCTCTGGCACAGCTTCAGGAGGTCGCGAAACGAGGCCCGATCACCCGGTCGGCGAACCCCGTCGAGTCCGATGACGTTCGGCGGGCTGGCGACCGAACCGAATGCGATGTGATCGCCGCCGATGATCAGTGAATGATCGGGATTACGAGCGTGCAATGTGAACGACGACGGCGCGGTGTTGATCCGTTCGACCACGAGTTCGGGGTCGAAGCGCACTCGCTGGGATCCAGGATCGTTGCGGCAGCCCGCCGCCACCAGCAGCGAGCGTGACTCATCGTCGAGGATCTCCATGCCGATCTCGGACAGGATGCGAAGCGAGGCGTCGTGCACCTGCTCGACCTGCTCGGCGTCGAGGATTTCGGTGGGGGCCACGCGGAGCCGCGGCTGACGGAACGGACGCTGGAAGGGCAGAGGATTGGCAGGGGCCCTGGATCGCCCCCGACGGCGGGGTCGAGCTCCCTCAGCCGGATCTTCGGTCATGGATCACCCTCGCTGAAGCCGACTCACGGCCGACCATCGGTGCCTGTTGGGCCGTACTTTCCCTAACGGTCGTCAGGGGAATGAGGAACGCTATCCCACGAACTATGGCTGCGCCAGCGAAGAGGCGACATCCGGTCCGCTCGCGCCATGCGGCGATCGAACCGAATCGTTCGGGGCTGCCGTCGTCGCTCGCCGACTACCCCGCGACGAAAGTCGATGCTCTATATTCGGCGCACACGGGCAGCGAGCCCAACATGAGAAGGGGACACCGATGAGGACACGTGCGGCAGTACTGCGAGAACTGAACCAACCCTGGAGCGTCGAAGAGATCGAACTCGATCCACCCAAGAGCAAGGAAGTGCTGGTCAAGATGGTCGCGTCCGGCCTGTGCCACTCCGACGAGCACGCCTACGACGGACACATCGCGGGCCTGGTGCCCGGGCCCATGATGATCGGTGGTCATGAGGGCGCCGGCGTGGTGCAGGAAGTTGGTGAGGGCGTCGACTGGCTGGAACCCGGAGACCACGTGGTTTTCGGGTTCATCCCCGCATGTGGTCGCTGCCCATCTTGCGCTGGGGGTCACTCCAACCTCTGCGATCTTCTGGCCACCTTCACCGAGGGCACGCAGGCCCAAGACGGCACCTACCGACACCACACGCTCGATGGGCACGACTTGGGCCTCATGTGCCTCATCGGCACCTTCTCCGAGCACACGGTGGTAAACGAGGCCAGCTGCATCAAGGTCGACAAGGACTGGCCCCTCGACAAGGGTTGCCTTCTCGGATGCGGAGTTGTCACCGGCTGGGGAGCAGCGGTCTATTCCGCCCAGGTGGAGCCTGGCGACTACGTAGCCGTGGTCGGTTGTGGTGGCATCGGCTCCAATGCCATCCAGGGAGCCAAGGCCGCTGGTGCCCGAGTCATCGCCGCCATCGACCCGGTCGAGTTCAAACGAGAGAAGGCCATGAAGTTCGGCGCCACCCACACGTTTGCGTCGATGGCCGACGCCCAGGCCGCTCTCGGCGACGTCACCTGGGATCGGGGGTACGACAAGGTCATCATGACGATGGGCACCGGCGACGGCAAGTCGCTGGGTGAGGGCTTCAACCTCGGTGGCAAGCGGGCCAAGATCGTGGTCACCAACCTCCACTCCACCTCGGAAGGAACCATCGAGATCCCGGCGATCATGTTGACCATGATGGAGAAGCAGGTCATCGGCTCGCTCTTCGGCTCGGCCAACATCCGTAAGGACATTCCCAAGCTGTTCGAGCTCTATCTGGCCGGTCAGCTCAACCTCGACGACCTCATCACCAAGACCTACACCCTCGACCAGATCAACGAGGGATACGACGCCATGCGCAACGGAGAGAACATACGCGGTGTCATCCTCTTCGACTGACCGCGGGGTGGCGAATCGCCAACTCGTCAACGGTGTCAGCAGCCAGGTCGTGGGGCGAGAACGCGAGATCGAACTCGTCGTTTCCGCCCTGGCTGCCGATCGCCACATCCTCCTCGAGGGGCCGCCCGGAACCGGCAAGAGCACGCTGCTCCGGGCGGTCGCCACCCAACTCGGTGTCGACTTCTATTTCGTCGAAGGCAACGCCGAACTCACACCGGCGCGTTTGGTCGGCTTTTTCGATCCAGCTCGGGTTCTGCACGATGGCTACGACGCAGCCACCTTCGTCGACGGGCCCCTGGTGGCGTCGTTGCGCGAGGGCGCCCTGCTGTACGTCGAGGAACTCAACCGTGTTCCCGAAGAGACGTTGAATGTCCTCGTCTCGGTCATGAGCGAGCGGTCGATCACCGTCCCTCGTCTCGGCCGGGTGGGGGCGGCGCCGGGGTTCCGACTGGTTGCGGCCATGAACCCCTTCGATGCGGTCGGCACCGCTCGGATCTCGTCGGCCATCTACGACCGGGTCTGTCGACTGGCCGTCGACTATCAGACGTCTGACGATGAGGAAGCGATCACGAAAACCCAGGTTCGCGACAGCGATCCCGAGATCGTCCGGAAGACGGTCGAGCTCGTTCGCCGAACGCGGACCCACAGCGATGTGAGGATTGGCTCGTCAGTTCGTGGTGCCATCGACATGTGCGCGATAGCCCAAACCCTCGCTGGCGTACGCAACGCAACTCCGGCCAACCGATCGGTCTCGCTCGACGCCGCCCTGCTCAGCCTCTCCGGTCGCATCCAGGTCAGTGATGGATCGGGTCGTAGTCCCGAAGCAATCATCACCGAGCTGTGGACCGAGATCTTCGAACCCGAACCGCAGTCAGCCGCCGACCCGGGAAAAGCGACAGCCCCGAACGGGGCGAGTCCGCCCAGCAAGGACCCCCGCCCGTAGCCAGCGGCGAGGACGCCGACGACATCATCGACGAAGCTCGCAAGCAAACCGCCCCTCGTCGCAGCCTCGTCGGAATGGAGGGCTTCGGTGAGCTTTCGCCATCGGTGGGCGAACTCGACGAAGCGGCGATCAGTGAGGCCCTCGCTGAGGATCCGGATCGGACCCTCGATCTCTTGGCCGCAATGACCGCAGCCACCGATCTCGAACTCAGGCGCCTCGCCCGGATCCTGGCCGCCCGTCTCTATCTCGACCTCGCCCGCGCCAGTGTGGCTGACGCTTCCGGCACCCGCCGGCTGGTGAGCGCTCCCTACCAGCCGGATGCCGGAGATCTCGACCTCGACCGCTCCATGAACGCAATTTTGTCTGCTCGGGCCGAGCGCCGGTTGATCGAGCCGGAGGATCTGCGGGTGTTGCGTTGGGCCGAGACATCAACGGCCTGGTGCCTTTTGGTTGACGCCAGCGGATCGATGCACGGCAAACCATCGGCCACCGCCGGTCTTGCCGCGGCGGCCGTCGCCGCCCGTGCTCCACGGGAGTATGCGGTGCTGTCGTTCTCGAGTCACATCGTTGCCGCAAAGGCGATGTGGGAGCACTACCAGCCCGACGCCGTGATCGATCGAGTTCTTGCCCTGCGAGGGCACGGCACAACCGATGTTGCCGGGGCACTCGCTGCCGGGCGTCATCAGCTTTCCCGTTCGGGTGCTCGGCGCCGGGTCGTTGTTCTCCTCTCTGACTGTCGGGCCACCGAACCTGGTGATGTCGTGGCCGCAGCCCGATCCCTGGAGGAGTTGTTCATCATCTGTCCTGACGGCGACAGCGAGGCCGCACGCGAACTGGCCGAGGAAGTCGGTGCCCGCTGGACGACGGTCGAGGGGCCGTCCGACGTGGTTGCGGCTTTCAGCCGGGTTTTGGGAGCACAGACGAGCCCTCATCGGTGACTTTCGCCGTTGACGCGTGCCGATCGAGCGCATAACTGGCTGTAGTGCAACCGACCGCGAAAATTGGAATCGGCGTATAGAAGTGCACGGTGCCCGGTGCACCGTTCGCTGCGGCGCTGATGGTCACGAAGGTGCGGATCTCGAACCCGCCCTGCCCGGCGTCGGCGTAGATGGTCGAGTCGTCGTAGTCGAGCAACGCCTCCTTGTCGTTGCGGCACCAGCGGTCCATGAAGTCACGGTCCCAAGCCTCGTTGATCTTGCCGGAATCAGGTGTTGCCGGCCAATGACTGATGCCGCCGGTTCCGATGATGGCAACCTTCTCGGGCACGGAGTCGGCCGCCCGCCGGATGGCCTCGCCGAAGGCCCAGGCCCGGTGGAGCGGTGTGAGCGGCGGACCCTGACAGTTGATGTTGACCGGAACGATCGGCAGATCGAAACGCGGGGTCAGGAAGTGGAGCGGCACGGCGATGCCATGGTCGAACTTCCATTCCTCGGCGTAGGCGACGTCGACGGTCTCCATCACTTCAGTGATGAGTCGACGCGACAGGTCGCGATTGCCCGGAGCACGGAACTTGTCGATCCTCAACCAGCCTGGGTCTTCGATCGGCCCGTCGTAGAAATCGGCCATACCGATGGCGAAGCTCGGCATGTTGTTCATGAAGAAGTTGGCGAAGTGCTCGGCGGCAACGACGATCAGGGCCTCGGCCCCACTCGCTTCGATCGCCGTTCGCATCTCGTCGAAGGCTGCTTCGAGTCCGGCTCTTGCCGTCGGGTTGGCCTGATCAGCCCGGCCGGTGATCCCGGGTGCGTGGCTGCACACGCCGGCGTAGACCAGTGTCATGTCAGCCCTCCTGTTCGAGTCGTTGTGCGTGGGCATCGATGCCCTCGTAGCCGGTCACGGCGTAGACCCCTTCGCGAACAGGGCCGTGCTCGGCAATGCCATTGCGCATGCGTTGGAGGTAGTCCTGCCACTCGATCTGATGGAGGGCCGCGAAGTGCATCAGGATCTGGCCGTTCACTCCGAGGTGGAACAGCTTGCCGATATCGGGTTCGATGAGCGCTTGGTGCTCTTCGTCGCTGACCTCGTAGGGAACGAGTACGGCCGACCGGTCGGCGAGATAACGCTGTTGGAGGCCTTCGTCCCGATTGAGTTCGAAGAGGAACTTCTGCACGTAGTACAGGCTCATGTCAGCCCCCGAGTTTCGGGATGTTGTGATGCCCATAGGCGATCGCGATGTTCTTCGTTTCCATGTAGAAATCGAAACTCCAGTCGCCGCCGTCTCGCCCGATCCCGCTCGCCTTGGTTCCGCCGAATGGGGTCGGGAGGTGGCGTACGTTCTGGGAGTTGACCCAGACCATGCCCACTTCGAGTGCGTTGGCCACTCGGTGGGCCCGGCCCACGTCACCGGTCCAGAGGTAGCCGGCGAGGCCGTACTCGACGTCGTTGGCGATCTTGATGGCGTCTGCTTCGTCGCTGAACGCAAGGGCGGTCAATGCGGGCCCGAAGATCTCCTCTTGGGCGATCCGCATGTCCGACCGCGCTTCGGTGAAGAGCATCGGGGCAACCCAGCAGCCGTCGGATGGCGCATCGGCCCAGGCCGTTCCGACGTGCACGGTGGCGCCGTCGGCCTCGGCAACAGCGAGGTAGCTCTTGACCTTCTCGTGGTGTCGGGGGTGGATGAGCGGACCGATGACGCTCGTGGGGTCGAGTGGGTGTCCGACCGGTATGGCCCGCATCTTCTCGACGAGGCGGGCGGTGAAGTCGTCGTAGATCGATTCCTGCACGAGCACCCGGCTCGAACTCGTACAGCGCTCGCCGTTGAGGCTGTAGATCATGAAGATGGCGGCGTCGAGCGCTCGTTCGATGTCTGCGTCGTCGAACACGATGACGGGGTTCTTGCCCCCGAGTTCGAAGTGCACCCGTTTGAGTGTCGGAGCGCCTTGGGCCTGGATCCGTGAGCCGGTGGCCGACTCGCCGACGAATGCGATGGCCTTGATCGCAGGATGCTCGGTGAGGCTCTTGCCGGCGGTTTCGCCCAGACCGTGGACCACGTTGAGCACGCCAGCAGGCAAGCCGGCCTCGTGCGCGATCTCGGCCAGAAGGTGCGCCGTGAAGGGACTCCACTCGGCCGGCTTGTGAACAACGGTGCAGCCGGCCGCAAGTGCGGGCGCGATCTTCCAGGTGCTCAGCATGAACGGGGTGTTCCACGGAGTGATCACGCCGACGGGCCCGATGGGATACCGAGTTGTGTAATTGACGTGCTCGGCGGTTGGGAGTGACGTGCCGTCGTTTGCTGCTGGTGCTCGATCAGCGAAGAAGCGAAAGTTCTCGGCGCCACGAAGTGCGGCTTGACTCATGAATCGCATGGTCTGGCCGGTGTCGACGCACTCGGTGACCGCGATCTGGTGGGCCCGCTCCTCGATCAGGTCGGCCACGCGATGCAGAATTCGCTTTCGCTCGGTGCCCGCCGTCGAACTCCACACACCGAAGGCTTCGGCCGCAGCCTTGGCCGCGGCATCGATGTCGGCCGCGTCTCCGGCGGCTACCTCGCCGAGGACGGAACCGTCAATTGGTGAGGTGTTGGTGAACGTGTCGCCCGAAATGCTGGGGACCCCCACGCCGCCGATGAAGTGGGGGAGCGGTTGGGCCCGGAACCGAGCGAGATGACCATTGGCGGCAGAAACGTTCTCGGCAAAGCTTGTTGCGGGTTTCAAGGGGACTGCTCCTGAAGGCGAGAGCGAACGTCGTTGCGGTTGATACGGAACTCGGCATCGATTTCCTGTACCTCGGCCGACCAGGCGATGGCGAGCGGACTCGGCTCGGAGTCGAGTTGGGCCTCGACGGCGTCGAGGACGGCGCGAAGAAAGCGGAGCTTTGCCTCAGGATCGCGCCCGGGGCCGATCCTCGCCGTGATCGCGACGAAGGCATGGTCGGCCTGTCCGTCAGCAATGCGATAGTGACGGCGTTCGATCCCGCGGGTGCGCAGCGCATCGACAGGCGGGAGGCCGTCGGCCAGCGCGGCCGCATGGGCCGCGGCAACCATCGCATCGATGTCGTGGTGTTCGGTCAGGTTCGCCGAGTACTCCAAGAAAAGATGTGGCACCCGAATTGTTTAACATGTTAAGGTTCCGATCGCAATGAAACTTCTCAGCTATTCCACGTCGTCCGGGTCCAGCTTCGGCCTTCTCTCGAGGGACGGCGCCGGCGTCATCGATCTCCGACGCCGCCTCGCCGATGTCGACGATCTCGGCGAACTCGTCGGTCAGCGGCGCATCGATGATGCTCGACCATTCGTCGACGAGCCCGCCGACGTCGCAGCAGCCGACATCACGTACGAACGGCTCCTCCCTTGGCCGAGCAAGATCTTCTGTATCGGTGTCAACTACGGCGGTCGAAGCGCCGAGTACGACGATCCCGCCGACGCTGCTTACCCCAGCGTCTTCGTGCGCTTCCCTGATTCCTTCACCGGTCATAACCGCCCACTCGTGCGGCCTCCCGAGAGTCCACAACTGGACTACGAAGGCGAGATCGTCGTCGTCATCGGCAAAGCGGGTCGGCGCATTCCGATGGGTCAGGCCCGTGACCACATCGCCGGTCTCACGTTGGGCAACGAGGGAACGATCCGCGATTGGGTCCGCCACGCGAAGTTCAACGTGACCCAGGGAAAGAACTGGGAGTCGAGTGGTTCCATGGGCCCACATCTCGTTTCCATCGATGAGATCGGCGATTTCGAGCAGCTACACCTGACCACCCACGTGAACGGGGCGAAACGGCAAGACGACACGCCGGCGACCATGAAGTACCCGATCGAATACCAGATCCATTACCTGTCCACATTCACCACGTTGCGGCCCGGCGACATCATCTTCTCGGGTACGCCTATCGGCGCCGGAGCGCGGCTTGATCCGCCGACTTGGCTTCGACCCGGCGATGTGGTCGAGGTGACAGTTCCCGAACTCGGAACACTGCGCAACACCGTCATCGATGAGTTCTCCGACGACGTCGGATACGAGCCGCCGCGGCCTCGATGACGGCCATCACTCGCCAACGACGTCGAATTGGTCCTCGACCGTGTCGCACGAGGCCGCGTCGCTGACCGTTAGAAAGCGAAACTCAGCCATCGGGCCAGGAACGTCGGAATGTTGTGTTCGTGACACTCAACCCATCACGCTCAACTGATGACGATGGCCGTTTGCCCACGGTGAGAAGGTCTGCGTGACCTGGCTGTTCGGTTCTCTCAGCGGCTGGAGTAAAGCGGCATCACGTCGATTCTGGAGAAGCCAGACGATGTAGCTTGTTCGCATGGCGAGTGAGCGTTGGCGCCAGTGGGCACGACGGCTGGTCACGGCAGCCGTCCTGGTCGCCATGCTCGCTCCGCTCATCGAGGACGAGGATGGCCTGCCTTTTTCCACGTATCCGATGTACTCGGGTACACGGTCGAACGAGATCAACATCGTGACCGCGGTCGGCATTTCCCCGACCGGTGAAATGGTGACTCTTTCCATGCCGACGATCGCCGACACCAGGGATCCACTCATCGCACAGTCCTACTTGAACGATGCCGTCTCGCGGCGCGACACCGAGTCGGTGTGCCAAGTGATCGCAAGCCGAGCGCCCGAATTGGCGAGGGTGGAGATTGCGACCGAACGACATGATGCGATCAAGCGAGTGCGACGAGAACCGTCGCTCTTGAGTCGCACCATCCACAGCTCGTGCGGGCCAAGTCAATGACGGCGGGCATCGAACGGCGAGCTCGCCTGTCGGTCTCGCCGATCGCGATCCTGCGAGCTATCGACCGTTGGCTGCTCTCTGCCGCACCGGCGGAGCGGTTGGCAGCCCTTCGAATCTTGGTCGGCGGCTTCGTCGTGACGTACCTACTTGCCGTGGCGGGGGAGTTCAGACGCGTGACCCGACTTCCCGCTGAGTACTTCGAGCCTGTCGGGGTTGCCGGACTGCTGAATGGGCCGGTCAAGCCGGAAGTGGTGTGGACGGTTTTTGCCCTCGCGGTCGTGTCGGGCGCAGGGTTCATGGCCGGCCTGGCGTTTCGATTGAGCGGCCCGGTGTTTGCTCTGACGGTGCTTGCGTGGGCCAGCTATCACAGTTCGTGGGGTCAGATGCTCCATTTCGAACATCTCATCACGCTGCACGTGTTCGTCCTCGGCTTGTCCCCAGCGGCCGCCGACTGCTGGGCCGTGGACTCCGCACGCTCGGTGAGCCGGAAACGGTCCACGTCGAGCATTCGTTACGGATGGCCGATCCGGCTCCTGGCGTTGATCACTGCGGTCACCTATGTCGTCGCCGCCATCGCCAAGCTCCGCACCAGTGGGCTCGAGTGGGTGAACACGACCACGCTGGGCAACCACATCGCCTACTCCGCTACTCGCATGGATCTACTGGGAGCACGCCAGCCTCCGCTGGCGTCATTCGTCGTCGGCAAACCGTGGTTGATTTCCTCTATGGCGTGGAGCGGCTTGCTCGTCGAAATTCTGGCTCCGTTGGCGCTGCTAGGAAAACGCGTGCGAAACATCTGGGTCGTCGCTGCACTCGGGATGCACTTCGGAACGGCAGCCACCATGCTCGTGTGGTTTCCATATCACGGGCTTGGTTTTGCCATGTTGCCGCTCTTCCCCGTGGAACGAGTCTTCGTCCGTCTCCGGCGGATCGGGATGCGGACCCAGGCTTCTTGATGCCGTGCCGTGGCGGCTCCCTCGGTGACCGATCGGGATCCGATTGATGAGGTCTCGGGGCCGTCGCCAGTGGCCGTTCGTCGCGGCACGGGGACGACCTGTCGATGGTCATCTCACCGACTGATGACGCTGTCGATTCGATCGCCCAGCCAGTTCAAAAGGGTCACCTGAGCTATGAATTGAATCACGAACCAGACGATGACGAGAAGGGCGGCGACGACCACACCGATCCGGATCCACCGGACGACCGGAGTCAGATTTTCGATCACGACCGAACGAACCTGTTCGATGAAACCGGTCGCTCGCCGGGCGAGCATCTGTCCGGCCAGGTCGGCCTCTTCTCGAGCGGCTACACGCATCTGCGAGACCAGCTGTCTGGTTTCGAGTTGACTGGCCCGGACCTCGGCCTGGCCACGATCCGCCAACTCCGGCGCTCGGGCCTCGGCAGCGATCCGGATCGCGTTCGCAGTTTCTGCGGAGCTTGCGGATACGCGGCGCTCCTCGCTCCAATCCAAGCCGTCCCACCAGCGCAACCGTCCCCGGTGCTCCGGATCGGGATACCACCCTGCGGGCGGAGCGTCATCGAGTTTCACCGATCGCCGCCGTCAACCGGTGGTGACGGCAGATCGACCCGATCTTGGGCTCGAGGAACACGTAGACCCCCTCGGGGTCGAACCTGGTCGGTGTCGTCCTCCGGTCGGGTTGCCTCAGTGAGAGCCGCAACGGTTCCTAGCAGGCCGGAGAATTCGGCGGGAATGACGAGCTTCGTCGCACGGCCGTCGCCGATGCGAGCAAGGGCCGTCAAGTACTCGACCGTGAGAACGTTTCGGTCCGCATCTGCCTCCTTGATTCCTGTGAGGCGAGCGAGGGCGGCGGCACCCTCGCCGATGCCGATCTTCTCGAGTCGCAGTCGGTCGGCTTCGGCCCTCAATCCGATCGCTCGAGCATCGCCTTCGGCGTCGAGAATGGCGGCTTCCTTCCGACCCTCGGCCGCCAGCACAGCCGCTTGCTTCTCGCCATCGGCCCGAGCGATGGCAGCCTCTTGGTAGCCCTTGGCTTCGGTGACGGTGGCCCGCCTATCGCGTTCGGCTCGCATCTGAGCATGCATCGCCGACACGATGTCCGGTGGCGGGTCGATTCGCTGGATCTCTACTCGCACAACTCGAACCCCCCACTTGTCGGTGGCATCGTCGAGCACGGCGCGGAGCTGACTGTTGATTCGGTCTCTCGACGTCAACGCCCTGTCGAGTTCGAGATCTCCGATGAGGTTGCGCAGGTTGGTCTGGGCCAGCTTGGTGATTGCGGTGAAGAAGTCGGCGACGTTGTAGACCAGGCGTTGCGGGTCGGTTGCCTCGTAATAGACAACGGCGTCAACCGATACCACCACGTTGTCTTCGGTGATGACTTCCTGCGGAGGTACATCAACGACCTGCTCTCGCATGTCGATCAGTTGGAGTCGTTCGATGAACGGCATGATCAAGTTGAAGCCGGGTTGCTTGGTTGTCTTGTATCGGCCGAGCCGCTCGACCAGACCCTGCTGAAATGGGCGCACGATCTTGACTGCTCGGATCAGCACCGCGATGGCGACGATGGCGATGGCTGCGATGAAAATTGCGGCGGCGCTCACGGTCGCTTCTCCCCGGACGGCAAATTGTCGTAGTCGACCGGCTCGACGACGACACGAGTCCCCTGCATTGACACTACGCGAACTCTCGAGCCCGTTGGCAGCAGGACGTCATTTCCACTGATTGCGCCCCAGACCTCGCCCGCCACCGATATCCGTCCCAGACGCTCGGTGTCGTAAGGAGTGATTGGCACAGTAACAACCCCGATCATTCCAACGAGACGATCAGCGCCGACTCCCGGCGGGAGGACGTTGTCGCGGAGAAACGACTTTGCCCAGCGATAGAAACCGACCCACAGGACACCTCCACCCAAAACGAAAATCGCCCACTGCGCTTCGATCGGGGCGTCGTAGAAACCCAGAATTGCTGCGGCGAATCCAGAGACGGCAAACGGGAGGAGAACGAATGACCCTCCGAGAACGGTGACCTCGATGATCGCGAACGCCACGGCAATGAACAGCCATACCCAAGGCCAGGCATTCAGATCGACCCCGAGGTCCAACATGGTCCCACCGTAGTTGCTGGCGTGACGACGGCCCGGAGCTTCCTGCATCCCCAGTGATGTGCGCTCGACGACCGGTAGTCACTCCTCTTCGATCCTGTCGGGAATGTCTCCATCGAGCGATTGAGACAGCAAGGACCCGAGCTTCTTCGGGGCGATCGTGAGGTAGCTGTCGATCACGAGCTCTTCCACTTCGGCCCAATCGGTTTCATCATCGACGATGATCCCGATCCAGCCTCGATTGCCCACGTACTTGGGCCGGAAGAATGGATGACCCTGCGCCAGGAGAGAGGGCTGTTCTAATCGCCTCGGAGGTCGCTGGTGGTCATGGCTGTCTCGGGGTCAGGGGACGACCGATGGCTCGCGGTCACTGGTACTCGGGCCGTCGATCGGATCGGGACTCGTCTCCCCTGTGGCCCGCAGCTCCTCGGTGAGCCACGCAATTCGCTCCCGCATCACATCCAGACCGGGCTGGGCCGGGCAGGGCTCCACGCTCGAGCGAGGTCGGTCGAGGACGAGGTGCATCGGTGTTGAAGGGTCATAGGGCGGCCACGTGGCGCGGCCCGGGAAGTCCGGAACGCCCGTTGCCGCAAATGCGAACCAGCGGTCGCCCATCTCGCGGGCCAAGAGATGGGCATCCGGGGCAACCGGAATCAAGGGGAGCGCAGTGTCGAAGACATAGAAGACCTCCGCTGCGTGAAAGGCACCGATCGTCTGCTTCTTCGATGCCGGGACGCTTCGAAAGTGGTAGCGGTAGACGGGGTGACCGGCGGCTGAGTGTTCTCGGGACACATGATCGACGTGAACCCCGAACATGTGGTCACCGGTGTGCCGAGTGAGCGCCTCGGCGTCGAGCGTGGCCAGCCCGGGATACGCGGCCATGACCCGTTCGACGTGTTCGGCTGTGGGATACGAGCGTTCGAAGGCGGCCCGGGCGACTGCGGCCGAGACCGGTGCGTGCAACGCCGGCGATTCGAACTCGGCTCCTGCGGGATGCATGAACGCAGCAAGGAGTGAACCTTCATCGGCGTTGTAGCCGATGATCAGCGGAACGGGGGCCTGCTGCTGGGCTCCGAAGGCAGACATCGGGGTTGTGGGGAGAATGACGTCATCCACCACCGGATAGAAGTAACGGCCGTGGTCCGGGTGGGCCCGGTAGAGCTCATACAGATCGTCGGGCTCCATCGCTCGGAGTCGCTCGAGTTGGCCGGGCTCCGAGCCAACGGCCGTGTTGGCGAAGTCGACGCCCGCATCCTGTGCCGGCTCGAGGTCGAGGGCAGGTCGTTTGAGGTGGAGCCAGCGGCCACTGTCGCTTGGACTCTGGGCAATGGCTCGGTGGAAGAGACCACGGGCCAATGGTGCGGTGAGGAGGTTGAGCACCGCCTGGCCCCCCGCTGACTCGCCGAAGATCGTGACATTCGAGGGGTCGCCGCCGAAGTTGGCGATGTTGTCGCGCACCCATTCGAGGGCTGCGATCTGATCGAGGAGGCCGTAGTTGCCGGAAATCCCGTGCGGCGATTCGGCCGAGAGTTCGGGATGGGCGAAAAAGCCGAGAAGCCCCAAGCGGTAGTTGATGGTGACCAACACGCAGCCGCGCTCGGGCAGAACGTCGCTGGCGTAGTGCGGTTCGCCGCCACTCCCGTCGGTGTGGTCGCCACCATGGATCCAGACCATGACCGGAAGGTCCTGCGCCCCGGCCGGAACGCGAATGTTCAGCGTGAGGCAGTCCTCACTCTCCTTCAGACGGGCGGCCTTCACTGCCGTGCTCAGGGCGCGCTGGCGGGCCGGACCGAGGCCCAGCCCTTGGACGATGTTCTGGAAGAAGAGTTCGAAGTTGGCGCGTCGCTGGTAGGCGAAGGAACCAACCTTCGTGCAACTCCGGGTGCCGCTCCAGGCCTCGAGCGGTGCCGGCGGCTTCCAGCGCCGCTCGCCAACCGGTGGCGCAGCATATGGGACACCGAGAAAGTGGGCCATGCGCCCCTTCTTGGCGAGCTTGCCCCGCACCCGACCCGCCGTCGTTTGGACGTCGACGGATGAACGCTTCCGAATCTTGGCCATGGGAGATCATTCCACCCGAGGGTCCGAACGCAAAGTGCTCGGCACCATCCCGCTGTGCTCGACGTTGTCTGGACCCGCCCAGCTCGAAATGCGCTGCCCCACCGCCGAGTGGGCAAGGATGGGGTCATGAGCCAGAACGACAATCCTTCCGTCCCCGCAACCGGCCTGGAGCTGAGATCGACCGTGAACGACGATGGCCATGTCACGCTTGGCCTACGTCGTTCCGACGTCGCGGCTCCAACGGAGAACGAAGTGGTGATCCGGGTCGAGGCGGCGCCGATCAATCCGTCCGATCTCGGCATGTTGTTCGCGGGAGCCGATCTCAGCACCTCCGAGTCGGCTGAATTGGAAGGACTGCCCGCCGTGAGAGCGTCGATTGCGCCCCAAGGTCTGGCCGGCCAGGCCGGCCGGATGGGCAAGTCGATGCCAGTCGGAAACGAAGGCGGGGGCACGGTTGTTGCCGCCGGCGAATCCGATGAGGCCCAGGCGATGATGGGCAAGGTCGTCGGCTTCCTGTCGGGTAACGCGTACGCCGAGTTCCGGACCGTCAATGTCGCACAGTGTCTGGTGATGGGCGACGGAACGGATCCCGCCGACGCAGCCGCAGCCTTCGTGAATCCCCTGACCGCGCTCGGCATGGTCGAGACCATGAGGGCCGAGGGCCACACCGCGCTGGTGCACACCGTCGGAGCCTCGAACCTCGGCCTCATGCTCAACCGTATTTGCCTCGCCGATGGGGTGGGACTCGTCAACATCGTGCGGAAGCCCGAGCAGGTCGAGCTGCTCCTTAACGAAAGGGCGGAGCATGTGTGCGACTCGAGCGCACCATCATTCACCGACGACCTGATCGATGCGCTCAGATCAACGGGAGCAACCATCGCCTTTGACGCCATCGGGGGCGGCGACATCGCCGGGACGGTCCTGTCGGCCATGGAGAAGGTGGCGGGGGAGAAGACCGGTGAGTTCAGCCGGTACGGCTCTGACACCCTCAAGCAGGTGTACATCTACGGTGGCCTCGATCGCAGTTCCACGGTCCTGAAACGAGACTTCGGGATGTCGTGGGCGGTCGGTGGATGGTTGCTCACACCCTTCCTGTCCAAGCTGGGACGGGAAGGGGCCGATCGGCTCCGGGCCCGGGTGGCCGACGAGATCACCTCGACATTTGCCAGTTCGTACGGCATGTCACTGAGGCTCGCCGACGCAGTCGATCCCGAGATGGTGCGTCGCTACGGGCAGATGGCAACCGGCAACAAGGCCCTCATCACTCCGCACGCATAGCCAACGGCACCTCGGTCGCCGTGGCCGCCCAGCGTCAACACGCGGGGGACTACTGTCCATGAAATGGCACCGGGAACTGCAGCACCAGTCGAGCTCGACGTGGCGATCGTGGGGGGCGGCGTGTCCGGCCTCTACAGCGCGTGGCGGCTGCTCGGCGTCGACAACGAACCGATCGACCCCGACGCGGCGACGACCAAGCCGTCGGTGACGGTCTTCGAAGCCGGTAAACGGCTCGGCGGGCGGTTGCTGTCGCCGACACCACCCGACCTGCCGAACTTGCGAGCCGAACTCGGCGGCATGCGCTACATGTCGAGCCAACAACTGATCTCCAAACTGATCGAGCATCTACACCTCGACACCGACCAGCTCGACGCCGACGTGCCCGACAACATCGCCTATCTGCGCAGCACCCATCTTCGCCAGAAGCAGCTCGCCGACTCCGCCGTCGTCCCGTACGAACTCGACTTCTGGGAACAGGGTGCGAGCCCAGGAGCCATGACCGGCCGGGCACTCGACCAGGTCATTCCCCGGCTGTCGTCGATGACCAAAGATGAGCTCGCGAAGACGCTCCAAACCCGCCAGGTCGATGGTGCCTACCTGTGGGAGTGGGGTTTCTGGAATCTCCTGTCACGCTCGCTCAGCCACGAAGCCTTCCGGTTTGCGCAAAAGGGCATGGGTTACGACACCGCGCTTCACAACTGGAACGCCGCCGACACCGTGATCATGAATGCCGACTTCGCGCCGGACGCGAAGTACTTCCGGCTGCGCGACGGGTACGAAGAGGTGCCGTACACCCTCGCGAAACAATTCGTTGCGGCGGGCGGCACGATCGAACGACGACATCGCCTCGTCGAGTTCGACTCCTGCACCCTTGCCGATGGCTCCGACGGCGTCGTGTTGACGTTCGACGTGACGTCCGATGATGGGAGTGTCGTCGAGCGGAGCGTCCGGGCCCGCTCGCTGATCCTCGCCATGCCCCGCCGATCGCTCGAACTGCTCGAACCGACCGGACCAATCCTGGCTGACGACCAACCCGAGATTCGAACGCTGATCGAATCGGTCACGCCGAATCCGCTCTTCAAGGCGGCGCTCTGTTACCGCGAACCCTGGTGGGAGGCGACGACGACGGAGCCGCCACCGATGAAAGGTCGAGCGATCACCGACCTCCCGATCCGGCAGTGTTACTACTGGGGCGTCGAGCGCGACCAGACGAACGGCGAACCATCGGACAACGCGATGCTGTTGATCTACGACGACGGACAGAATGTCGACTTCTGGGCCGGCTACCGAACCGACGACTCACGACAGGCGATGCTCGCGGCCGACGCCGACGGTCGGGCCCGTTGGAGCGACTACGAGGCACCTCCCCACATGGTGGCGGAACTCCATCGCCAGGTCATGGAACTGCACGATGTGTGCACGGCACCCTTGCCGTACGCGGTCGCGTGGATCGATTGGGGTGACGACCCCTACGGAGGTGGGGTCAACTTCTGGAACCCCGGCGTCAAGAGTTGGGAGGTCATGCCAAAGATCGCCCACCCCAGATCTGAGCTGCCGATCTTCATCGTCGGCGAGGCGTACTCGGGGGCCCAGGGGTGGGTCGAAGGCGCCTTGCAGACGGCCGAGCTGGTCCTGACGGGTTCACACTTCGGGCTCCGGCCGTTCGTCGAGCCGACGTCATGAGCAACACATCTCAGCAATACGACATCGTGGTAGTCGGCGGTGGTGTGGCCGGCGTGTACACAGCCTGGCGACTCGCTACCTCGGACAAGTATCGAGACGCCCGTATTGCGGTCTTCGAGTCGAGTGACCGAATCGGCGGTCGACTCGTCTCCGCAACTCCACCGGGTATGCCGACCACGTCGGTCGAACTCGGCGGCATGCGGTTCTTCTCGACCCAACGGCTCGTCGCCGGGCTCGTCACCCGGGAGCTACAACTCCCCGTCGCCGAACTCCCCGCCGACAATCCCGAGAACATCGGTTTCTTCCGAGGTGACCGGTACCGACGGTGGCAGTTCGCCCCTCCGGCATCATCCGCCGTCCCCGGGCTGTTCCCGTACCGCTCCACCGGCGGCTATCAGCCACCCACCGGCTTCCCGTTCTCGCCGACCTGGGAGGAAGCCGAGATCGCGCCGACCGACCTGCTGGTCTATGCGATCACGCTTGTCGTCCCCGCCTATGATCCCGCTGCTGACGCAGCGACACGCGAACGCACACTTCGAGCCGCCACCTTCGACGGCATACCGCTGGCCAAATGGGGGTTCTGGAATCTGCTCGCCCGGGTGCTCAGTCGCGAGGGGTACGAATTGATGAAGGCGGTCGTCGGGTACGACTCGACCTTTCTCAACTGGAACGCCGTCGACTCGATCCTGCTGAACCTCGACTTCGACCCGGCAGTCAAGAAGTACCGGGTCACCAGCGGATACGACCAGATTCCGCTCACGCTTGCCCAACGATTTCGCGCCATGGGCGGCACCATCGCACTCCAGCATCGTCTTCGATCATTCGACGTGGAAACCACACCAAACGCCGCCGACCGAGTGGTCGCAACATTCGCCACTCACCCGCACGACCCAGCGAGCGACATCACCGTCGAAGCCGACCACCTCATCCTGGCGATGCCGCGACGTTCGATCGAGCTGCTCACGCAGTCGGGGGCGGTGCTCGGGCGGCGCGAGACTGATGTGCACGAGATGCTCCGCACCGTCAGCCCCGACCCGCTGTTCAAGATCGCGTTGGCCTACGACGTACCGTGGTGGGAATCGTACGGAGTCACGTCGGGCCGATCCCTCAGCGACCAACCCATCCGGCAGTGCTACTACTGGGCCGTCGAGGGCGAGGAGACGGCCGGTGATCCTCTCAACCGCAATGGCGTGATCCTTCTCTACAACGACGGTGAGAGCATGGATTTCTTCGGCGGCTACATGAACTCGGCCGACTTCTACACCACTCGCTCGAACCGCTGGGTGGGTCCGGGCGCCAACGGTTCCGCCGACTGGAACAACAACCCGGCGCCCACCCGCATGGTCGCCGAAGCTCATCAGCAGGTGGTCAACATGCACGGAGCCCGGGGCGTGCCCGAGCCCTATGCAGCCGCAACCGTGGACTGGTCGGACAACCCCTACGGGGGCGGCGTGAATTTCTGGAACGCCAGTGTCAACAGCACCGAGATGATTCCGAAGGTTGCTCAACCCAAACCCGACCTGCCGGTGTACATCGTGGGCGAGGCCTACTCTCGAAGCCAGAGCTGGGTCGAGGGCTCGCTCGAGACCTCGGAACTGGTGCTCCAATCAAAGTTTGGACTGGCAGCCCCAGCGTGGGTCACCAGCGCAGGAGCGTCGTCATGACGCAATCAACGCCGGCAATCCTCGGCGCCGGATACTCGCTGCCGCCGACCATCCGCGGCAACGACGACCCGATCTTCGACTGGCTCCGAAGCCACCACCCGAAGAATCTGGATCTGTTCACCGGACTCAAAACACGCCACGTGTTACACGGCGACGAATCGATCGCAACGAACATGGTCGAGGCGGCCCACAACGCGATGACCATGGCTGGGGTGCGCCCTAACGAGATCGACGGCATCACGGGGTACATGAGCAACAGCGAATACCTCACCCCGAACGGCCTCGCCCAGGTGCACGCAACGCTCGAACTGCGAAGGGATTCCTGGTGTCACCCCGTCTCCGACAACTTCACGAACTTCCTGACCGGCTTGTCGCATGCTCATGACGCAGTGGCGAGCGGCCGTGCCAAGTACGTGCTCGTCGTTTGCGGCTGCAACTGGTCTCGTATGGTCGACTACCACACGGCGCAGGCAATCACGGCGGCCGACGGGGCTGGGGCCGTCGTCGTCGGAGCGAGCACCGACGCAGGACTCTTCCGTCTCGTCGACCAGCAAGTGTTCATGCAGACCGAGTCATACGGCTCGATGTACCTGCGCAATGAACCGGTTCTTCCCGATGGCGCGCCGCCGTACCACCAGCCGACGGCGGTCTATACCGCGCCCTACTTCACCTTGACCAAAGCCGGGGCGACGGTGTTCCAGACGTTCGGAAAGGACCGCCCCGTCGAGGTGGCGAACGAACTGCTCCGTCGAAACCACATCACCGGCGCCGACATCACACTCTCGAGCTATCAGGTCTCCGCCATGCTGAACGGCTACTGGGAGTCGCAGATCAAACCAGCGGCGACCATCGACACGCTGGAGGAGTTGGGCAACATGACGCTGGCGAGCATTCCGGTTGACTTCGCGAAATCGTATGGCGCCCTCGAGACCGACTGGTTGCTGGCATTCTCGATGAACGTGTCGGTCGGGGTCGGCGCCGTGCTACTCCGACGCAACGCCTGAACCCGACTGGTCGGCAATAGCGAACTGTCGCCGGACGTCTTCGACCTTGGCGTGCGCGCCCCAGCTCGTGTACGCCTCGACCGCTTGCGCGGCCGACCGAAGCGCGGCGTCGCGGTCGCCCATCCGGTCGTGGATCATGGCAGACAGCTCGTGGGCAAGTGCGACTTGATGAATCGAGTCGTGTTCGGCAGCGGCGTTCGCAGCGTCGGCTAAATGGTCGAG
>JBBKXQ010000108.1:0-2953 GCA_037969565.1 Acidimicrobiales bacterium | reverse complement strand
CTCATTAACCGGTCTCCCAACACGATTCCCGCCCCGATACCGGTGCTGATCGTGATGTAGGCAACGTCTCGGAAACCCTGGCCAGCGCCGAACGACGCCTCCCCGACGGCCGCGAGGTCGGCATCGTTGGCCAAGCTCACCGCGAACCCGGTCCGTTTCGTGAACCAGGCGTCGGTGAGCATCGCGATCCATGCCTGCGGCAGGTTCGGGGCCTTCACCAGCATCTCGAGCTCGTGATCGATCACCCCGGGCAGGCCGATCACTGCCCGTTCGCAGTGCGAACCCTCAGATACTTCCTGCATGAGTTCGATGAGCACGGCCGGCGTTGGATCGGCGACCGGCGTTTCCCGCCGCAACCGCTTGATCACTCTTCCATCGTCGGACACGAGCGCCGCTCGCACGTGGGTGCCGCCGAGATCAACGGCGATCGTGAAACTCATCCCACCTTCCGGTCTGCGGGGTGCGCCGGATGCCCGGAAACTGGTCCAACCGGACAGGACGACCCGTAGGGATAGCGCTTCACAGGCGGCGGGTTGTCGAGCACGGGCTGGACGATCTGCCACGCCAAGTCGACTTGGTCATCGCGGGCGAAGAGTCGGCGGTCACCTTCGAGGGCGTCGCCGAGCAGGCGGAGGTAGGGGCTCGGTCCGAACTCGAGCCCGTGATGATCGACCTGGAGGGCGACCATCTCGCTGAGCAGATCTCCGGGCCGTTTGGCCTGGAGTTCGAACTCGATGATGTCGTTCGGCTTCATCACGAAACGCAAACGGTTCGGTTCAGGAGCCGAATCGTGATCGGTGAACATCGGTCGAGGCGGCGCGGTGAATTCGACCACGGCTTCGGTGACGGTTTTGTCGAGGGCCTTCCCGGTTCGTATGTACCAGGGAACGCCGGCCCAACGCCACGAGTCGATCTCGACCTCGAGGGCGATGTAGGTCTCCGTGTCGGATTCGGGCTTCACCCCGTCTTCGTCGAGGAAGCCCTCGTATTGGCCACGAACGACCTTCGACGCGTCGATCGGGCGTGTCGACTTGAGCACCTTCACCACTTCGTCGCTCATCGCGTCGGCGTCGTCGGAAACCGGTGGTTCCATCGCCAGTAGCGCAACGATCTGCAGCAAATGGTTCTGCACCACGTCACGCAGAGCGCCGACTTCGTCGTAGAACTTGCCCCGACCCTCGACCCCGAAGTCTTCCGACATCGAGATCGTGACGCTGCTGATGTAGTGACGATTCCAGAGGGGTTCGAGGATCGAGTTGGCGAACCGGAACACCAAGATGTTGAGCACCGGCTCTTTGCCCAGAAAATGATCGATCCGGAAGATTCGATTCTCGGGATAGTGGGCCTTCACCGCGGCATCGAGTTCACGGGAACTCTGGAGATCGCGACCGAACGGCTTTTCGAGCACCACTCGACCACGGTTCAGACCTGTGGCCGCAAGGCCATCGGTGACCGTCGAGAACAGGAAGGGCGGGATGGCCAGATAACAGACGGGCATCTTGGCGTCGCCCACCATCGCTGCCACCTGCTCGAACGTTTCGGGCTCGAGGTAGTTGCCCGACACGTAGTCGAGTTTGGAAGCGAGGCCGTCGAAGACGACGGGGTCGATGTTCATGCCCAACTGCTCGAGCGCTTCCCGAGCGTTGCCCAGCAGTTCGTTGCGGGTCCACTCCGATGAGGCGACGCCCACGACGGGGCAATTGAGCTGCCCATCGGCCTCGAGTTGATACAGGGAGGCGAACAACTTCTTTCGGGCGAGGTCGCCCGTGATACCGAACATCACCAGACAGTCGGCGGGGATCGGAACGTCTGGGGCCGCCATCAGCCCGACTCCTCGGCCGGCTTCTCGTGGTGCCCACCGAATTCCGATCGCATGGCCGAGAGGATCTTGTTGCCGAAGTCGGCATTCCCTCGCGACGCGAATCGGTTGAACAGGGCATCGGTGATCGTGGGGATGGGGGCTCCTGCTTCGACTGCGGCCAGCACCGTCCACCGTCCTTCACCCGAGTCGGAGACGCGGCCCTCGAAGGCGTCGAGTTGGGGATCGTCGTGGAGCGCAGCGGCAGTGAGATCGAGCAACCACGAGCCGATCACGCTGCCTCGGCGCCACACTTCGGCCACGGCCGTGGTGTCGATGTCGTATTGGAACAGTCGAGGATCGCCCAGCGGGGCCGTCTCGGCGTCTCCGGCCCGATCGGTGGCACCGACATTGGCCTTGTCGAGAAGGCCCAGGCCCTCGGCGTAGGACTGCATGATTGCGTACTCGATGCCGTTGTGAACCATCTTCACGAAGTGACCGGCCCCAGGCTTGCCACAGTGCAGGTAGCCGTACTCGGCCTGGTCGGTTTCACCATCGCGGCCGCGGGTTCGTTCCGCCGACTCGACGCCAGGGGCGAGGGCTTTCCACACCGGTTCGAGCCTCTCGACCGGTTCGTCCTCGCCGCCGATCATCATGCAGAACCCCCGCTCGAGGCCGAACACACCACCGCTGGTGCCCCCGTCGACGTAGTAGATGCCCCGGCGGGACAGAACGTCGGCCCGCTCGATGTCGAGCGGGTAGTGGCTGTTCCCGCCGTCGATGACGATGTCACCCTCGTCGAGGTGTTCGGCAACGTCCATCACGACCTTTCCGGCAAAAGCGGCTGGCACCATCACCCAGACGGCCCGTGGCCCGTCGAGTTTGGCAATCAGATCTTCGACCGAGTCGGCACCAGTGGCCACACCCTCGTCGACCAGCGTCTGAACGGCTTCCGGACTGTGGTCGTAGGCAACGCACTCGATTCCCGCTCGGTGACACCGCCGAACCAGATTGGCGCCCATCCGTCCAAGACCGATCATCCCGAGTTGCATGTGTTGTCTCTTTCCTGAGTCCGTCACTGTCGAGGCTCCGTCACCGCTGAGCCTTCGTCACGCTGAGCCATTGTGCCGTGAGCAAGCCTGCGGAATCGCATCA
>JBBKXQ010000107.1:0-3147 GCA_037969565.1 Acidimicrobiales bacterium | reverse complement strand
ATGCGCTGCAACATTTGGCATGTTCGGGGCCGCGATCGCGATCTGGTCATCGACACCGGGATGGGCGTTGTGAGCCTCGTCGAGGAGATGCAGGATCTGCTCGACAAGCCCGTCACCGCGGTCGCGACGCACGGACACGGCGACCACATCTTCGCTCGATGTGGTCCCAACTTCAACAACGAGGTTCGACTTCGACCGCTCGCTGAGTCCGGTCGAGCGGTTCGCTGTTACCGAGAGGCTGGTGGCGATGATCTCGGTGAGTGGTTCTTCGATGCGGGTACTGACCGCTCGCGAGCGAGTCCGCTAGCGTCCCGACATGGGCCTCGAATGGGAACAAGTCGTGATCGCGGCGCGAGACCCCGCCGCGCTCGGTCGGTGGTGGTGCGAGGTGCTCCAGTGGGTCGTCGTCGACGACGCTTCGCCCGTCTTCGAGATCCAGCCTCAACCAGATCGGCTTCCGGGGATCTTGTTCTTGGCAGTCCACGACGAAAAGTTGACGAAGAATCGTCTCCATATCGATCTTCGTCCTGACGATCAGGCTGCCGAGGTCGAGCGACTCATCACGCTCGGAGCTTCCCGTGTCGACGTCGGGCAGGGCGACGTTTCGTGGATCGTTTTGGCCGATCCTGAAGGCAACGAGTTCTGTGTTCTGCAGGACCGTCGAGCGGTGAGTTCGGAAACCGAGCGGAGCCGATGACGTTGACCGGATTTCGCCGCTGAAGTAGCCAACTTTGACTGAAGCCGTCTCCTGCGGCCGCAGCCGCCGGTTGGGACGAACGACTACGTCTTCGTCAGCTGTCGGAGGCCCGTCGACACCGGATTTGGCAGCGCAGCACGATGATGATCTCCATGTCCTTGGAACAGCGGCGGGTGCCCGTGCGATTCAGTTTCCGTTTCCGCGCCCGAGCGACTCGCCGCTCTCGAGTGCACCAAGTGTGTCGGCCAGGCGCTTCGCCCGCGTCTCTTCGCGTTTGACCGAATACAACGGGTAGAGCACCGCCCGCTTGGCCGAGTTCGAGAGCGCCTCATACGCCTCCCGTGCCCGCTTGGACCCTCGCAGTTCCGACTCCAAGTCCGCCGGAACGATAAGCGCATCAACCGGCTCGAGCAGCGACCATGCACCGTTCTCCTTTGCGACAGCGACCGCTCGTAGTCCTGCGTCGGTCATCAACTCCGACTCGGCGAGCTCCGCGACGTGCTGCTTGTTGATCTTCGACCACACGCTTCGAGGTTTCCGCGGCGTGAAGATCTGCTTGTAGCGCTCGCCGTCGATCGGCTTGACCTTGCTGTCAATCCAACCGAAACACAACGCCTCTCGCACCGCGTCTTCCCAACTGAGCCGACGCTTACCCGTTGACGCTCGGTAATAGATCAGCCACACGCCGTCGCACTTCGCGTGGTTCTTCTCGAGCCAGGAACGCCATCCAGCCCGCGTCTTGGGATGGACTTGGCGTAGCTCAGAGTCAAACGAAGACATCCTCAGCTCCGCTCTCTGACCATCGCTCGACCCTAGTACCGGCATTACAGCCCACCGCATGGCAATGGCGACCACAGGACGACGCTGGATGCGCACTGTGTCCGAGCGTCGATGTTCGGCAGGGTTGCTGACAGGCCCGGGCGTTCAGCTTCGTCCTAAGGGCTTGGGTTCTTCTACCTGGAGTCTCATACAAGCGGCGAAGAGTGCCGACGATTTCGGGAATGGCTGGACCCACGAGCGCCATCCCGACCCCTTCGACCGAATGTTGGTGGCCCAAGCCCAACTGGAGTCCCTTGTCCTCGTGACCGCCGACACGGCTCTCGACCGCTAGACATCGAACGATTCGACGGACGGAGCTGAGCAGCGGAGCGTTGCTGATGATTTGCCAACGCCATCAAGCAACGAGGAGCGGCATCCGCTCGGGGTCGAGCCTATGTTGTGGTTCGAACGGCAAATACTCGGAGGCGAAGATGAGCGTAGATGTGACCACGGACAGTTTTGGGCTGAAGGCGACGTTGAACCTGCAGCGCAAGGTGGCGATCACTCGCGGCGGTGCCCTCGATCACGCGGGGGAGGTGCGCGTCGCTCGCATGGTTGGGTTCGACATGAAGCGGACAATTTTCGGCGGTCTCAGCGGGCTGCCCAAGATGTTCATGGAGGAGAAGCTGGCCAAGGAGCCGGTGTGGGGCGACGAAGAAGCTGCCGCCGTCGAGGCCGCCTATGTCGCGGCCGAGGCTGCACGACCAGCGCCGCCCGTCGACCAGAAACTGATCGATTTCATGGTGCAGGAGTGCGATTTCAGCATGGAGCACGCCGACGGCACGTTCCTCGAGCACCTCGTCTTCTGCCACGACTACGCAGCACGTCACTACCCCGAGCACTCTCCAAATGTTGCGTTGCTCCACTCGATACTCGGTACGGCGACGAACACGTTCGCCATGGACGCGGCGAAGATTCCCAAGCTGAAGGATCTCCTCACTGATTTCGAAGCGCTTCATATCGAGGTGTTTCCATCGACGCTCCGCCTGTTCTACAACGCCGAGTTTCTCGCCGAGCTCGAGGCGAACATCGATCGGATCGATCAGCTCGATGCGCTGCATTTGAACCGGGTGATCGACAACGAGCCGCTCACGATCGACGCCGAGAACCTCTGGATCAACCTCAACTTTCATCTGATGCATTTCGTGGACTTCATGCCGGTCGCCAACTGGGCGAGCCACCGTTCCGATCCGTTGCTCCAGATGTTCGAGAGGCTCTCGAACCTGCTCGACCGCGCCGGCCAGCGCCAGGCAAACGTCGACGTCACGTTCCCCAAGGACAAGGCTTCGCCAGTGGGCGAGGAGCGCACCTTGTTCGGTCGCGTTACCGGGTTGCTTCCCGGCTCTCTCACGTTGAAGTTGGCCCGCAAGTCCATCCAGGAGTACTCCGAGAAGGCTGGCCACGACCTCTCGTACCGCATCGATTGGACCTAACGAGATCTGGCCGAACAACCCGATCGAACGGCTGAACCGGGAACTGAAACGGGAACTGAAACGACGCACCGATGTCGGGTGGCGATACGTGTCGGAGCGGATGCGGGTCGGGGCGGCAATCTTCGTCGGCGAGGTTGCAGAACCACCGAGGGTGATCTGAGTCGCGATCGGGTCCTGCCTGTGGGGGCCGGAAGCGGT
>JBBKXQ010000106.1:0-19136 GCA_037969565.1 Acidimicrobiales bacterium | reverse complement strand
GACTCATAGGAGTCGATCGCCTCGCTGAGCGTCAGGTCGAAATCGTCTTCGTTGCCGTTCGCGAGCGCTGTGAGTCGCATCGTGAACCATGCGGTGATCCCGCCCAATGGCGGCGACTCAAACCTGGGGAATTGCGGATCGCCGCCCTCCTGATGGAGCCAATTCGCCGCCAGATCGGGGTCTAGCACCATGGTCCTCGCGAGCCCCACGAGATCCGTGGCCCCGCTGTCCACGGCGTGTGCGGCCTCACGTCGAGTCTTGAATCCACCCGTCAGCATCAACGGGGCGTCAGTGACCGTGCGCGCCCGCCGAGCAAAGTCGAGAAAGTACGGCCCCGACGATCGTCGATCAGAACTCGCTGAAGCACCGGGGAAGTAGGTCCCGCCGCTGATGTCGATCAGATCCACACCCTCGTTTCCCAGAAGCGAGATCGCAACGAGTGCATCGTCCTCACTCAGTCCCCCGTCGAGTTGGTCGCTCGAGTTGATCTTGACGGCGATTGCGAACTTCGGGCCGACCTCCGCTCGAACCTGTCCCACGATGGCGAGGAGAAGCCTGCATCGGGCCTCGATCGATCCGCCGTAATGATCGGAGCGCCGGTTGAACAACGGCGACAGGAACTGGCTCAACAAGAATCCGTGGCCGGCGTGTATCTCGACGCCACTGAAACCGACGGCGCGGGCATGACTCGCTGCTCTGGCGTAGATCATTGGCAGCGCGTCGACGTCGGACCGTGTGAGGGCATCGCACTGAAGCCCCTCGAGATCCAACACCGACGGACCCGCCGGGCGAGAGATCGGACTGTGAGCCAGCGCACCGGCATGACCGAGTTGCGGCCAGATGAGGGCTCCGTCGGCGGATCCGGCGTCGGCGAGCCGACCGAGGAGAGCATCGTCGGAACCGGGCCCGAGCACGAGGTTTCCCGGTTTCTCCGGAAAGCGATGATCCACCTGAACCTCACCGATGAGCGACAGGGCTGCACCGCCTGAGGACCATCTCCGATAGAGCTCGATCTGCAGATCGGTCGGACGACCAGCACCGTCTCCCAGAGAATCGGACATCGCCGCCTTCACCAGTCGGTTCTCGAGCACGACTCCACAAGGGAGTTTCAACGGCGCCGCAAGGACGTCGCTGTCGGTTTTGGCGCTGCCCTGCTCGATCACCACCTCAAGGTAGGACGGCTCGCGCTGTCTCGCTATCCGCACAAGGTTCGCGTTTTGACTTGGCCCGAGCCTTCCACAGGTCATACTCCATGGACGCCCGGTCCTGATGGAATGCAAGCGACACGGGCGATCGACGCACACACCTCTGGAGCCACGTATGACCATCTCGCTCGGTGACCGACTCGAACTCCACGAACTCCCTGGCCGCTATGGCGACGCGATCGATGACCGTGCGTGGGACCGACTCGACCGCATCTTCACCGAGGACGCCGTGTTCGATCTGACCGACCTGGATGTACCCATCCTCGACGGCCTCCCGGCAATCAAACGCTTCATGGACGAAGAGGCCAAGCACCCCAAGACTCACATGATGACCAACATCTACGTCGACGACACCGACAGCGGCGTGAAGCTCTACTTCAGGATCGTGGCGCTCCAGCGCGGTGGGCTGACGGGAACCGCGTCGTACTACGACGACGTCATCCGCACGTCCGCTGGTTGGCGGGTGAAACACCGCGTCGTCACGCTCCGCCGTCGGTGACCATCGCCCCATCCTCGCCGGCGACGATGCTTTTGCCGCGGTTGACGGCCTGCGCCATGAGGTAGCGGTTCCCCTCCTCGCGCAGCAGTTCCAGGCGGACGACCTCGAGCTTCCAGCCCTCAGCGGTGCGAACAGCTTCGTCGAAGTACGTGCCGAACATCGTGTAGCGATCCGAGCCCTTGCCGGTGGTCATCCAGTGCTCGGCCCGCATGTGGGCGGTGATGGTGGCTCGATCGCCATCGATCACGTATCGATGCGATCCGATGAAATGTTGGGAGCCGTCGAACCCCGCGAACATCACCTTCGCGCTTGCCACTACCCGGTCGGCCTCCGCCGGGCGTGCCGGCCGTTCGGGCTGGTAGTCGGTCATGTCCATCGTGACGGTGTCGGCGAAAACCGAACGCCAGAGCACCCAGTCCTGGTGATCCAGACCGAACGCATAGCGATGGATGAGATCACGGAGATCGGACTCGTCCACGAGCCGTTGCAACGTCTGATTCGTGAGTGATACTGCGTCCGTCATCGGGTGACCCACTCGTCGGTGCTGAGGGCGCTGATGCCGTCGGCCGAGATCCCGAGCCATTCCTCGAGCACCTCGACATTGTGTTCGCCTCGAAAGGCGGCCACCCCAATGTCGGAGAAGTCGGTAGTCGACATGCGATAAGGATTGCGGATCACCTTGCGAGTGCCACCCGCACGATCGTCGATGTCGACGACGGTTCCTCGATGCCTCAGCGTCGGCGATCCGAGCACTTCGCCACAGTCCCGCACATCGGCCCATGCGAGGTTCGCGTTGTCGAACGCTTCGATCACAGCTTCACGGTCGGGCAGGCCGCAGAGGTAGTCGGCAACGATGCGCCGTCGCGATGCAATCTTGGCCTCGATGTCGCTGTCAGTAGGTGTCGGGTCCACCAGCCCAGCGGTGCCTGACAGCTGGTGCCAGATCCACCGCAGACCGCCGGTCACCATCTTGGGACCATCGCTGGTGGGCCAGACTTCGCCGTTGATCGATTCGGTCCGCCGGGCCTCGTCGAGGACGTTGACGATGATGTCGGCCGAGAACGTCATGGCATCCATCATCGCCATGTCGATGTATTGGCCCGCACCGGTCGCATCCCTGGTTCGGAGCGCAGCGAGGACAGCGATGACTCCGTGGAGACCGGACAACACATCAGCGGCGCTGAGATCGAGATCGAGCGGCAGTTGGCCGCCCCGGCCCGGAGGGAGAACGCCAGCCTCGGCATGGATGATCGAGGCGTAAGCGGCCCGCTGTGACTCGGGACCGTCCTGTCCGAAGCCGCTGATCGACAACATGATCAGACGCGGGTTCCGAGCGCAGAGGGAGTGCCAGTCGAGTCCATGACGTGCCATGACGCCAGGCCGGAAGTTCTCGATGACGACGTCGGCCTGGTCAGCCAGTCGGGCCGCCAGCTCGGGCCCGTCGGGGGCAGACAGATCGATGCAAACGTTGCGCTTCCCGCAGTTCTGTTGGGTGAAGTAGGTCGACAAGCCCGCCGCCTTTCGCCCCCACAACCGGGTCACATCACCATCCGGCGGTTCGACTTTCACCACGTCCGCCCCGAGATCGGAGAGCGTGCGTCCAGCAATCGGCCCAGCGAACACACGCGTCAGATCGAGGACGCGGATGCCTTCCAACGGACGGGGCCCGGCCATCAGGCCAACCGCCCCTGGGAAAGGGCACCGTCGGGATCCATCAACTCGATCTGTTCCCGGTACAGGCGAAGAAGCTTGGGGTGCGTGAACATCCAGAACCGGCCGGTCATGATGCCGTCGAGGACGATGCGGCCGACTTCATCGGGATCCATGCCGTTCGAGAGGAAGTCGTTCATCTTCGAGCCGAGCTTCTTCCCCGCCTCACTGGCGGGAGCGACCTCACCACTCGACGCTCGCCGATTGCGGACGCTGTTGCGACCGATATCAGTATTGATCGGACCGGGACAGAGCACAGATGCTCGGTGGGGCGATTTGGCGATCCGGAACTCCCGTTCGAGGGTCGCCATCAGCGCGATCACTCCGCTCTTCGCCACGTTGTATGGGCCTGCTGCTGCACCAGCGACGAGGCCAGACACCGACGACGTGGTGTTGATGTGACCACCGTGCTCGGACCGCTGGATCAACGGCTGGAATACCTTCGTGCCATAGATCGGCCCCCACAGATCGACACCCAGTGTCCACTCCCAGTCGTCGACGGTGACGTTGAACAACTTGGCGAAGATGGCGGCTCCAGCGTTGTTGCAGAGCACGTCGACCCGGCCATGGGTATCCATGGCGGCGTCAGCCAGCGCCTGCACCTCGTCGAACTTGGAGACATCAGTTTGCACACCGATCGCGTCGTGGCCAGTGGCCCGGAGCGCGCCGGCTGCACTTTCGATGCGATCGGGATCGATGTCGGCCATCACGACGGACATGCCGGCATCGGTGAACGCTCGGGCCATGCCCAGTCCGATGCCTCCGGCCGCGCCCGTCACGACCGCGACCTTTCCCTGTGGCTCGAAAATCGCATCCCGACTATTCACGGCTTTCTCCGTTCCGGCATCGAACCCCCATGACCGATGGCCTTGCAGAACGTACAAGTCTCTTGGAAACTGATCAACGTGAGCCAACCAACGGGCGAGAAGGCCGACAAGTTCGTGATGGACTTCGACACGACGGAACGTGCCGACCGACCTCCTCAGGAGTACTACGACGGCATCAAAGCGAAATTCGCGCAGGAGCGAGAGCTTCGACTGGCCTATCGGCCCCCAGGGACCGACATGTATCGCGACCTCGACGGAGCCATGGCCGACCTCGAACGCGATCCGTACGCCAACGATTGGGCCACGCGAGACGCGATCGACGACACCGACACCGAGGGAGTCGAGGTGTTGTTCATCGGCGGCGGGTTCTCTGCGTTGCTGACTTCAGCGAGGCTTCGCGAGAAAGGCGTCGAGCGTATTCGCATCGTCGAACGCGGGGCTGACGTCGGCGGAACGTGGTACTGGAATCGCTACCCAGGGGTGGCCTGCGATGTCGTGGCCTACGACTACCTGCCACTGCTCGACGAGATGGACTACGTACCCACCCGACACTACGCACAGGGCCCCGAGATCTTTGCCCACTGCCAGGCGATCGCCCGCAACTACGAACTCTACGAACTGGCCGTGTTCCAGACGACGGTCACCTCCACCGTGTGGGACGGCAAGACACAACGATGGAACATCACGACCGACCGCGGTGACAAGATGCACGCCAAGTTCGTGGTGTGCGCCAACGGCACGCTGGCCAAGCCCCGCCTCGCCCGCATCGATGGCATGGAGAAGTTCCAGGGCCACTCGTTCCACACGTCACGCTGGGACTACGACTTCACCGGTGCCGACCTCGAAACACTGGGAGATGTCCGGGTCGGCATCATCGGCACCGGCGCCAGCGCAGTTCAGATCATCCCCAACCTCGGCAAGACGGCCAAAGAGCTCTACGTGTTCCAGCGAACGCCATCGTCGATTGACATCCGCGACGACTGGGAGACCAAGGACGAGTGGGCGGCCAAGCTCGAACCAGGATGGCAGGCGAAACGACGAGCGAAGATCATCGCCAAGCAGCGAGCCCAAGCCGACCGAAAGGGCACGCTGCGCGACGGCATCACACGAGAAGAAAAGATTCGACGTCAGGAGAACAACAACATCGATCACATGATGCGGATTCACCGCCGCATCGACAAAACGGTCGACGACCCGGCGACTGCCGATGCGCTCAAGCCCTGGTACATGCTGATGTGCAAGCGGCCGTGTTTCCACAACGACTACCTCCCGACGTTCAACCGACCAAACGTTCATTTGGTCGACACTCACGGCGAGGGCATCACCGAGATCGGCGAACGTGGCCCGATCTTCAACGGAGTCGAGTACGAGGTCGATCTGCTCATCTACGCCACCGGCTTCGAGGTTCAGCAGACCGGCATCTACAACCAGATCGTCGGGGAGGACCGCATCGACCTGAACGACAAGTACGCCGACGGCATCAGAACCATGCTCGGTATCCACTCGGCCGGGTTCCCGAATTTGTTCATCATGGGCGGCTACCAGGCCTCGTTCCAGTTCAACCTCACCGATCTGTTGCAGGTGCAGGGCGACCACATCGCCGCATGCATCGACCACGTCCGTTCACTCGGATACGACACCATCGATGTGACCCACGAAGCGGAGGAGCAGTGGGTGCAAGAAGTCATCAGTCACCGGGGCAAGACCACCCGGAACCAGGAATGCACGCCCGGCTACTACAACTTCGAAGGCCAAGAGAACCGCCGTCAGGACGGCAACTACAACGGCGGCTTCCCGGTCTACATCGACCACATCAACGAGGTCGAGGCCGACATGGATGCCCACTTCGTCTTCACCAAGGGCTTCGGACACACCGATACGGCGTCGGAGCGAACCGCTCAGTCTCAGGCTGTGCCACCCGATTGACGTTCGGAAACAGAATCCTCAGAGCTCGAATCACTGCCTCCCGCCCTGATGAGGAGCAGAGCTCCGAGACCTGCGGCGAGCGCGGACGCAGCGAGGATGCCGATCTTTGCTTCTGCAATGACGTCCCCGTCGTCGAACGCCAGGCCTGCGACGAACAGCGAAACGGTGAAGCCGATTCCGGCCAGCGTTCCCGCACCCAGAACGTGCGGCCATGCGACCCCTTCGGGGAGATCGCCGAGATTGCTGCGCTTGGCAATCCAAGCAGCGACCACGACGCCAACCGGCTTACCGACCACCAAACCCAGGACGATTCCGAGTGCGACGGGAGAAGACGCCGCATCTTTCAGCGATTGGCCGCTCAGCTGGATCCCGGCATTCGCGAACGCAAACATGGGAAGGATCACGAACGCCGACCATGGATGGATGCTGTGTTGGAGACGCTCGGCAACGGGGACGGTTTCCCGAGCATCGAACAGGGTGGAACGAATTGTGGACCAGGAGCTGGACGGTTCCAGCTCGACAACATCAGAGCTGGACTTGAGCGGCTTCGCCGGTGTCAGGAGTCCGAGGACCACCCCAGCGATCGTGGCGTGCACCCCAGACTCGAGGAACGCAATCCAAACGACAACGCCAACGGCGACGTACGCAGGGGTGTACCAGATACGTGCGACTCGCATAGCGACAATCAGTCCGAGGAGTGCCACGCCGAAGCCGAGCCACCCGAACGAGATTCCTTCGCTGTAGAAGACTGCGATGACCAGGATCGCCCCGATGTCGTCGACGATGGCCAGCGTGAGAAGAAAGACTTTGAGCGGGCCGGGAACACGGTCCCCGAGGAGGGCCATCACACCAACCGCAAACGCGATGTCGGTGGCCATGGGAATACCCCAGCCATCGGCTCCAACGCCACCTGCGTTGAGGATGAAGTAGATCAGAGCCGGAACGATCATGCCGCCAACGGCTGCGATGGCAGGCAACGCCGCCTTACGCGGGTTCTTCAATTCACCGTTGACGAGCTCGCGCTTGATCTCGAGGCCCACGACAAAGAAGAAGATGGCCATCAATCCATCGTTGACCCAGTGCAGAAGCGTTTCCTCGAGATGAAAGTCACCGATTTCGAGGAGGAGCAACTCGGTGCTCCAGAAGTCGTTGATGTCGTCACCGAGGCTGGAGTTCGCTAGCACGAGCGCAGCAACGGTTGCGAGCAGCAGAACGATTCCGCCTGCGGTCTCCACATGAAGGAAGTCGCGGACGGGTCGTCCGATCCTTCGAGCAACAGGGCGATCGCCCTCTATCCAGGTTCGACCATCTCGATCGCCAGACTGTTTCGTCGGGTTCATCACGCTTCCGTCCTCTTGGAGGCCGTCACTCTATTTCCGTCCTTGCACTCAAAGGACACGGTTGCATCGAGGGAACGGTTCGGCGATTGGCGAGGGTCTCGGCCGGCATCTCCGATTCGGGCCCTCCTCGGCCCCAACGACGCCCGACGATCAAGCAACAAAGCCGTAGGCCTGCGTCAGTCGAAGTCGTAGATGGCCTCGTTGTTGGCAGACCGGGCCGCCGTCTCGATTTGGCTGCGCGTGGCGATGAAGAAAGTAAAGCACTCGTCGAAGTTGGACAGCTGCCACGTTGCTGCGTCGGGGACCTCCCCAAGAGCGGCCCGGAGTAAGCGGACCATCACCGACAAATGGGTTCGGCATGGCCAGGTACCGCCACCGAGGAGCGGAAGGTCGCAGTCCATGTCGAAGCCCTCATCGGACCAGTCCGCAATGGTCGCCGTTTCGGCTCCGATGGTGACCTCGTGGACGTCGCTGTCATCAAAGCGTTCCGAGATCTCGGGATGCCGTCCGTAGCTTGCGAAAGCGGCGCGGAGTTCGCCGGCGATCGACTCGATGCCCTCTTCGAGCAGTTGCTTGTCGCCGACCGTGATCTCGATGTGCAGCATGAGTTGACATCGTCCGTTCGGTCGGGCAACTGAAGTCGAGCGAGTCCGGCCAGACCGTGTCGAGCTGATGATCGATCGCTATCGGAGCCAGTCCAGATCTCGGGGTTGCCGTTCAACTCCTTGCATCGAATTGCTCGACGTCATGGCTGGAGAAAGCCTTGTCCGCGGTCACGAGGACCAGGGTCTCGAGTTGAGCCTGGGCGACCAACATTCGGTCGAACGGATCCCGATGAAAGGGCGGTAGCGCTGCCAGAGAAAACCGGATCTTGCGGATTGTCGAGGAGGCAGCGCGCTGGCGACGGGCAAAGAGCTGAGTGGTCGGACGCGAATCAAGCCTGGTCAGGCTCCTGGACAGGGCTCAGATCGACAACAGTTCGACATCGACACCAAGCGCGTCGCGGAGTCTCGCGGACTTCAGCTTCGTACTCCGCGGGAGCGACGAGATGTCATCGATCATGACGATTGATGCTGGCGGTAGGAGTTGCCGTGCCCCGTGGTTCATTCTCGCCTCTCCCCCGACATCCCAAGAGCCCCGGATGCCACGGCGGGGCTGCGTGCCTCCAGAACAGCCGTACTAGCTGCTGAAGACTTCGTTGAGAAAGTCGAGCACCAGCGCAGAGAGTTCTGCGGGGCTATCAAGTGACGGGCAGTGCGCCGAGCCTGGCATAGCTGCAAGTCGTGCTGATGGAATTGCGTCGGCGATCTCGCTGCATTGCTGGCTGATGCCTGGAAGGTCGTACTCGCCGACGATCACCATCACGGGGATGTCTAGTTCGGACAGACGGCCCCAGGCTTCGGTGCGGGTCGCAGGAACACCGATTGGAGAGGCATGCAAGGCGCGCCCGTTCATCTCCAGCATGAGGTTTCGGGCGCAACCACTGACTCGCCCGTCGGGCTGTTCGACACCGTCGAGCCAATACCGAACCTCGAGTTGATTCAGAAGGTCGAGGTCGCCAGCCGCGTCGGCGGTCGCCAACAGGTCATCCTGTGCAGCTTCTGCTAGCGATGTCGGCCAGTTGGCGTAGTCGTAGCCTGTCGGTGATGGTGCGATAAGCACGAGAGCGCTGACGTGGTCGGGGTGAGCGAGCGCCAGATCCAGTGCTAGGCCACCACCCCTGCTGTTTCCGACCACTACTGCTGGTATGGAACCGGTCGCTTTGGTGACGGCGAGGAGATCGGTGAGGTCGTCGTGATTTTCAGCGACGTAGCCGGTCTCGCCGAAGCCTCGGCGATCGTAGGCAAGCACTCGGTAGCCAGCATCGGCCCATTCGGGAGCGCACCATTGCCACACTCGGCTATCGCCGATTCCTGGATGAAGCGCAAGAATCGCGGGGCCCGTCACGCCCCACGCAGCGACATGTATCTGTGCGCTACCACTTGCTACCCGTTGGGGAACCATGAGCTGCATCGTAGGGGCGCCGAGGGACCTCGCTCTGGCCATTTATCTGTCAGTCGCGGTTCCCACACTGGTCGTCTACCAACCAAACGAGGCTCGACCATCCTGGTTGCTCGTGGTGAACGCAAAGCGGCTCAGACTGCCCGCACGGTTGAGTCGAATCGGTGGCTCACTGCGGTGCTTGCCAGATCAGCGAGAATCGGTTCGACTCGGATTCATCGACTAATTCGTATGACGTGTTTCAGCAAGGTTGGCAGAGACCGGTTCGTACGCCTGTCGCGCCGAGGTGCTGGTTGCTTCCCGTCCATCACGGTTGGCGGGTGGCGTGTCCGGTGAGGCGCTTGGCCATGGCCCAGGCGATCCCGTGGCCGCGGCGTCGAGCAGTGTCGGTCACCGGGCCGCTCCAGCCTTCGTCGAGGGTGGCGTCGAAGATTTCGAGCCAGCGGTCGAACAACGCCGCGTCGAAGGGTTCGGCATCATGGAGCCACCGGTGGGCTTCGATGACTTCGTCGGCCGGATCATGCAGTTCGCCTAGGAGCATGCCTGCCCAGAAGTCGGTGAGGTCGAGGGTGTGGGCATGCCAGTCGACGTGGGCGAGGGTCTCGAAGTAGAGGTGGAATCGGTCGTCTTGGGCGATCTCGCGGTAGAAGCGGGTGACGAACTCGGCGATCTCCTCACGGTTGTAAAGGTCGCGACTGCGGTGTTCGTATGGCTTCGTTCTGGTCACGGCCGGTGGCCTGTCTGGCTACGGGGTGTGACCGGTGCGGGGTTGGCTCGCCAGGTCGGGTAGTCGATTCCGGCGAGCCGGTTGATGACCAGGCCCTGGAAGGTGAGCACAACGACCGCGAGCATGAGGATGGCGAGCTGGTCGGGTTCGCGAAGGATGCCGAGGGAGATGATGAGCGTGGTTGCGCCTGCGGGTGGGTGAGGAGCCCGAACCCACACCATCACGGCGCTCGTCAGAGCCAGGGACAGTGCAGCGGCGCCGATGCGGCCGGAGGTGACCTCGGTGGCGAGCGCCGGTGGGTCGTTGGTGAGACCGAAGACCACGAGGGCGAGATAGCCGGCGCCTACGCCGACGGCGTGGCCGATGATGGTGTTGCGGGGGGACGCAGCCGGGTTGGTCGGGGTGTAGAACAACAAAAAGGCGGTGGGGCCGAGCGACGGAAAGATGAATGGCTGGCCCGTGGCCCACGCAACTGCCGACATGACCCCGATTGCGATGAGACCGTTGACCCCGGCGAAGAGCCCCATGATGTTGGTGTGGTCGTGGCGCTTGGTGAGGACCGGGATCCGGAATCGACGGGCAAGGCCCCACACGATTGCAGCCATGTCACCGCCGATGGGCCCCGGTCGCGTGGGACCGGGCCCTGAGCGGTCGGTATCAGCCACGACGCAACAGTCGCGCGAACCCGAGGGCCGTGGCGAACAAGCCGACCGACAGCGCAGCCGCCGGCCATGCGAGTGCTTCGTCGTCGGCCTGAAACGCCTCGAGTGAGACGACGAGCAAGAAGACCTGCAGGGCGAGGATCAAGACGACGTACACGAAGACAGCGCCGGTCCGTTTGTTGTCGCTCGAGTTGATCGGCGTCATCGCTGGATCCCGAGCGCCCACACGGTGCCGTCGCGGACTTCGACACCGATGGCCGGCAGAGCTCGCTCGGGAGGCCCGGCGATCGGGTCGCCGGTGGCGGCCTCGAAGACGCCTTCGTGGCAGGGGCAGACGAGTTCGGTTTGCTGGGGTTCGTAGAACACGACGCAGCCGAGGTGGGTGCATTTCTGACTGTAAGCCACCAGTTCACCGCCCGGAAGATGGATGAGGACGGCCGGGTCATCGGCGCCGGGGTAACGGAACAGGTGAGCGTCGCCTTCGGGGACCTGATCGAGATCGACGATGGCCCGGGGAGAACCTGCATCGAGGTCGCGCAAGGAGGTCCAAGCGGCGGCACCGAGTGTGGAGGCGGCGAAGACGCCAGATCCGGCGATGAGGTAGCGGGTGAAGGCTCGACGGGTGATGGCGTCCTCACCAGCGGAGGTGTGGGGGAAATCCTGCAGCCAGACCGGGGTCCCATCGTCGTGGCTGTCGGCTCCGGGTTGTGTTGTGGTCATCGAGTGTCTCCTGGGTCTATCCGGCACCAAGCCCGAAGGGGTCGTCTTGCCACCGCTCACGCACAGTCATGGTCGCCAGATCGAGTGGGCCTTGGTTGCGGTCGTTGACGACGGTGGCCACATGGGTACGAACGTTCTGGTTCCCGAACTTGAAGTCGTTGATGAGTTGCCCTGGTCGCCGTTCGGCGAACTGTTCGGCGGTGCCGTACCAGAGTGCTTCTGATGGGCAGACCGATGCACACATCGGGGCAAGTCCCTGCGACGTGCGGTCGTAACACATGTCGCACTTCATCATCTGGTCGGGTTCGGGAAAGTACCGGGGCACACCGAACGGGCAGGCGAGGACGCAGTTGGAGCACCCGATACAGCGGGGCTCGAGCGCCGACTGCACGACGCCCGCTTCGTTCTGCTTGATGGCGTCGGCCGGGCAGACTTTGGCGCAGGTCGGGTCTTCGCAGTGCATGCACACCATGGGCGCCGTCTGGGTGGAGACGCCGGGGTCGATTTGTTCGAGGTGGATCAGCGATGTGCCGCGGTGGGTGCCACACTCCTCGCACGCATGCACACATGCCTCGCAACCAATGCAGCGACTCTGGTCGATGACGAACATCTGGCCTCCGATCATCGTGCCGCCTCCGGTGTCTCACCGTCGTGGAGTCGGGTGTCTCGCGTGTCGGTGATCGAGACAGCGGCCTCACCTGCAGCCTTTTCGACGCGGACGGCGGAAACTTTGTATTCGGGAATCTTCGAGATCGGGTCGAGTGCCCGGTTGGTGAGCGTGTTGGCTGCCTTGTCGCCGGGCCAGTGATAAGGAATGAACACCGTGTCGGGCCGAATCGTCTCGACCACTTTGGCCGGCACGGTGATCGCTCCTCGGCGGGAGGTGACGGTGACCCGGTCGCCGGATTCGACGCCGACCGTGGCCGCGAGCCGGGGATGGATCTCACACAACGGTTCGGGGTATTGGTCGACGAGTTGGGCGATGCGGCGGGTCTGGGTACCCGACAGGTACTGGGAAACGACCCGTCCGGTGGTGAGCCAGATCGGGTAGTCGTCGTCGACGACCTCGGCCGGGTCGCGGTAGCGGATGGGGAAGAACTTGGCCTTGCCGTCGGGGTGGAAGAACTTGCCGCCTTCGAACAAGCGTGGAGTGCCGGGGTGGCCGGGTTCTGGGCACGGCCAGAAGATGCCTTGTTCGTCAACGATGCGGTCCCAGGTCATGCCTGCATAGTCGGCGCTGCCACCAGCTGACGCCCGGCACATCTCGTCGAAGAGATCTTCCGTGCCGTCGAAGTCGAAGTAGTGACCCTTGCCGAGACGGTGAGCGAGGTCGCGGAAGATGTCCCAGTCGAGACGGGCCTGGCCGGGTGGGTCGACCGCGGCGTTGATCTTGACGCACCGTCCCTCGACGGTCGTGACGGTGCCTTCGTCTTCTTCGTGCAAGCTGCCGGGCAGGACGATGTCGGCGTGGTGTGCGGTTTCGGACAGGAAGAAGTCGATCACGGCGTAGTACTCGAGCTTGTCGAGCGCTTCACGAGTGAAGGTCGTGTCGGGCAGCGAGACAAGCGGGTTGAAACAAATCGACAGCAGACCCTTGATCTCACCGTCGTGGATGGCCTCGACGATCTCCTGGGCCGTGATGCCTTTCCCGGGGATCTCATCGACGTCGCAACCCCAGACGCTTGCGACGAACGCCCGGTGCTCTGGGTTGGTGATGTCCCGGTTGCCGGGCAGCTGGTCACATTTGTGGCCTTGTTCGCGCCCACCTTGGCCGTTGCCCTGCCCGGTGATCGTGCACACGCCACATCCCGGTCGTCCGTACTTGCCGGTGGCGAGACCGAGATTGATACAGGCGTTGACGTTCTCGACGCCCTTGGACTGGTGTTCGATCCCGCGGGCGTGCAACAGCATGCCCGTTGCCGAGGTACCCCAGAGGCGGGCGGCCTCGATGATCCGATCTGCCGGAACACCGCAGACCTCCGATGCCCACTGGGGCGTGTGGTCGGCAACGGCAGCGGCAGCTTCGTCGAAGCCGTTGGTGTGGGCGTCGATGTAGGCGTGGTCGAGCCAGTCGTTCTCGATCAGGACGTGCAGGATCGAGCCGTACAGCGCAGAATCAGTGCCTGGTCGCAGACCGAGGAACACATCCGCTGTGCGGGCAAGCGGTGTGACCCGTGGATCGGCGACGATGAGCTTGGCGCCGCGGTCACGGGCCCGCCAGATGTAACTGGTGGTGATCGGGGCGCACTCGGCCACGTTCGCTCCAGCAACGATGATCACATCGGCAAGTGGGATGTCGCTCCACGGGTTCGGGGCCCGATCCACCCCGAGTGCCCGCTTCGAGGCCGCGCCGGCGGACACCATGCAGAGCCGGCCGTTGTAGTCCAGGTTGGCCGTGCCCAATGCAAGGCGTGCGAACTTGCCGATGAGGTAGGACTTCTCGTTCGTCAGCGACACACCCGACAACAAGGCGAACGCGTCAGGACCGAACTGGTCGCCGATCCGGCGGATCTCGGCCACCGTGCGGTCAAGTGCGTGATCCCACGTCACCGGTCGGAATCCGGCGGCCGCCGATGGGTCGCGTTCGAGGGGTTCGAGCAGCCGGTCGGGGTGATTGCCCTGCAAATAGCGCTTGACGCCCTTCGGGCAGAGCTTGCCCTGGTTGAACGGGAACTCGTAGCGGGGCTCGAACCCGACCACTTGATTGTTGGCGACCTTGAGCTTGATGCCGCACTGCTGGCCGCAGAAACAACAGTGGGTGTCGACGACCTTGTCGATCTTGAGTCCGGCGTCCCACCCGCCCGGTGGCGCCTGGTTCAGGTGCGGGCCATAGCGTTCGATCAGTTGCTGTTCGCTCAGTGGTGGTTGTGCCATCAGCCGAATCCGTCCACTCGTCTCGTCTGGGCCAACGCCACGTTCTTGCGTCGGCAGCGGGGGCAGGTGTCCTGCCAGTTCCCGCCGGGGACATCGGTTGTGGCATCGATGGAGTAGTCGAACCCGACCTGGGGCAAGACCAGTTTGAGATCGTTCATCTGCAGCTGCGAAGCGAACCCTTCACCGCAGCTTCGGCACGTCTGGGCTTCGCCCTCCTCGGCTTCTCGTCGGTAGAAGTGCACGCCCAGGTTGGCGGGCCGTTGGAAGATGTGAAACAGCTTGCCGAAAGGGATGTACATGAGCCCGAGGATCACGGTGAGGGCATGCACCGTGTTCAAGAAGACGTAGCCCCGGCCCTCCAACCACAGGCTCGACGCGGTCAGGAACAGCCCGGTGATTGACACGGCGAACAGTCCGGCGAGCGCCGCGAAGTCGCCGGCGCGCTCGACCGCGATCGCCCCGGGGTCGTTGAGACGCCGATACAGGAACACCACGACCCCTGCGATGACCAGGACCGCTGAGATGTTGAGCAGGTGGAACACCATGAACCCGATGAAACTGCGCGAGCCGAAGTCCATGGTGCCGATGTCGAACACGTAGGCCCGGTACTGCTCGGAGTCCTGACCGACCGATTCGAAATGGAGCCACCCGAACGTCAACGGGAAGGTCACCAGGCCGGCCAGGATGCATCCCCAGAACACCAACTGGTGGGCCATCCAACGGCTGGTCGATCGGCGACGGATGAACCCTTGGCCGGCAAGATTGGTTGCGACCAGTCCGCTCAGGGTGGCGGTGTTTGCCGCTCGTTTTCCTCGCCGTGTGAGTGCCTGCCAGCCGCGCTGGTTCAACAGCTTGGTCGGCGGACGCTGCAGCCAGACCCGGTAGCGATAGACCACCGCGAAGGTGGCCAGCAGAACGCCGAGGAGGTAGCCCGACAGCGCGGCGTCGAACCAGCGCAGCCCCCCACTCCCGAAATAGACCCCCACGAGCAAGATCGACACGGCGCCGAGACCCCAGGCCACGGATGCTGCGTCGACCTCATCGTCGAGGAACGAGAACCGGCGGCCGCCTCGGTTCTCGTTCGACTTCGTGTCAGACGCGTTGGTCATTGCTGCTCACTATCGCGTGATTGCCGCTGCGGTTCTCGTTCGTGCGCCCATTGCTCGGTTTCACGGCGCGTTCCGGCGGGGGCCCGTCGTGTGATGCCCAGCGGGCTACGTCGTCGATGCACGCTCAGATAGGTGACACCAATGGCACCTGCCACGATCGAACGTTGCGAACCCTTGGGGATGAGCGCCAAGTGGTCAGGGCTCAGCCGCTGGGTTCGACCGTCGACAATGAGGTCGGCGGTTCCGGATCGGACGAAGACGAGAACATCCAGATCGTTGTTCACATGGGCGTCGATCCCGGCGCCTGGATCGAGGCGGACGAGGTTGGCGTCGAGATCCCCACCATGGGGCAGGCTCCAGACCGCACCGCCCGAACCCGCCGACGCCGCACCCAGATCGACGACCAACGCTCCACCGTCATCGATGGTCGAGGCCTCGTCGCTCACCTCGTCGGGAGGTGCGCCCAACAGGGCGGATCACCGCCGGTGTCGCCGTCGCTCATCGGATCGCCGCGGTCATCGTTCGTTCGGTCTCGAGCACCAGGGGAAACAGCTCGTTGTTCTCCTTGTGGACGTGCAGATGGGTGTCGGCCTCGAGTTCGGCAAGGCCGGAGTAGAGGGCGTGATAGCTACCGCAGCCATCGTCGGGAACGCGGTACTGGTCGGTGGCGGCCCGAAGCGAGGCCAGGAGTTCGCCGACGCTGTCGTGCTCGCCGAGCATCACCCGAATCGGGTCGACGAGCGAGCCGCAGGGAAACTCCGACGCCGCGCTCGCGGCGGCGAGTTCGCGAATCATGGGAAACAACACCTGTTCCTCTTTGCGCAGATGGGGCTCGAGCTCCTCCTGCATCTCGTGCACGAGTTCGGCGACCCGTGCCAGCTCGGGATGGTTTGCCCCGTGGACACCGGCGACCTTGTCGGCCAGCGCCGTGAGCCGAGGCAACGCGTCATGCAGGTAGGCATGGTGGGTCGCTTCGAGATGGTCGACCAAGCCATCGATACCGTCCCATCCGGGTCCGGCATCGGCCCCAGCCTGCAAGGGTGTGGCCTGCAACTCGGCCGTGATGACATCCAGGTCGAGTCCTGCAGCGCCGACTGCGTCGGTGAGGAGTTGTTGACCGCCGCAGCAGTAGTCGAGGCCGAGCGCATCGAAGCGTGACGCGAGTTCTGGGTGAGCCGTGACCAACTCGGCCAGGGTGGTGTCGGGCTTCAGTGTCAGCATGGTTTGACTCCTGTGTTGGACGGATGTCTAGGCGAGAGCGAGAGCAGTGGTGAGGATCACGGCGATCCCGAAGACCATCTGCTGCATTCCGATCACCACTGCAGGTTTCGGTGTGAGCCGGAGAGCCACCAAGTTGATGATGGCTAGCAACCCGATCACGACGACGGCAGCGACCGGCACCAGGTCGAACGCCCAACCGAGGGCCACCGAGCCGACCGCAGCGAGCTGAGCGGTGTCGCTGTGCCATTTCGGGGTGGGCCGAGATTTGGTACGGAGGATCTGGGTGCGCACATACGGGATCGCCGCAACCGATCGAGCCCCGATCACCACCCACAGCCCCCACGCCATGGACGTCGACGAGCCGGCGGCAAGTGCTATCGCAGTGGCGACCGACCCGATGCCGATCGATCCCGCCAACTCGGGGATCAGGCGTCGGCCACGGCTGCGCATGTCGAACCACAACTCGACCCCGACCAGCGGCGCCGCAACTGCGAACGGCAACCAGAACGGTTCGGCCGCGTTCGCGGCGGAGACGACGAGCGCAACGAGAACCGCCACCTCGACGACAGCGATCTGAGCGGCCAACCGGGTCCGGGCAAGCCAACGGTGTCGGAATCGGTCCACCAACACCAGCTTCAGGGGTGTGCGGGTCACGAATGCCACCATCGCTGCCGCACCCAACGCCAGGCCTGGCGCCGACCACGCCACGAGCAGCCCGAGCAACGCGGGCTCGGCGGTCAAACTCCAGCCTCCATGCTCGGTGGGCAACGCGATCGACCGCCACGAAACCGAGCGATCGGGCGTCGCGGTTTCGCTCGGCGTCGAACCAATCGAGCGCGTCGCGGCGCCGGTCATGACGTGACCGCCGAGGCCTCGGCGACCGACACGGCGTCCAGCTGGGCCAGCAGTTGAGATCGAGCCCGGAGCCACGGAACATGCAGTGCACAGGTTCCACTCTCGGCGCAGGGACGATCAGCCAGAACACAGCGGCCAGAATCGGTGGGTCCCTCGATCGCTTCGATCACCGCCAAGACCGAAACGTCATCGAGATCGGCGAGCAATGAGTAGCCGCCAGTTGGACCCGGGTCGGAACGAACCCAACCAGCGCGCACCAGCGGCGTCAGCACCTGTGAGACGAAGCCCGACGTCGACCCGACGGTCGCAGCCAACTCCGGACCCTTCACCCGTTCCGAGCTCGCAGCGAGCGCCTGCAACGAACGCACCGCCAGATCACTCTTGCGGGTAACTTCTAGTCGCATGCTATGAGACTACACGGAGCTGTTCGGAAGGCAAGCACGCCGATGGTGATCAGTGTCCCAGTGCCTCGCACACCGGTCGAGAACGCGTGCGCCAAGATCGCGTGGATGCGTCCAGAACTCGACCGGAGCATCGAACAACACTCGCTCGACCGGCCACTGGCCGACCCCGAATGACCGATACGCCCGATGCGCAGGATCACATAACACTGGGCAAGGCAGATCTCCTTGCCAGGCCGAGCCCTTCGAGTTCGGCGTCTGCCGTCAACGAGGCGACCGTGGTCAGCTCCCCGCTGTTCACGAGTGCTCACTCACCGGATAAATCTCGTCCGCAACGAGCCCGTGCGCCTCACGGTGCACCGTGTTCGCCGCCTCAGCATTTGGAGCCTCAACCAGGCAGAAGATCTTGCCTGCCTCCTCGTCAACCCAGTACCGCAAGTACTTCACCCCATGAGCATCTTGAGTCGCGAGGTCGGCTTCATGGGCGCCGGCGACGTCACTCGCTGTAACCCCTCCCTCGATGTTGTGAACGTCCATGAACAGTGCCATCTGATTCTCCTGGCTTCTCCGACTCCAACCCGTGTTGGCGGGAATCGCTGAATGACCACATCAAGCACCACACGCGTTTGACTCACCGTTTGACAATCACCGTCAGCATCGCGGTCGACCCCGAGGTCGACCGTCGGTCGAACCGGGTCGGCACTCGGGAAGCATGCAATTCGACGCACGGTTCGGGTCGAGGCGTTCGGGTACGATCGCCGGGTGACAGTTGTCGAACGTGTCCTCGATGCCAAGCCGGTTGCCGACCTCGGTGCTCATCTCGCGGCTGGAGGCGGTCGGGCACTGTCCGCCGCCGCAGTCACCGATCCCGACGATCTGATCGCCACCATCACCGACGCCGGGCTGCGGGGACGGGGCGGCGCCGGCTTCCCCACCGGTCTCAAGTGGCGGACGGTGGCCGACAGCCGGAGTTCGGTCGAGCCCACTGCGGTGATCGTCAATGCTGCCGAAGGCGAACCGGGCACTTTCAAGGACCGCGCGATCATCCGACGTAACCCG
>JBBKXQ010000105.1:0-19381 GCA_037969565.1 Acidimicrobiales bacterium | reverse complement strand
TCGCCGACAGAACACGGGTCCGACGATGCCGCACCGGTTGTGGGCTTCGTGATGACTGCGGTCGACGAGGACGGCTCCTTCTGGATCGGCGGCCTGGTGATCGACATCGCCGAGCAGCGCAAGGGGTACGGGCGTGCCACGATCCGAAATCTCATCGATCAGGGGCGTTCTGCCGGTCATCGAATCGTCCGACTCAGCATCGCTCCCGCGAACGACGCCGCCCGAACGCTTTATTTCGACCTCGGTTTCATCGAGACCACCGAACGTGACGGCGACGAAATCGTCGCCGAACTCAGAGTGAGCTGACCCGAATCCTCGTCCGAGCAATCAACCCTGGGAAAATTCAGAGCGGAAGCGTTCGTTGGTCGGTTCCGTCTTCGTATGTGACCTCGAAGTCGAGCGTCCCCAGGTGGGCCCGAAGCGAAGCCGAGCACCCGTTACCGGTCCAGGTGAGATCCAACTGGCTCTCGTCGCAGTCTCCGATGACCAGCGTCGATTCGGATCCGAATGCGGGGAAGCTGTTGCGGAACCTCAGGAGTACGAGCTGGCGCTGAACGATCGATTCTTGCAACTTCGACTCGATCTCCGAGGCGGAGAGATTGGTTCGATTGATCTCCTTGTGGCCACCTGCTTCGGCTGCCTTCTGATCATTCGTTCCGGAGAACAGATCGAGGTACCAGACTTCGGGCACCCCTGGCATGAACATCTGGATCGCCCGTGCCAGCAGTAGCTTGCGTTCGTCTTCCCCCAGCGCGCTGAAGAACGTGGCGTTCACCTGGTAGTACGAGATGGTCTTCCCATCAGGCCCGTAGAGGTTCTTCACCATCCCACCACGATCGAGAATGACCCCGATCAGTTCCTCGATCGCTGGATCCCCGAGCAAGCCCTTCACGTCCAACACCGGAATGCCGTCGTGGCAGCCCAGCATGTTGACGGTGAGGAAGTCGTTCTCCACGATTTCCCCAATCCACTCCAGCAGATGGCCGTTCCGTCCCCTCTCGAGGGCGTCGATCACCAACCCCGGAAAGAAGAAATCGTAGATCGCGAACCCGTTGGCGGCCAGCTTCGCATGGATGCCCTCGTCGTGACGGGAATGGATCTCGGGTAGAAGCACGAGGCCGTGCGCATCAGCCATCCCCTTCAGCCGATCGAGGTGTTGCCATGTGCCGGGCTCATTGAAGAAGTTGCTCGAGCCAACTTGTTTGTCAAGGTAGGCGAACGCATCGAGGCGAATGATCGTGGCCCCGTAGCCCCGCATCTGCTGAAAGCACTGGTCGTAGTACTCCCACACCCCTTCCGATTTCGCATTCAGATCCATCTGGCCGAGGTAGTGCGTGTGGTCTCGCTCGATTCGCTGGATGATCTCGGAACGAAGGTGGCCGTAAGCGCCGAAATCGACGTCCTCGATCCGCGTGCCGCTCCGTACACCGGCAGCGATGGCCGAAGCGACCGTCTCGGCCCCCTCCTCCGCCAGACCCTCGACCGACAGCAGATCCTTCGCCGCTGGCGGCTCCACCCTCACGTCTTGGTAGAACGTGTTCCAGTAGTAGCGATTGGATCCATCGGGAAACGGCACCCGCAGAATCGGGAGACCAGGTTTTCTCATGAAGAGCTTCTCCAGGTGCTCCTCACGGGGGACGACGTAACCGTTGGGCCCCGTTTCCCCCTGCCCCTCCCAGAACGCATTCCAGTCGACGAAGAAGTCGACGTAGGACGACTCGTCACCGTGCTTCAAGAGGTCTCGGAACTGCGGCGACTGGACCGAGATGTGGTTCAAGACGAAGTCGAGCTTCAGTTCGAGACCGAGCGCTCGAAGGTCGCCCAGATCGTGCTCTGTTGCGATGACATTGTTGATGCCGTAATCGACGACCGAGAAGCCACGGTCGAGATCCGAGTTGTAGAGCGACGGCAGAATGTAGAAGAGCGAGAACGCGTCGTCGAGCGGACGGCCAGGACCAAGCAATTCCACCATTGCGGACAAGGATCCGCCGCAGCTGTCGGGATAGGCGTTCAGCATGACGCCGCCGGGCAATCGATCGCCGCCGGCTCGGCGTCGCAAGTCCGTCATTCCGCGATCCGCCGTTGCAACTCGGCGAAAGGCAGAAGCTCACCGCTCTTGGAGAGGATCAGCGCAGCGCGATCGGCCTGACTGATCAGTTTCTCGTGCTCGAGGCCCAACACGAGGCCGATCATCGGACTGTCGGTGTTCTTGTCGCGCCCTCGAGCCAGCCGATGTGCGAGTGTCTCGCCCGGCGTGCTGAACAGGAAGATCGGGTAGTCGACACCGTGAAGCAGTGGATTGTTGCCATGAGTCCATTCGACAATGAGCACTCGAACATCCGAGAAGTCCACCGATTCGTAGCGGATGTCGTCGCTAGAGCGCCCCATCCGCTTCAGGTTGATTGCGTCCTCGCCGTTCTTGAACGACTGAATGATGCTGTTCACCATCGCAAAGTCGGTCTCCTGTTCACTGCCCAGGTACCCATCCAGCGCGTCCCGCCCGGCTCGGTAGTACACCCCCAGCGGCGAAACGTCTTCGGCCAGGCTCGATCTCATGTCGTCCATCGAAGGCCAAAGTTCGTGGAGCTCATCCATCCGAGCGTCGGAGAACTCCGGATCCATCGCAAAAGCGCGTAGCGCGGCATTTCTGAACACCGACAGTCGCTCGAGATCGTTGAGCTCTGGAATCCGATGCGGATAGTTGTCGCCCGAGAGAACGTAGGGGGCGAAGCCCCGCTGCTGACAGTAGAACCCGAGCACCGACCCGAGCTCCGATTTGCCGACTCCGGACCCTCCGTAGACCGACACGACGATTCGACCGCCGCCGAGCTTCGACAGCTCCTGCACCAGGTGGGGAAAGACGGTGTTGGCCATGTCGATGTGTGACTGGCTGATCTGGATCTTGTCGCCCGGCATGTCTCCCGTCTTCACCGACTCGAGGTCGACCGGCGGGGGTGTCCACGAAGAGTCGTCCCCGTGCGGGCTCGAGGCAGGCGTCGTGTTTGGGCTCTCGGTCATTCGACGGTCCTCGTAAGCCGGTGCGGGCGACCCAAATGCTAGGCGTTGGTGCTGGCGACGGGATCCCTGAATCGTCGGAGCAACATTGCGGATCGAAGGGCGACCCTCGTCAGGAGCGATGGTCGGCGGCGTAGTGCGCGGCCAGGGCATCTCCGCCGAAGTCGGTCGACAGGTCACGCCAAACCGAATGGATGTGGTTCGCCCCACGCTGCGTGTTGTCGTACTCGACGAAGTGATCGCCACCATGGAGCCGGTAGTAATGCGGTTGGCCTCGTTCGGAGCCACCGGCCCACGCGACATGGAGGAAGTCGAACGACGCCGCGACCTTCGACTTCTGCTCGTCGGCGAGCTCATCGGGCAGACGATGCAGATAACAATCGAGCAGCGCCCAGAGGAGCTCACGCTGATCCGCGGTCAACTTCGTCGAGATCAGACCCTTCGGAATATGAGTGAAGCTCAGCGCATCGAGGTGAGGCTCCTCGATTCCGAGATCAGTGTCGGCTCGACTCTGTGTCGTGGCCATCGCTCGGCCCAGATCACCCTCGAAGCGCCGACGCCAGATGTCGGTGAGCGACATCGGCCGGTCGCCTTCGGTCAAGACCGTTCGATTTGATCCAACGAGGTCCGACGGAGGGATCGACGAGATCGTTGCTCGCCGGTGTTGCTCCTGGTCGAACGAACGCATCAACTCGAGACCGAGATCTTCGACGCCGGCCAACGGGCGGTGCAGATGCGGGCCGAGCAACGCACTCGTCGCCGGGTCGGCTCCGAGGAAGTTGGGAGTTGCCGCGACGACTCGCCCGTCGACGACGGTGTAGTGCAGCGAGATGTGGTGGCCACCGAAGCGCCACCCCCACGGGTTGTCGCCCGGTGTTCCGAAGAGAGACACGTAGTAGAGCAAGGGATCACGACCGCGGGCTCGCTCGAACCCAGCGGTCCAGCCTTCGGTGTAGTCGAGCACGTTCTCGAGGCCCATGATCGCGGCCGCCGTCACATAACCGGCTGTTGAGAGTCCTGTTGCCAACAATCGATGGGTCGCTCGCTGCTGCTGCGGGGACATCATCGCAATCGGCAATCCGCCGTGGTCGGTTGGTGTGTAGAACCACAGGCGGCGCTCTTGGTCCGACGGAAACGGCCAGGTGGCGGCGGCCCGCTGCTCGTTGTCGAGGAGTGCCAACAGGGCACTGGCGGCTTCGGCCATCGCAGCCGCCACGTTGGTGGTCATTGATCTCCCGGTTGGTGAAGACCGAAGATGAACTCCGGGTCGCCCGGTATCCACGTGTTGTCGATCTGGGATCGGCGACCGATACGACGGGTCCGCTCCAACAGATCTCGGCCGAGGGCAATCTGCTTCGATTCCCAAGCGGCCAGCGCTTCTGGCACGGACGCACTACTTCCGAGCGAATCAACCAGCACCCAACCGTCTTCGGCCGCTTTGGCGGTGCCGGCTGCAGCATGAGGGCGGACAGCGAACGCAGCGTCGCCCAGCAACACGACCCGAGCGAAGACCATCCTGTCGACCTCGATGTCGTAGACAACCTGCAGGAAGGGTTCCGCGGTTCCTGCAACCACGCTGGCCAGAAGTGGAGGAAGGTGAGCTCGAGCGGATGCTCGCAGTTCGGCAGTGTGGTGGTCGGCGGCTGCACCCGGTGGCAGTGAAAGGTCGCGTCGATCACCGTGACGATCGGTCATCAACTCATCGAACTCGGGTCCTTCCAGGTAGTTGCGATACCAGACGAAGTTGATCAGTCGCTCGCCGCGGACGACCGAGCCATCGAGGCCTGGGATCGGATACACGAGGATATGACTGTTGGCGTAGACGTGGTAGGTGATGGCATCGGTGAGTTCCATTGCGATCTCGGGCGGGAGATCGGACTCCGGCACCATGCCTCGCCACGCCACATAACCGGCGTAGGCCGAAGCCGCGTTCGGCAGCAACTGCTGACGAGCAGTCGATCCCACTCCGTCGGCACAGACCAAGAGCTCGAATTCCTCGCGTTCACCGTTGGCGAAGAGAACAACAACACTGGAATCGGACTGCTCGAACGACACCATGTCGTGTCCGAGTCGGTAGCGCTCGTTGCCCCAACGATCCATCAGGTGCCGATAAACAATGCTGATGTCCGTCAGTTCGATCGCTGTTCGGCCGACGAGATAGCGCGAGGTGGCCTCCAGGAGGCCGATGCCGGCTCCCCGTTGCTCCAGCGGTCGCGGTGATCGTTCGTACACGGTGACATCGTGGCCCGCTTCTCGAAGCAGACATGCCGCGGTGAGCCCGCCGAGTGATCCACCGACAACGGCGATACGAAGCAAATCGTTCAGGGCTGGCCGAATGTGGCGAGCTTGTCGACCCGGCACTCGAACAACACACGACGCTCATTGTTCGCGGGATCGCGGATGCCGTACTCGTCACCGTTTCCTTCGCCCATGTATTTGCGCCAGATCTTGTTGATGTGCTCGGTGACCCGCGCTCCCTTCGGAAAGGTCGAGGAACTTTGCGACTTTCACGGTCATGCGCTCATCTGATTTCGTATTGCGGATACTGAGGATGGTCTAGCACAACCGCCTCACCGCCTCGCCCGTCGTCGGGTCGTCACCCTCTGGTAACGGTGATCAGGTGGCGGTAGTCCGATGGATCGATACGAGCGTCGATCAGTCGGGGATGGTCCCACCCGCCCTCGAGAGCCTCTTCCAGTTCGGCGCTGTTCTTGACGATGCAGCCTGCGAGTCCGGCCGCTCGGGCCTGGGCCCCGAAATCGACAGGTCCGAAACGCACGACCTCACGGCCGCCGCTGTTCGGACTCTGCTTCAGCTCGATCAGTGTGAGGGCGGCATCGTTGAATACGACCACAGTCACCGGCACGTCCAATCGTGCAATCGTCTCCAGTTCGCCCAGCGTCATCGCCAGACCACCATCGCCAGTCAAGCAGACCACTGGCCGTCCCGGTCGGGCGAGGGCCGCACCAATCGCCGCTGGCACCGAGAACCCCATGGTTGCCAACCCATTCGAGATGAGGAGCTGAAGGGGGTGCTCCACCGGCCAGAACGGCATCACCGCCAGGAAGTGGGCTCCGGCATCGACCGTGATCGTCGCGTCGGATGGTGCCAGCCTCGAGACCGTCTCGACCAAGTCGACTGGACCGAACCCGTCGCCACCGGTCTTCGGCGGCCGCAGGGCGGCCCGGGATGTCTCTCGATATCGGGCACCCGAACCGGGAGGCCAGGAGGATGAACCCCCGTCGAGCAAGCGCGAGATCAAAGCGACCGGATCGCCAATCAGCTCGATCTCGATCGGGAGATATCGATCGGTGGTCGGCACAGGGGTGATTGACAACACCGGCGTCGATTGCGTCCACGGCTTGGGAATCGGCTCGACCAGGTCCAGACCGATGATCACGATCAGGTCGGCGTCAGCCAGCAGATGGGACTCGGTTGCGCCGTTGGTGAACAGCCCCGCGTGCAGAGGTCCTTCGGTGGGCACGCACCCGATGGCCTGATAGGTCGTGAGCACCGGAGCACCGAGCCGATCGAGAATGGGGCGCAACGTCGGCGCACAATCGATTGCGTTCATGCCGAGGATGAACACGGGGCGAGCCGCATCCTGGATCAGGCGCCGTGCGGCGGCTTCATCACCGACGACCTTCGCCACAGTGCTGGCCGCCGAGCTGGCCGCCGAGCCAACTGACCCGGGTGCGGCACCCGCTTCGGAAGCGGCCGTGGCATCGATGTCGAGATGGACCGCCCCACGGGGAACCGAGTTTGCCAAGGTAATCAGGTCGAGGATGTCGCCCTCGCTCGAGGTTGCGGAAATGGTCGCTGTTGCTTTCGCAACCGGCGCCATCAGGTCACGCTGAGCGATGCGCTGATGTGGCACACGGGTGGCGTCGGCGGCGGAAACGGTGTCGGTGATCACGACCAGCGGGTACCGATCGAGCGTGGCCTGGGCCACCCCGTTCACGACCGATGCCGCCCCCGGACCCCGGGTGACGACCACGGCCGATGGCGTCCCGGTCAGCAAACCGAACGTCGACGCCATGATGGCGGCCGATGTTTCAGCGTGAGCAAGAACGAATCGGATACCGCAGTCGGCGGCCGCGCCGATGAACTCGAGGTTCGGGCCACCACCGGGCATACCGAAGATGACCTTGGCGCCGCTGCTACCGAGGGCAGCCGCAACGGTCGTTGTTGGTTTGGTCACGTCGCCGGGTCTAGCACGGACGCGCCCGCTCATCCGAGACGGCTTGCTCGGCTCCCGACGCGTGTCGCCGAAGCGATCAGCGTCGGAGTCGTTTGGGTTCTCGGTTCGTGGGTAGCACAGGCGGGGCTGCGTCGCATCCATCGGTGACGACGACCCACCGACAACATCGAAAGTTGAATTGACATGCCCCATGTGACCTCCCAAGCCGGCTCCACTCCCGTCAAGCTGAATGTCAACGACTCCGGCGGCGAGGGTCAGGCCGTCGTGTTGATTCACGGTTGGCCCCTCAGCGCCGAATCGTGGGCCAAACAGAACGGTCCGCTCGAAGATGCCGGCTACCGGGTCGTGTCCTATGACCGGCGGGGGTTCGGTGCATCCGACAAACCCGACAGTGGCTACGACTACGACATCATGGCCGGCGACCTGCAAGCGGTCATCAATGAACTCGGGCTCGATCGCCCGGTCATCGTCGGGTTCTCGATGGGTGGCGGCGAGGTAGCCCGCTACATCGGCCGCTACGGCACCGACAACCTCGCAGGCGCCGTCTTTGCCTCGGCTGTCCCTCCCTATCTGTTGAAGACTGACGACAACCCAGAGGGTGGTCTGGCCGATTCTGACATCGAGGACATGAAGTCGGCCCTGCAAGCCGACCGCGACGGGTTCTATGAAAAGTTCTCCAAGGACTTCTACACCGCCGACGATGAACTGAAAGTCGACGAAGGCGAGCTCCAGAAGTGGCTGGACATGGCCGCTCCCGGCTCCATGAAGGCAGCCGTCGACTGCATCGACGCTTTCGGCCGCACGGACTTCCGCAAAGACCTCGAGAAGGTCGTCATCCCGACCTTGGTCATCCATGGTGAAAGCGACGGCATCGTGCCGCTCGAAGTCAGCGGCGCCCGCACCAAGGAAATCGTCGACAACGCCAAATACGTCGTGATCAAGGGCGGACCCCACGGCATCGCCGTCAGCCACCCGGACGAGTTCAACTCGGCCCTTCTCGACTTCCTCTCGGGCCTGAGCTGAGCGCCAGGGTCGCCGCTATGGGTCGGGCAGTAGCGCAGCGACTCGACAAACCGTGACATCGAGGGGCCGGGGAACCAGGGTTCCGGCCCCTCACCCGACGAAGCCGGCAACCAGGTTGATCGCAACGGCGATGATCACCGCACCGTAAACGTAGGACAGCAACGAGTGGAGCAGCAGTGTTCGCCGAACGTTGCGCCCGGTGATGTCGGTGTCGGCCACTTGGTAGGTCATCCCGACGGTGAACGCGAGGTAGGCGAAGTCGCTGTAGTTCGGGGCGTCCTCGCCCGGGAAGTCGACGCCCCCTGGCTGGTCGGTGTAGTAGAGGTGTGCGTAGCGCAGGGTGAAAACGGTTTGGATCACGATCCACGAGATGACCACGGTGACGAGTGACGCTGACGTGAGCATGACCTTCAGTCCGCTCGTTGCGGCCGATGCCCGAGCCAACCCGAAGAGCACTCCGATGAGGCTCGTCGTCGCTGCGACGACAACGAGACTCCGGGCCGACGCCCGGCTCGAGTCCTCGACCGTTGCGAGTTCGCGAGTGGTCGCTGCATCGGCACCGTTGAGTCGGACCCAGATGGAGACCACGAACGCGGTGGCCGTCGCACACCAGCCGCAGAGCAGAGCGAGTTCCCACGCACTGACAATCGCAACGGCGATGCCCACGGGGATGCCGGCGGCGAGACAAAGGGCCAGGCGCCGTCTCTCCGACGGTTCGGAGAACGTTCGACTAGAAGGAGCGGTCGTCACCGGTGCTATTACACCTCGTTTCGCGTGCGATCAGGGCCGAAAACAGGCCCTGATCTCTTGCAGTACGTGAAAAGGAAGGCCGCTCAGTCGGGTGTGGTTCGGGCTTCCAAAAGGAGCTGTGCGAACTGCTGCCCGATAGCCGCCGCGTCGCTGTACGCGGGATCGACCATCGATGTAACGAGGGTGCCGTGCACCACCGCAACGACGAGTTCGGCCATTGCCTTCGGCGAGACCCAGGGCGGTAGTTGGCCGGCTGCTCGCTGGATGTCTATTTGCTCGGCAACCAGCTCTGTCACATCACGATGGAGTTCTTGCTGCCCTGGCGCTTGCATCGCTGACCGGATTCGGCGTGGCGCTGCTCCCGTTCGGCACCTCGTCGAGTGTCGATTCCAATGGCGTGATGACGAGCAGCCAGGTGTCCTTGCTGTCGAGCGAGGGCGTCAGCGTGCTGTTCATCGTCGCGATTCCCGCCGTTCTGGTCACGGTGCCGTTACTTCTGCGGGGCAAAATCGCAGTGCGTCGGGCACGAGTCGTCATCGTCATCCTGTTGGGAGTGGTCGTCGTCCTCGGCGCCTTGTCGATCGGTGTGTTCTTCGTCCCCACCTTGTTCACGATGATCATGGCGTTGGCGGCCCAGAGCACCACACAATCAGCGCCGACCTCGATGCCGCCACCGCCGGGGCTCTAGTCGACAAAATCGCGGAAATGGTCGAAAGCCCGCTCGTCGCCGGTCGGGTACGAATCGTCAGGATCCTCTCGATTCGTCATTGAATTCCTCCCGTCGTCCAGATCAGGATCTCGGCCCCATCGCTGTCAGCGACGAGTGCGACATCGCCTCCCATGATGAGACGGACGGCGTCACCAGTGTCCAATTGCCCGTTCGATTCGAGTTGGACACTGCCTCGTGCGACGAACACATGACCGAAGGCCGCTTCGGGCACCTGGATGCGTTCACCGGCTCCGAGCCTGGCTCCCCACAACACTGCGTCGCGCTGTCGGATCGAGATCGCAGCATCGTGACCCTGCCCCGACGCAATCGGCACCAGCCCGCCGGCCGCCAGTTGGTCGTTGATGTCGAGCTGCTGATAGCCGGGGTCAACCGACTCGGTGTCGGGCAATACCCACATCTGGATGAAGTGCACGTCGTCGGTCGCGCTCGAGTTCTTCTCGGAGTGCCAGATACCTCGCCCGGCACTCATGCGCTGAGCCAGGCCGGGATAGATGAGACCGCGGTTGCCCTCCGAGTCCTTGTGTTCCAGTTCGCCATCGAGCACCCAGGTCACGATCTCCATGTCTCGATGCGGATGCGTTTCGAAACCGGTGCCCCCGGCCACCCGGTCATCGTTCAGCACCAGGAGTTGACCGTGGTGGGTGTTGTCGGGCGAGTAATGACTGCTGAAACTGAACGAGTGCTTCGAGTCGAGCCAACCGGCCCGAGTGTGGAAACGATCAGCGGAGCGACGGATATCGATTGCCGATGTGGTCATACCAGCAACAACCGAATCGAGAGTTCTTTTATTTCCGGTCGGAAATACCTGTACGGTGAGCCCATGACGGAGCTGAGCAGTGTCGACACCTGGGAGCGCCTCGTGCGATTCCATCGGGCCGCAACGAAAGCCATGGATGAGAACCTTCGAACGAGATACGGGCACTCACTCGAGGACTATGACGTGTTGCATCAGATCAACGCTCATGGCGCCCCGATCCGGATGGGCGAACTCGCCGATCGACTCCTCGTCGCCAACAGCTCATGCAATCGCATCGTCGGACGCCTGCAGGCCGCAGGACTCATCGTCCGTCAGCCTGGAGACGTCGACCGTCGTGAGGTGCTGGTAGGACTCACCGCTGACGGCAAGCACCTTTGGCGACGCATGGCCGCCGCCCACACCCGAGACATCGGACGGCTCGTCGGTGAGCCCTTGTCGCCCGTTGAGCACTCGGAATTGAACAACGCGCTGGACCGACTGGTCGGCGAGAAATGAGCGACGTCCCCCAGCGGTATTGTTGGCGGGAACGTCGCAGGCTGTGCCGCACCGGTGCTCACGCAGTGATGCCAAGCAGGCCGAGACCCGCCAAGCACGGATCGAGAAGTACGCCCCGAAGATCCTGGACGGCGAGGGTCTCCGCGACCGCTGAAGCGGCGCTCGCAATCAGACGCCAACGGCGTCGATGATGATCTGAGCCAGCGCCGGAGCCGCGTCTTCTTGGAGGAAGTGATTGGCATTCGCGACGGTTGTATGCGGTTGGCCGGCCGCTCCGGGCACAAGGGCCTTGAACGGGGCATCGCCACCCCTCGTGATGGGATCACTGTCGCTGAAGCAGCAGATGAACGGCTTGTCCCACGCCTTGAAGACCTCCCACGCCGCGAGATTGTCCGCCGCTGCGGGGTCGTCGGGCGAGGTGGGCACGAGAGAGGGGAAAATGCGGGCCCCCTCTTTGAACGTCTCATCGGGAAACGGTGCGTCATAGGCCGCAAGTTCGGCGTCGGAAAGCGCGCTCAGCGTGGCTCCGTTCAGGATCTGACCGATCGGGAAGACTGGCGACTCCTGGCTGAACTTCTGCCACTGGAGGAAGGCCTCACTCGGGGCATGGTCTCCGGTGGGCAACCCGGTGTTGCCGACGACCACGCGAGCAAAGCGGTCGGGGTTGGCGGCGACGAGTCGCAGGCCGACGAGACCACCCCAGTCCTGACCGAAGAAGGTGGCATCTCGGAGATCCAGATGATCGACGATGACTTCTTGCATCCAGGCGACGTGGCGAGCGTAGGTGTAGTCACTCTTCTCGGCCGGCTTGTCGCTCTTTCCGAACCCGACCAAGTCGGGTGCAATCACTCGCAACCCGGCCCCAACCAGGATCGGGATCATCTTGCGATACAAGTAGCTCCACGACGGCTCGCCGTGCATGCACAGCACAACGGCCCCGTCGGCCGGACCCTCATCGAGATAGTGCACCCGCAGCGTGGCGCCATCTTGATCGTCGATGTCGACGTAATTCGGGGCGAAGGGAAAGCCCTCGAGGTCGGCGAAGTGGTCGTCGGGCGTGCGCAGTGTCTTCATTGGGTCTCCTGGATGCGAGATGTTGTTGACGAGGTGGTTGATGAGATGCGGGTGGTGTCAGCGGGGGTGGACGTCGACCCGATGCAGGTCATCCCCGATTTCGATGGTGCCGTCGAAGTATTCGGCGGCCAGAGCTCGCCAGTCGTCCTCGCTGCCGCTCAGCGGCATGGCCGGCACGTAGTGGGTGAGGATGAGTGTGGCCAGATCGGCCTTGGCTGCCGTCTGCGCCGCTTCTTCGGGAGAGGAGTGATAGTCGAGTGTGTCCTGCATTCGCCGCATCGGCACGTTGGCGATGATGTCCTTGCGGATGGCAGTGTGGACGAGGGCATCGGCTCCGACACACAGGGCATCGAGGCCGGGGCAGGGCACGGTGTCGCCGGCTGCGATCACCGATGCGCCCCCGAAGTCGAAGCGGAAGGCGATGCTCGGCTCGACCGGTTTGTGGTCGGTTGGAGCGCAGCTGATGACCACCCTGCCGCCTTCGCCATCCGGCAGCTCGATCGGACCTTCGTCCACCTCGATGACCGTGACCGGTGGGCGGTGGTCGAGATCTTGGTGGTGGGCGATGCGATACCCGATGTCCGGCTCCAGCGCCGCCAGCAGATGATCGACCACCGACTGCGTACCGACCGGCCCGATGATCGTGAGCGGGGTCTCGGTGAAGGTCATCACCCAGCGAGTGGTGATCACGTCGCTCAGATCGGTGATGTGGTCGGAGTGCAAGTGGGTGATGAGCACCGCGGTGAGGTTTGGTGCGCCGAGGCCGACTGCGGCCAGCCGCATGAGGACGCCACGCCCGGCATCGACGAGGTAGTGCTCGGCGCCAGCACCCTCCCCTGCGGAGAGCAGTGTGGCCGGACCAGCCCGATCAGGACTCGGCATCGGGCTCCCGGTTCCGAGGAGCGTGACGGTGATCATTGTCGGCTCATTTCTGCCGAGGCCTCGGCTTGTTGGGCTTCGACATCCTTGCGGGCCAGCAATTGGATCACGATCTCGTGCAGTTGGCCGCTGAAGGCGAAGGGGGCTTGGTAGCGGGTCGACACCGGTGAGCCATGGTCGTAACCGACGCTGGGGCCGACCGACGACATCATCGACATGAACAGCGGCAGTGCGGCCGAACCGGCGAGCGTACCGTCGACGAACAACGCCATCGATCCCGTCCGGCGTGCAGTCCGTCGCACGTGCAGGACCAATTCTGAGCTTCCAATGGGCACGTCGACCTCGGACTCGAGGATCACATGGTTGTCGAAGGCGTTGTAGTCGACGACGAGTCGATCGTTCTGGATGAAAATCGACAACCCCGAGTTCTCCGTGCCCGTGGCGTAGAGAACCCCTTCCTGACCGGACTCCCGGGTCACCCGGGCCGTGAGGTCGAACGACGAGCCCCCGATCGATGCCGCAGCCTGGCCCGGCATCGGTGACATCGGCGGCCGGTACACGTAGCGACGATCGGCCGGATGGGGCGAGTTCTCTCGGAAGCGGGCCCCGAAGAGTTCGAACATCCGATCATCGAGCGGCAAGACGCCGTGGCGTTCGGCCTGCTGCCACCACAGGTCGATCAGGGCAGCGAGCCGTTCTGGCTGTTCAGCGGCGAGATTGGTGCACTCGGACCAATCCTGGGCGAGGTGATAGAGCTCCCATGGTTCGGTGTCGTAGTCGGCGCCCTTCTCGTGCTTGCACACGGCCTTCCACAGGTCTCCACTCTCGCCGGCAACGAGGGCACGGCTACCTCCCATCTCGAAATATTGCAGCGTGTTGGTGGCCGGCGCCGACGGATCAGCAAGGGCTCCAGCGAAGGAAACTCCCGTGACGGGAAGCTGTTCGAGACCGCGATGGTTGTCAGGCGGCGTCACGCCGAGCAGTTCGTAGATCGTCGGAACGATGTCGGAGACATTGACGAACTGATCACGCGGAGTTCCGGGATCGGTGACGCCGTGACCGTGCACGATCATCGGCACATGGACACCGCCCTCGTGGGTGTTCTGCTTGTACCACTTGAACGGTGTGTTGCCGCATTGGGCCCAGCCCCACGGATAGTTGGTGTGGCTGTGCGGCCCTCCGATTTGGTCGATCTTGTCGATCACGTCATCGGCGGTGTCGAAGATGCCGTTGAAGAACTTCATTTCGTGCATGACCCCGAACGGGCCACCCTCTTGAGAGGCACCGTTGTCGGCCAGGACCATCACGATGGTGTTGTCGAACTGACCCATGCTTCGCAGCGCATCGACCAAGCGGCCGATCTGATCGTCGGTGTGATCGAGGAACGCGGCGAACGCTTCCTGCAATCGGCAGTTGAGTCGCTTCTGGTTCTCCGACAGATCGTCCCAGGCGTCGACTCCGGGGTTACGTGGCGCGAGCTGCGTTCCTCCAGGGATCACACCCAATTCGAGCTGGTGTCGATACCAGCGCTCGCGGATGACGTCCCAGCCTTCGTCGTATCGGCCTCGGTACTTCTCGAGATAGCTCGCCGGCGCCTGGTGAGGGGCGTGGGTGGCACCGAAGGGCACGTAGGCGAAGAAGGGACGATCCGGCCTGACGCCCTTGCTGTCGCTGATCATGGCGACCAACTGATCAATGATGTCTTCGCTCACGTGGTAACCGTCTTCCGGCTTGCCCGGAGGATCGATCGGATGGTTGTCGGCCACGAGGTCGGGGTGGAATTGGTCGGTCTCTCCTTCGAGGAAGCCGTAGAAGCGATCGAAGCCCCGAGCCAGCGGCCACTGATCGAAGGGGCCGGCGGCCGAGCACTGCTCCATCGGGGCAAGGTGCCATTTGCCGACACAGAAGGTTGCGTAGCCTTCGCCGCTGAGCACTTCGGCGACGGTGGCTGCGTGGTTGCTGATGTGGCCCAACTGATTCGGGAAGCCGGTGCGAAAGTTCGACACGGCCCGCATTCCGACCGCATGTTGCGAGCGACCGGTGAGCAGCGATGCCCTCGTTGGCGAGCACAGCGGTGTCACATGGAAGTTGGTGAATTGGGCTCCTCCGGCCGCGAGGGCGTCGACATTGGGCGTGTCGATGTCGGACCCGTAACAACCGAACTGGGCGAAGCCGGTGTCGTCGAGAAGAATGAGCACCACGTTGGGCGCATCGGCCCCTGGGTGTGGCGGTTCATCGAACCATGCCTCGGACTCGGCAATCGTGCGGCCGATGGATCCTTCGAAACGGGACGCTCGGGTCATGGGTTCCTCTCCGATCGTTGGTCCTGCTCGACGAGCGCAGCGAGCGCGCCGATCCACGCCCGGCTGATCTGCCGCGGGGTTCGAGCGTGCGACGCGGTCATCAGTTCGTAGACCTCGGGCGAGGTGACTGAGTCCAGCAGTGCGACGAAGTTCGCCGCAGCGGCCGGAGACAGCATCTGGATCTCGGTTTTGAAGCGTTGACGGGTCTGGTCGGCGAGACGAGCTCGGAACAGCGCGAGGCCCTCCACCATCGGCTCGTGATCGAGCGCTCGACCACGAGCAATGCGCATGAGCGCCCCCGCCTCCTCGTAGAGCTCGATGCGAGAACGGACGTGAGAGCGAACGCGATCGGCCTGCGGCGCATCGGCGTCGTGAACCTCGCAGCTCGGGGCGAAGCGCTCGTTGGACTGCTCCAACGCCTGCCGTTGGAGATCGGCCAGCCCGTCGAAGGTCCGGAAGATCGATGAGACCGAGACCCCCGATCGTTCGGCAACGTCTTCGACGTTCGGTGGCACTTTCCCGTCTCGCACCAGCTCGAACACCGCATCGATCACTGCGGCACGACTCCGCTCCCGCCGGACCCGACGACCATCAGGACGCTCCGTGTCTACCATTCCTCGACTCTGACACATTCCGAAATCTATTGCGACTTGAACTCCCAATAGCTTCGGGTCTCAGCGATGGCGGAGAACGGCATCGCACCCCGCAGATTTGTTCTGACGCTCATTCTCTGTTATCGGGGCGGCGTGGAGTGCCATGTGAAAGGCTGCCTACGTTGCTCGCATCGTGCGAGTCGTGAGGGAGAATCATGTACATCTATTTTGCTGCGCTTCAGGCCAAGCCGGGAACGAGTTCCAAACTCGCACCGCTGGTTGGGGCGACCCGAGACGTCATCAGTGCCTCCGGCGGCGATGCGACCGCATGGGTGGCCTCAACCGGGATGCCGGTCGGATCGTTCGGCATCAGTGTGCGGGTCGAGGGTCTGGCTCAACTAACCGAACTGCAGCAGAAGTTCGCTGCATCGGCTGACTACGTTGAGGCCACATCCAAGATGACCGATCTGCTGGCCGGCCCTGCGGAAACCTTCTTCAACCAGGTGGTCGGCGCCGCAGGCGATCAGGGAGCGCCGAGCCCGTTCGTGACCATCACCAGATCCACCATCATGAACGGCCATTTGGGCGCCGCGCTCGGATGGGGCATGGAGATTCTCGAGTACGTCCACAAGGTGACGGGTCTCAGCGGAGTATTCGCCACCGCTGCGGCCGGCAATTTCTTCGAAGTGAGCTGGATTTTCGGGGCGGGTTCGGCTGCAGAAGGCGATGCGGCCAATGACAAGCTGATGGCCGAATCGGAATACATCGCCAAGATCGACAAGGGCGGAAGTTTCTTCGTACCCGGTTCCGCACAACGCTCAACCATCATGCAATTGCCCTAACCATCTGCGCTCACCGGAGCGCTGGCGGTCATCCCGACGCGCTCCGGTGCTCCTTTTGACGTCGTCCTTTTCTTCAGGTCGGCGTTCGGTGGCTCACCCCGATTTCGTGCGCGAGGCAGCCCGCCGAGTGAAGAATCCTGGATGCCATAATCATCCGCAACGACACGGTTCGCAAGGCGATCGAGCCGGCGGTCGGAACCCTCACCGGGGCCTGATCAGAGCCTCACGATCGCACGTTCCGAGGAGCGGATGAGACGGCACAATGCGTCACCCTTCGATCGCGATCGTGCCCTTCATACCGGCGCCGTAGTGGTCCGGCGTATGGCACCCGTAGAGGATCTCGCCGACCTCGGTGAACTGCCATGTCATCTCTTTGGTCTCACCGGGTGCGATCGTGAATGCGTTGGGCTCGTCGTGCATGACCATGTCGTCAGCGGACATCGCTGCCATCTCTGCCTCGTGCTCGTCTTGCAAGTGAGAATCGCCGATGGTGAAGTCGTGTGGCAGCAGGCCAACGTTCTCGACCCTGAACGTCACCGTTTCACCGGCACTGATCGTGACAATCGCCGGATCGAACGTGAAGTCGTCCTTGGCGGCAATCTCAATCACGCGTGAGGCATCGGCCGCCTCCATTGGATCGCCGAACTCGTATCCCTCGGCGTGGCCCTCATCTTCCTGGCCGTCCGCCGCATCCGTTCCTCCTACCATCGTCGTTTCACTGGCCCCACTTGCCAGGCCAGCACTGTCACCGGACCCACATGACGCGACCGCAAGCCCCAAAATGGAGAGCAATGCGATGCGTCGCAGCGATGCTCGGCGAGCGCCTATCACGAGTCTCATCATTGGACTGGTCCCTTCAATCGTTGCGATTTGAACTAATACTGAGCTCGGGGTCGCCGCCTTCCCAGGGGCGAAGGTCACTTTGAACCGGCTCCGCTTCGGCCCTCGGTGGCCCTTCAAGGCCACCGGGATGAGAGAGCACGCAAGGTCGGAGTGCGGGTTCTCGGGACGAGAGGACAATCCCGACAGCCCCCTTCGAACACAAACGCCCCACGAGGTCTGGTTCGATCTAGACCCCGACCCAGCCAACCATTTCGTTGCTAACCCTCCACCCGGAACCCCCGGCAGGGCCTGTAACCCAGCCAAGTCGTAGTAGTAGCCCGCACGGCACACAACGGGCATGAAGAGCAGAGAAAGTGAGATGCGGGCCGGCGTCGGTCTCCAATTCGATTCTCCTCAGGCGATAGAGCCGGAGCTGATGAAGTGGTCAGCTCCGGTCACGCCCGCTGCGATGGCAAGAACGGCTGATCCGGTGCGCTGGAGACACTCCGACAGGGCACCGCGACCTCCGCAGACCGGCACGCGATGGGTAGGAATCCTGGAGACTCGAAGTCGACGAGATCGCCGGGCACGAGACGATCACCACGAGGGTTGTCGATCTCGCACGGCAGGGAGCGTGGGCTCGAGCGACGACCTCGTCCTCACGCCGTGGAGCGGGACGCGTTCCAGACATCACTGACTTCCTGCCCGGCTTCCTGGTTGTCGACGGTCACGACGAGCTGATGATCATGATCGCTGTAGAGCACCTCGATGTTGACCCCAGCGTCTGCCATCGCTTGGCAGAACTTGCCGAGTCGATCAGGACACGGCGCGCCCTCTCGCCGTCTTCGACGAGGAAATGGGCCACGCCGACCCCATCGACGAGCCACATTCCCCCTCCTTCGACACTGATTTCGGCCGCGCCGAGGGTTGCGCCCATGAGTGCGAGCTGGCCGGGCTGGTTCTTCATGTGGATTTCGACATCGAACATTGCGCGACGGTCCTTTCGATTGGATCGATTGGACGATAAACGACAAACGATCGGCGCCCAGGGCGTTTTCGCCCTTTGCCCGAACCGTACTGTCTCGTAGTTTCTGAGCTTGGTGTCACTGACTCGACGAAGAACCCGACTCCCCCACGGCCTCCTGATCAGCGGTGTCGTCGCCGTCGTGATCTTCCTCACCGGGATGGTGCCTGCCCAAGCCACGTCGCCTCGTGATCCGTCGCCCACGGTGAGTCGCCTGTACCAGGCCTACTTCGACCGTGAACCAGACAATGCCGGACTTTCCTTTTGGGTTGGTCGCCTCGAAAATGGCCTCACACTCGTCGACCTAGCTGAGCAGTTCGAGACGAGCCACGAGTTCGCCACGACCTACGGATCGCTGACCGATACCGCGTTCGTCGAGCTCGTGTATCGGAACGTGCTAGAGCGCCCGGTCGATGCCACGGGTGCGGCCCATTGGGCGGGTGCCCTGTCGTCGGGATCGCTGAGCCGGGCCCAAGTGATGGTTGGGTTCAGCGAGTCGCTGGAATTCGTGATTGGGGAATCGGTGGATCCGCAGCAGATTCGCCGCCTCTATCTGGCCTACTTCGAGCGCGAACCCGATGCCACCGGCCTGCGCTGGTGGATCGAGGTGAACGCCGGGGGCACCTCGTTGGAGCAGATTTCCGCCGGTTTCGAAACGTCCCCTGAGTTCATCGCCACGTACGGTCAACTCTCCGACGCCGAGTTCGTCCAACAGATCTATCGGAATGTTCTGGGCCGTCCGGCCGAGGCAACGGGTTTCGACTTCTGGCTCAGCCAACTGACGAGCGGCGCCGTCGACCGCGGCTCCCTCATGACAGCATTCAGTGAATCGCCCGAATTCAAGATCATCACTGCACCGCCGGCCCCGACCGA
>JBBKXQ010000104.1:0-2548 GCA_037969565.1 Acidimicrobiales bacterium | reverse complement strand
ACGCCCACGTATTCGCCTTCGGCGAAACCCGAGTTGCTCGCTGGCGCTCACAACGTCGCCGCGGTAGCCGCTGTTGGGGTGCGCAAGCTGTCCCCGAAGCCCACGTCGTTCGCTTCGCTCACTTAACGAGTTGCTCGCTGGCGCTCACAACGTCGCCGCAGCACCGCTCGTGGGGTGTGAAAGCTGTCCCCCGAAGGCCCACACCTCATTTCTCAGGTTTCGGCGTGTCTGGGATTGTGTTTCCCCTGGTCAGCGGCGTGTCCTGATCAAGGGTTCGAGACGTTCCTAGCCAAGAGGCCCAGGGACTCGAACCCCTGTCGCTGCGCGCTCATTTGTGCCGTTGCCGACCGAGTGGGGCGATGCCGACGCTAGGTGATTCCATCTGGCGCAAGGTCGAGTCGGCGGCTCTCGAGGCGCTTGGGGGTGGTCTCGTGCTCGATGTAGTGCAACAGGACATCGAGCGTCTCGTCGCGGGTGAAGACCTCCGCTGCGGAAACGGTGGACGTGAAGTCCCCTCGCCGAACATCGATCGTTTCGATCGGCGACCCACCATGTCCGAGAATCGCCTGCTCGAAGAGATCCCCTTGCGGGCGTCGAGTCTCGATCACGAAGCGATCGGGACCTCCGGCGCACTGGATGTAGCTGTCAGTATCCCAGCGGCCATCGGGAACGCGTCGATCTGCGTCCTCGGGAAGCTTCCAGAGTGCGAGCGCGAAGTGCTCGACGCCGTCCATCCGCTCAAGGTCCATGCGAAGGCGCTGCTCGGGGGTCCACCGCGCACCAGGGAAGATCCGACGGAACCGACCGTCGATCTGTTCGCCGTGATGTCCGCGTTCGTTTTCGAGACCGAGGTGGTCAAGTGCAAGCTCTTCAAAGGTTCCGCCCGGGAAACCGAAACCTCCCCCCAGATCCGAACCGACCGCCTCGCGGATCAGCGGCGCCGCATCAGCGGGACGTTCGAGAGCGATGTACCAAGCAACGCACGTTGCCAGATTGCCGCCGTTGCGGGGCGGGAGGTGTGCCTTGATCAACGACTCGAACGCGTCCACCGACCTCAACTCGGGCTCCACTTGGGAGAAGCGGTCGTCCAGATGGCCGACGATCGATTCGGGCGCCGACTCGCTGGTGTAAAGAACTTCGCCGATGTCGAACCCTGGCAGGGTGAAGGCGCCATTCACACGGAACGCGAGACGCTTACGGAGAAGCTCGGGTGAGCCGATGATCTCCCAGAAGATGGGATCAAGCGCGAGCGGCTTCGCCAAAAGCGCTCCTCGCTGTTGACGGCCCTCGCCGGGCGCCGGAGCGCTCAGCTCGAAGATGTACTCGTCGCTAGATCGGTAGATGAAGCCGCCGCCCGCTACCTTCCAGCCCAGATCGCGCCCAGCCGATTGCACGCCGGAGTCCCAAACTCGACGATCACTTTGTTGGCTCACGGAACGACAGTAGAGGCCGGACGCCCACTCCGGATCGACCACGACATATCGCCGGAAGCCGAGTGGTCTACGTGTCGTGGTCGGCTGCGATTACCGAGTGCATTCGAGCCGATATTGACGCCTACTTGGACCGAGTAGATCGGCCGTCCGGGAGCGATTGCCGAGTGGCCGCAAGTCGCCCAAGCGATCGATCTGGGTATGCCGATCGAGATCGAGGGTGCATTGGCAAACGTAGGAGCGGACGTGTACGTCTGCGCATCACCGCGGATCAGTGTTCGGCTCGCGATGAGCTTCGGACGCAACCTGCTCGTTTGTCACCTGAAGTGCTTCATGCTCACCAGACCAGAATCGGTTGAGCCGCTCCCACCAAGCCTCCGATACTGGTCGAAACCAAGGCCGGAAGGCCACTTCGGGGTCCAAGCCGAGGCTGGTGATCGTCGCCGACGGCGACGACCTGATCCTGACGAACGGTTTCAGCAATGCATTGCAGGTGCTGGATCCCGTGACGGGCGCGGTGTCGTTGGACATCCGGGACCTCGCTGGTGTCACGAACGCGATTCGCCACGACGGCGACATCGTGGCTGCGCAGATCGCGGCCGGCAACGTGGTGAGGGCCGAGGGTTCGCGCGATGTCCTCCTTGACGGCACCATGACCGCACCGTTGCCGTTCTTTGTGCCGCTCGGCCTGGCCTCGGATGGTGACACGCTCTACATCGGTGACTGGGCGACCGGCATCGTGTGGGCTGTCGACGAAAGCGGAGCGAGAGTGCTGGCTCTCGACCTGCTCTTCCCCGAAGGCATGACGGTTGACGGTGATCGTCTCCTGGTCGTCGAGACCGGGCGCCAGCAGGTGACGGCAATCGACCTGGCGACAGGCGACAAGTCTCCCGTGATCGTCGGCCTCGACTACTCCGACCGCGTCCCGGAAGGGTTCTTCCCCTACGGACTCATGTCCGGTGTCGCCGTCGGCGAGCGGTCGATCTACGTGTCTGACGACGGCGTGAACAAGGTGTACGAGTTCCGTAGGCGCCGCTGAGCACGGTTCGTCCTTGACCTTCGCGGGCACTCCCTCAGGGAGTGCCCGGCAGACCCGATGCACCGGCCGGCGTGGCCCC
>JBBKXQ010000103.1:0-65270 GCA_037969565.1 Acidimicrobiales bacterium | reverse complement strand
GCCCACCCTGCTCGCCTGCGCCGGCCTGTTGTCGAACGGTCCCATGAAGAGCGGCAACCGCGACGAGTGCGAGCCCGTAGACGTCCGCCGCCGGCCCGACCTCTTCGCCCCGCAACTGTTCGGGCGAGCTTGACGGAGAACCAGATATCCGGGCGGGAACTGCCCCGCTCGAGGCAGCCAGGTCGGTGGCGATTCCGAAGTCACCGAGGAAGCCCTGGCCGGCCTCATCGAACAACACGTTGGCCGGCTTCACGTCTCGATGCACCACGCCCGCTCGGTGGGCAGCTGACAACGCACCAGCGAGGTTCTCGATCAGGTTCAGTGCGTCTGCGGCCTCGATCGGCCCGTCCTCCAACCGATCCTGGAGCGAACCTCCAGCCATGAAGCGCATGACGAGGTACGCCCTGTCGGGATCGCGCCAATAGTCGTAGAGCGGCACCACGCTCGGATGCTCGACGCGGGCGATGAGGCTGGCTTCATTCTCGAAATGTCGAATGAAGTCCGGGTTGTTGGCGAGTTCGGAACGGATCACCTTGATTGCGACCTCGCGCCCAAGGCTCCGCTGTATGCCGCGGTGAACCACGCCGAACGCTCCGCTTCCGATGCGCTCGAGCAACTCGTAGGCGCCAAGGACGTTCCTCTGGCTGGACGCGTGCCCTACCTCACCTCGCGCTATCGAGCGATCGAGCTCCACGAGTTCCGCGGATGGCTCGACACCGACCTCATCAATGAGCAACCTGCGATAGGACTGGAAGGAGCGAAGCGCCTCGGCCTGCCGCCCTGATCGGTAGAGGGCTTGAATCAGCAGGCTTCGGGGCTGTTCCCGCAACGGGTGTTCTCGCGTTACAGGCTCCAAGACCGCAATCGCCTGCTCGGGCCGAAAGGCCTCCAGCAGCGCAGCGGCTCGGCGTTCCTGCAGCGCCAGTCGTGACTCTTCGAGCCGAGCCACTTCTCCTCGGGCCCACGGTTCATCGGCGAACTCTCCGAACGGTCGACCCCGCCAGATTGCCTCAGCCTCCGAGATGATCTCGAGGATCTCGGTTGGTTCAGAAGTGAGTTGCAGCCGGGCCGACAATGAGACCAAATCGTCGAATCTGTCGATGTCGATCTCATCGCGCCCGAGTGACAAGCGGTAGCCAGTCTCCACCGTTTCGATTCGGTGTCCTGTTGGGCCGAGCGCGCCGCGGAGACGATGAACGTACGAACGCACGTTGTGCTCCGCGCGGTCCGGCACATTGCCCGTCCATGTCAGATCGATCAGGCTGTCGACCGATACGACCTCGTTGCGGTGAAGAGCCAGCACAGCAAGCAGCCGGCGCTGCGTCGGGCCAGCCAGCTCGCGACGCGACTCGTCGAAAGCCTCGGTCGAACCGAGCAATCGAATCTCCACGGCATCCCCCTCGTTGGTCGCGACACTATTCGCCACCGCGATCGCAAACTTTTCGCAGACCGAAAAGCGTTTGGATCAGAGGTTCTCCGACGTATGGAGGCCCAGTTCCTGCGCTCGCCGTGCTGCTGCGCAGGGCCCGTGATCACAACGCGGAACGGGACCTAGATGCCGGCGGCGTCGAGTTCCAGGAGGACGTCGATGAACCGGCTCGAACGTTCGGCGCCGACGGGCACGGTCGTGACAGGCTCGGTGGTGGCTGGCGCAGCCGCAGGAGGGGCGGTCGCAGGAGCCGAGCTCGCAGGCGGCGTGGTGGTCGGAGCGGTCGCCGGAGGGTTCGTGGTGTTGGGTACAGCGGTGGCTTGGGGTACGACCGGCGCGGGATCGGGCACTGCGGGCGCTGCCGGTTGGGGTTGGCCGACGAGGTCCATGAATCGATGGACCGTGTAGAGCCGACCGTCGGATCCCGTGACCACTCCCACGCCGATGTGATCGAACGATGACTCGACCAGATTCCGGTAGTGCGTGGGACTCGCCACGAATGCGTCGAAGACGCGCTGCACCGAATTCGAGGTCACGCCGACGTTCTCACCGAGAAGGGCCCACCGTTCGGTCACACCGATCGAGAGGTCCCGAGCATGACTGATGGCGCCGGCGTCGGCAACGACCTGGGCCCAGCCCCTCGCCGTTGACACGAGTTCGGCGTGGACCACCAGTGGTTGGAGTCCTCGAGAAATTCGAAGTTCGTTGATGAGGGCGTAGAACTGTTGCTCGTCGTCGCGCTCGTCGGCGCCGGCCGCCGAGGCGGTGAGGGCAGTCGAAATCAGGATCGCGCTGAAGCAGAGCATCCAGAGAAGGCTCGAGTAGCGACGGACTTCTCGACGGCGGAAGCGACTTTTGCTCAGAACCTCCCATCGGCGGTCGCCCGGTCGAGATGAGGACTGACGTTCCAACATGTCAGTTTGTTCATTTGTGAAATCGAGCGTGGGTTCGTAGCCTCTTGGCATGTCGATCGCCTCGCGCCGCGGAACTCCGAGTGAGTAGCTCGACGTCGTGAGCATCCTTTTCGTTGAAGCGATCCGGTGAGCAACAACTCCGACACCGGGCGCGTTTCCGAGGCCACCGTCGCCCGGCTTCCCCGTTATCTCCAGCGGTTGGTCGATCTCGCGGCGGACAACTCGGCGATGGTCTCGTCCGACCAACTGGCGGAGTTGGCCGGGGTGAATCCTGCGACACTGCGTCGAGATCTTGCGTCGTTCGGCATCAGCGGCACGCGCGGAGTCGGCTACGACGTGAAGTACTTGGTTTACGAGATCAGCGTGGTCCTCGGTCTCAATCAGGAGTGGCCGGTGGCGATCGTGGGCGTTGGCAACCTGGGGAGAGCGCTCGCAAACTACGACGGGCTCGGTAGCCGAGGCTTCCCGGTGAGGGCACTATTGGACGTCGACGCCGGCGTCGTCGGGCAAACCGTGGCCGGCATCACCGTTGAACACGTCGACGCCGCCGCCGAGATCGTCATTCGCGAGCACTTGGCCGTCGCCGTGATCGCCACACCACCCGACGCCGCCCAAGCCGCCGCCGACCTCATGGTGGCAGCCGGGCTCACTTCGCTCTTGAACTTCACCGCCATCGGCATCGATGTTCCCGAGGATGTGGAAGTCCGACGGGTCGACCTCGCCACCGAACTCCAGATTTTGAGTTTCTACCAACAGCGGTCCGCAGGCGTTCGGAGTGGCGTCGGAGTGCCGCTCGCCCGGCACCTCGAGCAGGAGTCTTCGTCGACGTGACACGTTCCACCCCCACCCGAGTGGTGCAGACGACCATTTCCCGGCGAGAATGGGGAATCCGCTGCTTCCAGCCCCGGTTCAGTTGTTGCAGCAGTCGGCATGGCCGGTGCTGCGGTGCATTCGGCACCCGAGGAGTCCAATGACCGTCATCGCAATCGGCCTGAATCATCGCTCGGCTCCTCTTTCGGTGCTCGAGAAGATGACGATCTCGGCCGACGTGCTGCCGAAGGCGCTGAGCGAGATCGTCTCTGGTGAGTTCATCAACGAGGCCGTGGTGTTGTCCACGTGTAACCGCACCGAGGTCTACGTTCACGCCGAACGCTTCCACGATGCCTACCGCGAAGTGCGGGATGCCTTGGCCCTCGTGGCCGGTGTCGACGATGCCGTGTTCGCCCCGCACCTCTACGTGCACTTCAACAACGAAGGAATCGAGCATCTCTTCTCGGTTGCCGCCGGACTCGATTCTGCGGTCCTCGGAGAACACGAGATCCTTGGGCAGATTCGCAACGCTTGGGAAACGGCCCGCATCGAGGGTTCGGTCGGCCCCCTGTTGGGTCCGCTCTTCGAACACGCCATCAGTTCCGGCAAACGGGTCCGCACCGACACCGCCATCGGTCGCCGCACGGCCTCGATATCGCACGCTGCGGTCAGCTTGGTTCGGGAGCGGCTCGGCGATCTCACCGGCATGCGTGTGTTGTTGATCGGCGCTGGCGAAGTCGGCTCGGGTGTGGCCACCGCCCTCATCAAGAGTGAAGACGTCGCCGTCACCGTCACCAACCGCACCGCCCTGCGAGCCACCGAGATCGCCGCCGCGATCGGAGCGAGCGTTCATTCATTCGACGATCTCGAAGGGGCGGTCGCAGCTGCCGATGTCGTCATCAGCGCCACTGGTGCTCCGGGCCAGGTTCTCGACGCCGACCTCGTGGCTCGAGCCTGCGAGGCCCGAACCGCCCAGCGCGAGCCTTCCGGCATCGGAGCCGACCGACTGCTGATTCTCGACCTCGCCGTGCCTCGCGATGTCGACCCCGCCGTCATCGGATCTGATCGGGTCGATCTGCTTGTTCTCTCCGACCTCCAGGCTTTCGCCAATCGTGGACTCGAAGAACGGCAAAAGGAAGTGGTCTCGGCTCGAGCCGTGGTCGATGCAGAAATCGTCCGCTATCGGGCAACGAGCAGTGCCGAAGAAGTCGAACCACTCCTGGGCAGCATGCACCGCTGGGCCGAGGCTGTTCGTAGCGGTGAGCTCGACCACTACGCCAAACACCTCGACAGTCTTGATCCTGCCCAATCCGCAGCGGTCGACGCACTCACCAGGGCCATCGTGAAGAAGATGCTCCACGAGCCGTCGGTAGGGCTGCGTTCAGCGTCGGGTTCACATCGTGGGGATCGACTGGCGGAAGCAGTGCGGGAGCTCTTCGGGCTCTCGTGATCGTTCGGATCGCCACCCGTCAAAGTCCACTAGCCCTGTGGCAGGCCCATCATGTGGCCGATCTTCTCACTGGGGTAGACCCCTCGGTCGAGATCGAGATCATCTCGACCGAAACATTCGCCGATCGAGATCTCAGTGTTCCGATTGCCGAGCTCGGTGGCAAGGGCGCGTTCAGCAAGGAGATCCAGCAGCTCGTCCTTCTCGGTCAGGCCGACATTGCCGTCCACTCGGCCAAGGACCTGCAGGCCGAAACACCCGATGGGCTCGTGCTGGCCGCGTTCCCGGAACGGGGCGACGATCGCGACGCACTCATCGGTTGTTCCCTCGCCCAACTGCCGATCGGGGCCACCGTGGCGACCGGGTCGAACCGTCGGCGGGTGCAGCTCCAACACCTCCGACCCGATCTGGAATTCGTCGGACTGAGGGGAAACATCCAGACCCGTCTCGGACAGCTCAACGCCCCGCCGGTCGACGGCGCCCAGGTCATGGACGCGATCGTGATGGCCAATGCCGCGCTCAGCCGCCTGGGTATCGAACCTGGAAACGTGGATGTTCTCGATCCGTCGCTGATGATCCCGCAGGTCGGTCAAGGTGCTCTTGCTGTGGAATGTCGCAACGACGATCACGAGCTGAGGAAAAGGCTCGCCTCGATCGATCACGGGCCGAGCCGTTGCCGCGTCGAGGCCGAGCGTGGATTTCTGGTCGAACTCGGCGGTGACTGTGACCTGCCGGCGGGAGCACACGCCCAGCTCCTCGACGGTGGATCGCTTCGCCTGCGAGCGGTGCTTGCCTCCGAAGATGAGACGCGACTCGAACGAGTCACGTTGGAAGTCGGGCACCCCTTGGAGGGCGACATCGCCGAGCTGGGGGCCGAGGCTGCCCGCCAACTCCGATCTCGCCTCGATCTGCCGTGAGTCAGCCGCTCGATGGCTTCACCGTTGTTGTGTGTCGCCCTGCCGACCAGGCCCACGACCTGATCAGTGGACTGGAGAATCTCGGGGCATCGGTGGTTCGACTTCCGCTTCTCGAGATCGTGGGTCCCCCCGATGGCGGTGTGGCTCTCGCTGCAGCCGCTCGTCGGATCGATGAATTCGATTGGGTCACCTTCACGTCGGCCAATTCGGTGCGAGCGCTCGTCGCACTTGTCGACCAGTGGCCGTCGAGCACACTCGTTGCCGCCGTTGGACCGGCCACGGCAGAGGCCGCAACCGAGTCGGGACTCGGCGTGGCCTTCATGCCAGCCGACGCAACGGCATCTGCTCTGGCGCAGGCCCTGCCCCTGGATCGTCGAGCAGCGACGGATCAGTCGACAACCACCTCGGTTCGGATCCTGGCCCCGCTGGCCGAACTGGCCAGCTCGGAACTCATCACGGTGCTCGGGGCCCGCGGTGCCGTCGTTGAATCCGTTGTCGCCTACGCGTCGGCCCTGCCGCGCCAAACCGAAGCCGACCTCGCTGCGGCTCGAGAGGCCGACGCGGTGCTCCTCACCTCCGGATCGACCGCCGACCGGTTGATCGAGGTTCTCGGACTCGAGAACGTCCCGCCCGTCGTGGTTGCCATTGGGCCCAGTACCGCAGAGATGGCGCGCCACCGTGGTCTCGAGGTGGCCGCAGTGGCCGACCCGCACACCACCGATGGCCTGATTGCGGCAACCGTGCGTAGCCTCGCCTGATGACGTTTCCCCAGCGGCGTCTTCGACGCCTTCGCCGCACCGATGCTCTCCGTCGGATGGTGGCCCAAACCTCACTGTCCATCGATGATCTCGTGGCACCGCTCTTCGTTCGCGAAGGAATCGATTCGCCGGTAGCGATCGACTCGCTCCCCGGCGTGAGCCAACACACCCTCAACTCGCTCGAGACCGAAGTCGCCCGGTTGGTGACTCTCGGCATTCCGGCCCTGGTGCTCTTCGGGATACCCGAAACGAAGGACGCCGAGGGTTCACAAGCGTGGAACCCGAACGGGATCGTGCAGGTGGCCCTCGGTCGACTGCGTGAACGATTCGGCGACGAGATCGTGCTGATTGCCGATCTCTGTGTCGACGAGTACACCAGCCACGGCCATTGCGGGATCGTCGACGACAACGGCGAAGTCGACAACGACTCCACGCTCGACCTCTACCAGAAGGCAGCCGTCGCCCAGGCTCGAGCCGGGGCCGACATCGTGGCCCCGTCCGGGATGATGGACGGACAGGTCGGGGCCATTCGCCGAGCGCTCGACAGCGAGGGATTCACCGATGTCCTGATTCTCGCCTACTCGGCCAAATACGCGAGTTCGATGTATGGCCCCTTCCGAGATGCCGTCGACGTGACCATTGCCGACGGTGGCGATCGCAAGGGATACCAACAGGATCCGAGAAATCGTCGGGAGGCACTCGAGGAGGTTCGCCTCGACCTTGCCGAAGGGGCCGACATGGTCATGGTGAAGCCGGCACTCACGTACCTCGACGTCATCTCCGATGTGCGAGCTGAGGTCGACGTGCCCGTGGTCGCCTACCACGTGAGCGGTGAGTACGCGATGCTCAAGGCGGCCGCCGCCAACGGCTGGATCGACGGAGACGCAGCGGCGATCGAGATCCTCACCTCGATCAAGCGGGCGGGCGCCGACGTGATCCTCACCTATCTGGCGGCCGAAGTAGCCGAGCGCCTCCAAGCGTGACCACACTGGCAGCGTGACCACCTCTGCCGTCCCGAGCCCTGCCGAATCAAATGCCGCTGCCGAATCAAGTGCCCCTGCCGAATCAAATGGCCCTGCCGAATCAAATGGCCCTGCCGGGTCATCGAACGAAGCGTTGTTCGAGCGAGCCAAGCGAGTGCTTCCCGGTGGCGTGAACTCTCCCGTCCGAGCATTTCTCTCGGTCGGCGGCATCCCCTATTTCGTCGAGCGGGCCAAGGGCAGTCGCGTCTTCGATTCGGAGGGCAACGAATATCTCGATTACGTCCAGAGCTATGGAGCGTCGATTCTCGGCCACGCCGATCCGGCCGTCATCGCCGCCATACAGGACGCCGCTACCCGGGGCACCACCTTTGGGGCGCCCACGCTTCGTGAAGTCGAGATGGCCGAGCTGATCGCCGAGTGGGTGCCAGGCATCGAGATGATCCGCATGACATCCTCGGGTACGGAGGCCACGATGTCGGCCATCCGGCTCGCAAGAGGAGCAACGGGGCGGTCGAAGATCGTGAAGTTCGCCGGGTGCTATCACGGCCATGTTGATTCCTTGCTGGTTGCCGGTGGCTCAGGAGTGGCAAACCAGGGTCTTGTCGGTTCTGCTGGTGTGACCGAGGCCGCCGTCGCCGACACGGTTGTGTGGCCCTACAACGTGGTCCCCACGCTCGACCACGACACGGCCGTTCTCGCCATTGAACCGGTGGCAGCCAACATGGGTCTGGTCGAGCCAGAGCCGGGATTCCTCCAGGCCTGTCGAGACGAGTGCGACCGGGTCGGCGCCCTTCTGTTCTTCGACGAAGTCATCACCGGCTTCCGCCTCGGTCGGGGAGGCGCCACCGCCTGGTCGGGCGTGACGCCTGACGTGTGGGCGTTCGGCAAGGTGATCGGTGGCGGACTTCCTGTTGGCGCGTTCGGTGGTTCCCGCGACCTGATGAGTCATGTGGCGCCACTCGGGCCCGTGTATCAGGGCGGAACATTGTCAGGAAACCCTCTGGCCACAGCAGCTGGGCTCGCCGCCCTTCGTCAACTCTCCGACGATCGCTATGAGCAGCTCACTGCAACGGCAGCGGCCTTGGCCGCAGGCCTCGAGGCGGCCATCTCTGGCTCCGGCCTTGCCGTCCAGGTCCCACAGGTCGGCCCGCTGGTCGGTTTGTTCTTTGCCGACGCACCGGTGCGGAACTACGACGACGCAAAGGCCTCAGCTGATCTCGGTCATTACGCCCCGTTCTTCCACGGGATGCTCGATCGGGGAATTGCGTTCGCGCCCGGGGCGTACGAGGCGATGTTCCCCAGCCTCAGCCACACCCCAGCCGACCTCGATCAGACGTTCGAGGCTGCGGCGGCGTCGGCGGCAGCAATCGCCGCCGCCTGACTCCCGCTACTTGACCGTTCCGGTACGAAGAACGAATTCGGGCGAATCGGCGAACCCCTGCATCACGTCTCCCCGGCCGAGGCCGGCGTCGAGCCGACCGAGCCAAAAGTTGAAACCCGCAGTGTCAGGCTGGCGGGTGAGCACGTTCGCATACACGAGCTTCATGAACTGCGCGTTCGTGAGGCTGCCATATCGGTTGACGAATTCGGCCGAAGCCGCGAACGCTTCCGAAACGGCGGTCAGGGGCGCACCGTTGCTGACCTGACGGCTCCAGTAGCCCGATCCGGCATCGTCGGGCGGCCGCAGGAAGTAGGAGAGGTAGAGGCGGTAGATGGCTGCGTCGACCGATGTTTGGGCCGCAGCCGTCTGCGTGGCCCGGATGAACTCGGCCGATTCGGAGAATCCGACCACGACCTCGCCCCGGCTGGCTCCGGTGTCGAGCTGTCCTGTCCAGTAGTTGATGCCGGCCGGATCGCCTTCTCGTCCCAGCACATTCCGATAGAGCTGGGTGATGAACGCCCGATTGCCGAGCTGCCCATAGGTATCGATGAACTCGCTGGACACGGCGAAAACCGAAGAGATGTTGGCCAGTGATGTGCCCTGAGCACGGAGACCCAAGTAGTAGTTCATTCCCGCCGCGTCGGGAGCACGCCGGAAATAGGCCTGGTAGAGCCGCGCAATTTGTCCGTCGAGGGGGAAGGGCCGAACGACGGTGTTGGTGAATCCAACGGGGAGCGAGTAGCCGTAGTCGCTGGAACCATTGGCGCTGACGGCCCGAACCCGGAACTGATAGACGTCGTTGGTGAGGGTGGGAGTGGCAAGCGAGGTGTCGGAGGTGGAGCCGAGGTTGACGTAAGCGCCACCGTTCAGCGAAGCGTCGATGACATAGCTCGTGATCGGGCTTCCGCCATCGGGGCCGGCTGTCCAACTCACGGTGCGGTTGAAGTCGGACCCGATCACCGAAACGAACAGGGGAGGCCCGGGTGGCAGCACCAAGGCGATGGTCGTGGTTGCCGGGATGCCGGCCTTGCCGTTCGTTCGAGGCGTGACCCGAATCGTGTAGTTGAAACCGGTGGTGAGGCCGGACAGCGTGGCAGTGGTGGCCGCACCGGGCGTGGTGACCGCGCTCACAACTCCACCGTTCAGCAGGGCTTGCACGATGTAATCGGTGGCGGGCGTACCACGCTGGCGCAGATCAACCGCCCAGTTGGTTGTGACCCACCCTTGTCCCATCTGGGTGGAGGCGATCGTCGGTGTCAGCGGGAGGACGTCCATCGGCCAACCTGATTCGGCCATCACACCGAGGGTCGGCCCATCGAGTTGTCGTTCGACTTCTCCATTCGACAGCGAGGGGGTCATGAGCGATCCAGCGCTTCCGCTTGGGTAGGCGAGTTCGTCGAAGTGGCTGAACGAACTCCCGAGGAGGAATCGGGTCGGGGCATAGATGCGGTGGACCGAACCTCCGCCGATGGCGATGTCGAGGTTGTTGGATGTGAGGAAGCCGTTGGGGTTGGGCAGGGTGAGAAGTTTGGCGCCATCGACCGAAACCAGTGTGTCGTACTTGTCGGGTTGGTCGGCCAATCGGGGATTGTCGGCCGGACCCTGCACCGAACCGAGGAAGCCGAGTCCGTGGCCGATCTCGTGGAGAATCGTTCCGTAAAGGTCGATCTTGTTGCCCGGCACGTTGGCATCGGTGCTCACATACCACCCGGTGTTGTAATACTCACTGGCGATCGTGACCACGATCTCGTGGCCGTCGGTGTAGTCCCTGTTGTCGAGCGTGTTCGCCAACGCTGTCGGTATGAACGAATCTCCCCGCTTGATGTACTGGGTCGGGCCGGCGAAGCCCAACACGCCGCTGCCGCCTTGGTTCGACCAATCGAAGGCCAGGGAAATCGGACCGTTGGTGCTGGTCGCCAAGGCTGCGTTCCAGTCGGCGACGGCGGCGTTCACCACCGCTCGCACGTCGTTGGGTGTCGACGGCTCGACGAACGTGACAGCGATTCCAGCAGAAGTGAGGGCCGCCGACCGACGGGGTGCCGAAGACGCCGCCGTTTCGTCGAAAGCGATCTGTTGCTCGGCCCGCGTGGCCTCGACGGAGGCAAGCACCTCGGGATCGGAGGGCGAGACACCAGGAACGGTTTCGATGACCACTTCACCGGGGCGAGTGACGACCTCATCAGTGGCGGCCGCAGTGGCGCCGCTGGGTGCAACGAGTTGCAGACAAGCAATGGCAGCAACGGCTGCAATGGTGTGACGGCTGCGCATAACATCCTTCAGACAGAGAGAAGAGAAGCGAGGAGTGGCTTCTCCGGTCTCTTCGGTCCCAACCTTAGGTTGCTGTAGGCCGGCGAACAGAGCGGACCAGGAACTACCCGAATTAGCTGGAGGCCGCTTCGTTGCTGGCCGCAGCCTTCGGGCCGGGACAGTTGCTTTCGCCGTCATCGCCGGTGGATCCTTCGCCGGTTGCTCCCGGAGTCATCACTGGATCGGCGCACTTCAGGAGAAGCTCGAGGTCGGCATCGGACAGCGGCGATCCGCCGCCTGCTTCAGCCGATTCGCGGAGATGATCGATCCATTCCACGTACTCGGGGCTGGTGGTGTCTTCGCCGCCCAGCACGGCTCGCTCGTGGAAGATCACGAGTTCGAGCTCGCTCAGGGTGAGGACTCCCGTCATCGCCGGCATCGCTCCGTTGGCTCGGGCTCCGGAGATCCTGGCTCCACCTTCGCGATCGGGATTCCCGTACTGCTCATCGAGGATTGCGGCCGAGCCTCGGGCAACGTGCACCATCTGGTCGATGGCGTTGGGGAACGACTTGATGATCTCGCCGTCGGAGAACTTGTAGCCGACTCCGCCGCCACCGCCCGCGCCATGGCAGCCCGAGCAACCGCCGGTTTGGGTGTAGACGAGCGCAGCCTCGGTGAACAGTGGGTCTTCGACCTCCGGCTGTTGCATCGTGCCGGCGAACGAGATGGCCCACAGGGGCAGGAAACCCAGGATGAAGAAGGCCCACACCGGAAGTCGGCGTCGGGCGTTGGCTGCGGCGATGTAGTGAGGAACCGGGGCTGCTGCAGCCGGTGCCGGATCAGCCGAGATCGAAGCTGCGGCCTTGGCGAGTGCGGGTGGCCCGGCAGCCACGGGAGCGGCCGGCTTCTCGCCGGATGCCTCGACGGCCGCTGCCGGCGCAGCCTCATCGGGCTTGCCCTTTGCGGCTCGGCTTCGCTTGAGGAGGTGTTCGGGAATTTCAGTCACTGTGCCCTCGGCCAGAGAAGTGGTGGCGGTTGAACGAACGGTAGAGAAAACGGTGCGAAAGTGGCGAACCACCTGGGTGCGATGTGGCGCGTTTGCATCACATCGACCCGACGGCGCTGCACTGTAGGCGATCGTCGAGCGATTCAACGAGTTCCGTACCGACGACATTCATCGACGATCTCCAACGCCCAGTGATGGTCGATTGCTTCTCGTCGTGCTACACCTAGGCGTCGCATGGAGCGAGTCCTCGCACCGTGGGGCAACGATGCGTCCTCCAACCGCAGTATTTCAATTCGCCGCGGTTTGTGTGCGGCGCCTCGTGGCCGATTAGATTGTGCAGACGTTCACAAGCGTCGTTTGCCTCTGCTTTGAACCTCGTTCTGCTTTGCACTTGTCCCTGTCACAAAACTTTGTCCCCGTTTCAACCTCAGCGCTGCTCAGAGGAGTTCCATGGTCGCCCTCGTGGTTTCAATCTTGATCTCACTCGCCATGGCCGGTGGCATTGTCGTCTACGGGAAACGTCGCGCCCCGGAAGATCACATGACGTGGGGCGAGTCGATGCTCTTCGCCATCTACATCTACTTCTTGCTCTTCATCGTGTTCGGCGTGGTTCCCCACCAGTGGCTCACCCTGGCCGAGAACGAGTGGAGCTTCCGAGCCGACCGGATCTGGGACGCCTGGGGTTTGATCGCGGCGCAGAGCCGTGGTGGTTGGTTCCCATTCGAGATCACCTACCGGGTGCTTTCCGATCTCGGCGCCGTCGTGATCTACAACATCTACCTCGGTGCAATGATCGTCATGTGGTCGCAGTGGCAGAACCGGGGCAAGGCCAAGCCCTCGACCGACGTCGCCACGAGCTCCTATGGCCGACCGCTCGTGAAGAGAGGCTGAGGCTGCCGTATGGTCACCACCGACGCAAACCCACCGCTCCCGGAATTTCGTGACGACTACATCCTCGTCGAGGTCGATGCCGACTACTTGTCGAAGGCCGTCAAGCCAAAGCAGTTCATTCACATCGATCAGTCGGAGTGCATTGCTTGTGAGGGATGTGTCGACATCTGTCCGTGGAAATGCATCCATATGCAAACCACTGATTCGATCAGTGAGAGCTACGGCGTCGCCAAGCCGGGCGACGATCCTTCTGACGCATTCATCTTCACGATCGACGACGACGTTTGCACCCGCTGTGCACTGTGCGTCGATCGCTGCCCAACGGGCGTGATCATTCTCGGCAAGATCGTCGACCCGAATCCCACCGGCGACTTCCATCAACGCACCGAGTCATACGGCTACGGCTACGGCATGCGCCTCGCCTGATTCTCGATTCCCGCAGTTCCACCCGCCCCGCTCAGTAATTCCAATCGCAATCCCAATCCGCTCCGCTCGAACAAGCAACACCATTCCTAACCCGAGGAACCTCATGGCAAAGTCGATTCAAGACAAGCCCACGCTCGCCGAGCGTGCGTCCGCTGCGGCGGGCAACGCAACCGATTCCATCCAGGGCTCGCAGACGTGGAACTCCATTTTCCGGCCGGGCTCGGTGTTCCGTAAGGGCTACACCGACAGCCCCCGGAACCGGTCCTACGTCATCATGAACTCGGTGCTCTACCACCTTCACCCCGTGAAGGTGAAGCGACACGCCGTGAAGGTGAGTTACACGCTCTGCCTCGGTGGGCTCAGTTTCTTCCTCTTCATCATCCTCACCGTCACCGGCATCTTCTTGATGTTCTTCTATCGCCCGACAGCGGCGGCGGCGTGGACCGACATCTACACCCTCCAGACGTCGGTCACCTTCGGACTGCTCGTTCGCAACATGCACCGATGGGGGGCCCACCTCATGGTGTTGTCGGTGTTCCTCCACATGGCTCGCGTCTTCTACCACGGCGCGTACAAGGCCCCCCGAGAATTCAACTGGGTCATCGGCACGATTCTCCTGCAGATGACGCTGCTCCTCTCCTTCACCGGCTACCTACTGCCCTGGGATCAGCTCGCACTGTGGGCCGTCACCGTCGGCACGAACATGATGGGGTACACACCGGTCTTCGGAGAACAAGTTCGCTTCGTTCTCCTCGGAGGCAAAGTGATCGGTACCGACACCCTGCTCCGTTGGTATGTGCTCCACGTCTTGCTCTTGCCCTTCGTCACCGTCATCTTCATGGCCATCCATTTCTGGCGGGTCCGAAAAGACGGCGGTATTTCCGGTCCGCTCTGAGCGCCCGGTTTCTGCCCAGAAAAGCACTGAATCTCATGTCACCCTCACCCCTGTCACACTCGTCCGAGAGGACTCGCAATGACTGAAATCCCGGAGCATCTCCGTAAACGGGCCGAAGAAGCTCGCAAGAAGGCTGAAGCATCGAGCGAGCCGGCCGCGCCTGCGGCCTCGACCGAATCTGCTGCCGATCCTTCGGCGAGCAAGATTCCCGCTCATCTGCTCGAGCGGTCGAAGTCGGCAAAATCCAAGGGCACTGACGTCGCTGCTGTTGGTGGCGGTGGGGTCGGTACGGCAGTAGCGGCAGCAACGGCTGTGGCCGACGTTCCAGCCATGACCGGTCCGGCCGGACACACGCAGCGTCTGCTGACGGTGGTGAAGTCGGGCTCGATTCAAGACGTGAAGTCGAAGCCGCAAGACAAGGTCCACACCTGGCCCCACTTGATCGTCGTCGAATTCGGTGCCGCACTGTTCTGCACCGCCTTCCTCACGATCTTCTCGATCTTCGTCAACGCCCCACTGCTCGAGTTGGCCAACGTGAACCAGACGCCGAACCCGTCGAAGGCCCCGTGGTACTTCCTCGGCCTCCAAGAACTCCTCACCATGTTCCACCCCATGGTCGCCGGTGTCACCGTGCCCGGCATGGGCCTCATCGTGCTCACGATGGCCCCCTACATCGACAAGAACCCGTCGAACAAGCCTGAAGATCGCAAGTTCGCGGTTTCGTTGTTCACCGTGTTCCTCATGTTCTGGGCCACGCTCACGCTCATCGGTTCGTTCTTCCGTGGGCCTGGCTTCAACTTCGTCTTTCCCTGGGCTTCCGGCCTGTTCTTCGAGCTCTAGATCCTCAAGTAGCGAGGTACCGCAATGACCGTTTTGATCATAGGAATCGTGATTCTGGCTCTCGTCGCCCTGCTCGTGGTCGGCGCGTCACTGCGCGGCCGCGATTCGTCGGCTGCCTTCGGGCAACTCTCCGGCGAGACGCTCAAGCGCGATCGCTCGGCCGTCCGACTCGACACCGACGACGAGAAGGAACTCGTTCTCACCGGAAAGGCCGTGGAAGCGGCTGCCCGCTACGAACAGAGTGGCGCCCTGGAGAAGGCCCGCGACACCGCACCCGTTGCCTACGTGCCGCCCGACCCCGAGACCATCGGTATCGCTCGGCGGCAGTTCCTCAACCGCAGCATCGTCACCACGTTTGCCCTCGGCCTCAGCAGCTTCGGTGCGGCATGTATTGCGTTCCTCTGGCCCCAAGGGGCCAAAGGCTTCGGCTCCCAAATCAACGTCGGTCGCTTGGCCGACGTCGAGGCCAGCATCAAAGCTGGCGGCGGGTTCTTCTACGTTCCCGAGGGTCGGATGTGGGTCACCGAATACCCGGCCTCAGCCCTCGAGAAGGCAAAGACGAGCTACGGCTTCATCGCCCAGGTCGAGCCTGGTCTCGAAGCCGGCGTCGTCGCCCTCTACCAAACCTGTCCGCACCTGGGTTGCCGAGTTCCCGAGTGCCTCACCTCACAGTGGTTCGAGTGCCCATGTCACGGTTCGCAGTACAACCGTGTCGGCGAAAAGAAGGGTGGTCCGGCCCCGCGAGGCATGGACCGCTTCCCCATGACGGTGAGCGCAGGCAATGAATTGCTCGTGAACACCGGCGTTATCATCCAGGGCCCGCCCATCGGGACCAACACCACCGGCCAAGAGGCCGAGGGTCCCCACTGCATTGGATCTTCGGAAGAACACTGATGACAAGTGCCGCAATATTCGCCGCGAACTTCCGAGCGATCGGTCTCACCGTCGCCGTCGTTGTTCTCCTCGGCTTCGTCCTGCTCTTCGTCCGCAACTCGTTCCAGGCTCGAGCCGAACTCGGTTCCGAGATCGAACTGGCGGCGAACAAGAAGGAGTACTACTCCGATGAAGACCTCGAAGGGAAGAAGCTCGACTGGTCGTTGAGCTTCGCGCTCGTCCTGATGGCGATCGTCGCCCTTTCGTTGCCGTTCTATTGGTTGGCCGAGCCCGGGCGACAAGAGGGTGCCGTCGACGCTTACCAGCTCAACTTCGAGAGCCGGGGCGAAGGTGTCTACATCCGAACAGCGCAGTGTGTGAACTGCCACGCCGCGGGTGGCGTCGGTGGTGCCGCTCCTTATGTGCTGCAGGATCAAGATGGCCAGTTCCTCGCCAACGCATCCTGGGTTGCTCCGGCGCTGAACAACGTGTTCCTCCGCTACTCGATCGAGGAAGTCACCTACATTCTCAATTATGGGCGGCCGGGATCGCCGATGGCGGCCTGGGGCGTACCCGGAGGCGGACCGCTCACCGAGCAACAGATCACCAACGTGATCAAGTACATCAAGCTCTTCGAAGTTCCCACCCTCGACCCCATCGCCATTGCTGCAGCCGGTACCGACGATCCCAACGACGCCGAATCGGTGGTGGCCCGAGCGGCTGCTGAAAAGCAGGCCGAGCTGATCGACGTGGAGCTCCAACGGTCTCTCGACGCCGGCGAGTTCGACACGCTCGGAGAAGCCGTCTTCAACCTCGGTTACTTCTCCAGTTTCCAGAACGCTTCGCTCAGCTGCGGACGTTGCCACACCGGCGGTTGGTCCCTGGGCCCGACTGCTCCGGTACCGGGCGGCGATCCGTTGGCCGACGGTGTTGCCGGGTGCGGAGGCGGTAATCCGTCAGGCATCGGGTTCAACCTGTGCGCCGGAGGCGTTCTGAATCGCTTCCCCGATGACACCTGGAAGCGGATCGACGGGAGTTGGTCTCCCGAAGGCGGAATCCCCGATGACGAGGGTTTCTATTACGAAGCAATGGACGGATCCAAGGTTCGGCTCGACGACAAGGGCCTCCCTGTCGCCGCCCGGACGGACGAAAACGGCGGAGAAGTCCTCTATCGGGTCATCACCGATGGTGACTTGGCCGATTGCCTCACCATCTCCAACCTCTGGGAGCCGGCCGGAGTCTCGGCCAACGCCTATCCCTACGCCTCCGACTTCGCGTTGCAGGTGGCCCCCGCCGAGCTGCCCGAGGGTGTCACCGCCACCGCCGGATTCATCGATCCTCCTGTCCTCACCGCCGCCGATCTGTCGGGTGAGGTCGTCGAATTCGACGACGGACGACTTGGTGGCGATTGCACGATCATCGACATGCCGGAGCGCACCAGCTACGCGCATTACAACTTCATCTACAACGGGGCCGAGGCTGGTCAGGGATACGGACGTGGGGGCCAGAGTGCCGCCGGCATGATGCCGGGCTTCGGCGCACTGCTTCCTCCCGAGTACATCCAGGCCGTTGTTGATTACGAGCGAGGCCTCTGATGTCCCACTCCATTGCGTTCCTCGGTGCACTCACTGATGGGGCATCCGCCGAGTCCCTTGCCTTCATCGGTGGCGTGGCGTTCGACCCGTTCTTCCGAGGGCTCCTCAGCGTGCTCGTCGGGGTCGTCGTGCTCATGGGTGGCACCTATCTTCTGGTCGCAACCAACAGCGGATCCCGCACTGGCGGGTTGATCGCTGGTTCGGCGTTGTTCGGTTGGTTCTTCCTCATGGGAGTCGTCTGGACGGTGTATGCCATCGGTTGGAAGGGCGAGGCCGAGTCCTGGGCCCTCGTCGAGATCAACGGCGACAACCCGGCATTCGACAGCGACGGACTCGAATTCGCCGAGCACGAGAAGGTTGCCGAACTCGGCCTCGATCTCGAGACCAACTCGGTCGAGGCCGGCGTCACATCCACCGATCCAGACATCGCTCAAGAAGAGGCCGTTGCCTACGCGAGAGCGAACGTCGACGATTTCGCCGGGTGGCGCTACCTCGAAACGTCCAACCCTCGCCGCGGTGAGGCATCGTCTTCGTCCGAAGAGTTCCTGCTCGAAGAAGGTGTGTTCCCCAACTCGTCAGAGTTCGTGCCCCTCACCTACGGGGCCTTCAACATCGGCGGCAAACCACTTCTCGACCCGGCCATTTCCGAGGACGATCCGACGAAGAGCGCCTGGGTCGAGCTCTTCACCGACGCCCCGGATCGAATCGTGCACAAGCTCGACACCACCTTCATCCATTTCTGGCATCCGCAGGAGTTGGTGGCCATTCAGTTCCAGGGCGTGATCGATGTACCGACACTGCCGGGTGAAGCACCGCCGGTCGCAGCCGCCGATCCGGAGAAACCGGTGGTCACGGTCGTACTCGAACGCGACCGAGGTGGCCCTCTGCCCGCACTGTTCGGCGGTTCCCGTGTCACCCCCGCCCTGTTTGCCATCTTCAACGGCATCTTGTTTGCTGTGCTCTCGTGGATGCTCCACACCCGTGACAAGCGGGAACGAAGCATCCGAGCCGCAGCTGCTGCCTGACATCGAGAGGACTTCTCTATGGCCCAGTATCTACCAGTAGCGGCGTTGCTGGTTCTGGCCGTCTTGTTTGCCGGAGTGAGTTTGATCGCGTCAAAGATCTTGGCCCCCCGTCGTCCGACGACCATGAAATATGCCCCGTACGAATGCGGAATCGTCCCCGGCCGGGAACCGCCACAACGGTTTCCCGTGCGCTTCTACCTCGTCGCGATGTTGTTCATCGTCTTCGACATCGAAATCGTCTTTCTCTATCCGTGGGCGCTGATCCATCGGGAACTCGCCCTCTACGGCTTGTTGTCGATGTTGTTGTTCTCGGCCCTGGTCTTCGAGTCCTTCCTCTACCTCGTTTCCAAGGGAGCACTCGACTGGGGTCCCCTGCAGACCAACCGTCGCCAAGTGGCCATGGTCGGTGGTGATCGCACCTCGAACTCCACCGTGCGGCGGGTCGGGCTCGAAGGTCGCTATGACGAGGTCCCAGCGGCAGCCGCGGCCTCCTTGGTTCCAGCTACGACACAAACCGAGGCAGAACTCGAACCGGTCGGCGCTCACTGATGGGCATCATCGGCGATGTCCAGCAAGATGGCCTCGGTGGTCTCGAACACAACTTCGTCACCGGTCAACTCGAGAACCTCGTTCGTTGGAGTCGGTCTCGTTCGTCGTGGCCGGCCACGTTCGGACTTGCCTGTTGCGCAATCGAGATGATGGCCACCGGTGGGTCGCACTACGACCTCGCCCGGCTGGGAATGGAAGTGTTCCGGGCGTCGCCCCGCCAGGCCGACGTCATGATCGTGGCCGGCCGCGTGAGTCAGAAAATGGCTCCTGTGCTCCGGCAGATCTACGACCAGATGGCGGAACCCAAATGGGTCATCTCGATGGGTGTTTGCGCGTCCACGGGTGGCATGTTCAACAACTACGCCATCGTTCAGGGGGTCGACCAGATCGTTCCCGTCGATGTCTATGCCCCGGGTTGCCCGCCCGGCCCGGAAACACTGCTCCATGCAATCGAGACACTGCACACGCAGATCGAAACCGGCGAGCTGATGCGGCGTCGGCGTGCCAACGGCGGTGGCGCCGGAATCCTGATCGAGCAGCGTGATGGTCAAGGCGAGATCCAGCAACTTCTCACGCCCGGTCGCAAGCGATGAGTGCAGACATCGCTGACGCCCAAAACGCTGGCGACGAAACCGAGAACGGTGACGTCGTCGAGGCGGCGGGCCCCGAACTCGCATACGGCTGCCCGGTCACCTATGCCAACGAGCAGCGGGTCATTCATCCCTCTCGGGAGCAGTGGCTCCAGGTTGCCTCCGATCTCTTTCGCGACGGATGGAACATGTGTGTCGATGTCACTGCCGTCGACTACCTCACATTCCAAGGCCGGCGCTCGCTTCCTGCGGGGGTCACTCCGGAGCGATATGAACTCGTGGCGTCGTTCATTTCCCACGAACGCCGCAACCGAATTCGGGCTCGAGTGCAGGTCCCCGAATCCGACCCCACCATCGACTCGTTGTACTCGACGTTTCCCGGCACCGACACGCTCGAACGTGAGGTCTATGACCTCATGGGCATCGTGTTCGAGAATCACCCGGATCTGTCCCGAATCATGATGCCCGAGCACTGGGAAGGCCATCCTCTCCGTAAGGATTTCGCAACCGGAACCATCCCCGTGCAGTTCAAAGGTTCGCCCGCGTCGCGCTGAGGCCCACAATGACCGTCACCGAGAACTCCAAATCCGAATCCACGATCGACACCACCGACGAGGCTGAAGCCGCCGTCGAGGCTGGCGCGCTCGCCACCCAACTCGACCGTCTGCCCCGCAAGAGTGCAGTGCTTCGCATGTCCGAGGTACGTGCCGCCGAACTCGCCGACAGTCCCCTCGACGACGAGAACGACCAGACGATGCTGATCAACATGGGACCGGCGCACCCGTCGACCCATGGGGTGCTTCGACTGATGCTCGAGATGGATGGCGAAACGATCCGGCGGTCCAAGCCGATCGTCGGTTACCTCCACACGGGTATGGAGAAGACGGCCGAGAACCTCACTTACCTCCAGGGCCCGACAAACGTCACTCGAATGGACTACGCCGCGCCGTTCTTCAACGAGTTGGTGTTCTCACTGGCCGTCGAGGAGCTTCTCCAGATCGAGGTTCCGGCTCGGGCCACGTGGATCCGGATGCTCATGAGTGAGCTGAATCGGATCTCGTCCCACCTACTGTTCATGGCCACCAACGGCATGGACCTCGGCGCCGTTTCGATGATGATCTACGGCTGGCGCGAGCGCGAACAAGTGCTGCGATTCTTCGAGGCCGTCACCGGTCTGCGGATGAACCACAACTACATCCGGCCCGGCGGGGTTGCCGTCGACCTGCCCGACGGCTGGCGGGATGATGTTCTGGCGTTGATGGCGATGCTCCCACCCCGACTCGAGGAATACGACATCTTGATGACGGGCCAGCCGATCTGGCGAGACCGACTGCAAGGCGTCGGTGTGCTCACTTCGGCCGAAGCCATTGCGCTCTCCACAACCGGGCCAGTGCTGCGGAGCACCGGAGTCGAATGGGATCTCCGTCGTGACATGCCCTACCTGGCGTACGACCAACTCGAGTTCGATGTCGTCGTCGGCACCTACGGCGATTGCTTCGACCGATACGCGATCCGGCTCAACGAGATCCGGGAATCGATCCGGATGATTCATCAGATCGTCGACGGTATGCCCAAGGGCGATTACCGGGTGCAAGACACGAAAGTCACCCCACCCCCGCGGGCCCGAATCGACGAGTCGATGGAGGCCCTCATCCACCATTTCAAGATCTTCACTGAGGGCTTCAAAGTTCCGGTGGGGGAAACCTATGTTGCCGTCGAATCCCCCCGTGGCGAACTCGGCTGCTACATCGTTTCCGACGGCTCGTCGAAGCCCTATCGGATGCACTTCCGTGCCCCGAGTTTCGTCAATCTCCAAGCGATGTCGCACATGATGGCTGATTCACTCTTGGCCGACACCGTGGCCATCATCTCCAGTGTCGACCCGATCCTCGGCGAAGTAGACAGGTAGAGCTCTTGAGTCGTTTGACCGCAGACAACGAGGCTTTGGCGCGTGAAATCATCGCCCGTTACCCGCGCCCCAAGTCAGCCCTTATTCCACTGCTCCATCTGGCTCAGGAGCAGGATGGATACGTCGCCGAAGATGCGATGGAGCACCTCGGCGAACTGGTCGGGATCACTCCGGCCGAGGTCATGGGCACCTGTACGTTCTATGAGATGTTCGTGCTGCATCCCGTCGGCAAATACAAGATCGACATCTGCACGAATCTTTCCTGCCAGTTGCTCGGCGCCGAGGATCTGCTCCATCACGCCGAGGAAAAGTTGGGCGTCCGACCGGGTGGCACCACCGATGACGGCCTCTTCACCCTCGAAGATGTCGAATGCATCGCCGCCTGCACCGAGGCGCCCTGCCTGCAGGTCAATTACCGCTACGAGTACCGGCTCGACAACCAAGATTTCGATCGGCTGATCGACGACCTCCGGTCGGGCAAACGGCCCGAGATTCCCAGCCACGGCACCCTCGGCCATGTGCGCCAGCACATCGCCCCCGATCGGCTCGGCGGAGTCGAAACCCCCGAAGATGCAGGTACGCCGGCATGGTTCACCAGCCGGCAGCCGGCCCCGGAGGAAGTCTCGTGAGTACCGAAAACCATCGAACGTCCAACCCTGGCCGCCGGACGAACGACTACGTGCCGAGCGCGCCCGGTTACGTCGACAACGAAGGCCCGAAGATCGTCACGAGTCGCTTCGGTCACGCCGACAGCCACACGCTCGAGCGGTCGCTGGCCACCGGCGGATACGACGGACTCAAGGCGGCCCTGCGACGTCAACCGGCCGACATCGCGGCAGAGGTGAAGGAGGCCGTTCTGCTCGGTCGGGGCGGAGCGGGTTTCCCGGCCGGCATCAAATGGAGTTTCCTGCCTCCGGTGTGGCCCCGTTATCTCGTGGTCAACGGCGACGAGTCCGAGCCCGGCACCTACAAGGATCGCCTGCTCATGGAGCGCGATCCGCATCAGTTGATCGAGGGTTGCATCATCGCCTGCTACGCGCTGGGGCTCAATCAGTGTTTTCTCTACGTCCGGGGCGAGATGGCCCAGGCCCAGGAGAACATCGCGCAAGCGCTCAACGACGCCTATGCCGCCGGCTATGTCGGCAAACACATTCTCGGCACCGACGTGAACATCGATGTGGTGCTCCACTGGGGTGCTGGTGCCTACATCGTCGGTGAAGAAACAGCCCTCATCGAGAGCCTCGAAGGTAATCGGGGCCAACCACGTCTGAAACCGCCGTTCTTTCCAGCGGCCAAGGGCGTCTACATGAAGCCCACGATCGTCAACAACGTCGAAACGCTGGCCAACCTTCCGTGGATCATGGTCAACGGCGCGGCCGAGTTCAAGAAGTACGGCTCAGAGAAGTCCCCGGGCACGCGGATGCTCGCCATCAGCGGCCACGTCAAGCGGCCGGGCGTTTACGAGATCGAGCAAGGGAAGGTCTCGTTCCGGGATCTGTTCTACGGCGAGAATTTCTGCCAAGGGATCAAGGACGACAACGAACTGAAGGCCTACGTGCCCGGTGGTGGTTCGGCCCCGTGGTTCTTCGAGGAGCAACTCGACATCAAGATCGAGGCGGCAGATGTCGGAGCCGCCGGTTCGATGCTCGGGTCCGGAGCCTTGATGGTCATGGACGAAACCACCGACATCGTGAAGGCGGCGCTTCGTCTGGTGCGATTCTTCGCCCGTGAGTCGTGCGGTAAGTGCACCCCCTGTCGGGAGGGCACGAGCTGGGAAGAGAAGGTGCTGCAACGCATCGATGATGGTCTGGGCCGGCCCGAAGACATCGATCTCTTGATCGAGATCGGGCAGAACATCACCCCCGGTGCCTACCCAGTGGCGGCCTTCGGTGAGGGCAATCTCGAGGCGATCCCCTTTCCATACCGCTCACAGACGACGATCTGTCCGCTCGGCCCGTCCTCGGTGGCGCCGATCACCTCGGCCATTCGACGGTTCCGGAGCGAATTCGAAGCGAAGATCGTGGCGGCACCAGCAGCCGTTGCCGGCGCGATCTCCGCCCAACCAAGCTCGGCGGAAACAAACCCCGCCCAACGAGATGCAAGGGAAGAGGTCGGCCACCGATGACCGCCACTGAACCCACCGAAGCTCCGACCGGAATCCCATTCATCCTCAACGGTCAAGAGTTCATGGCCCGTGAGGGTGAGATGCTCATCGACGCTTGCGAACGTGAGGGCGCTCACATTCCTCGCTTCTGTTATCACCCGCGTATGCGTCCGGTCGGCATGTGCCGAATGTGTCTGGTCGAGGTCGACGCCGGTCGCGGCCCGTCGCTCCAACCGAGCTGCATGCTCACCGTCACCCCGAACATGGTGGTTGACACCACGTCGGCGAAAACCGCTGAGGCCCAAGACGCCGTCTTGGAACTCACGCTGATCAATCATCCGCTCGACTGCCCGGTGTGTGACAAGGGCGGCGAATGCCCCTTACAGGACAACGCCTACTCCTACGGTCCGGGTGAGAGCCGATTCGTCGAAGAAAAGCGGCACTTCGAGAAGCCGATTCCGATCTCCGGTCTGGTCCAGCTCGATCGTGAGCGCTGCATCCTCTGCGATCGGTGCACTCGCTTCGCCGACGAAGTAGCCGGCGATCCGCTCATCCACTTCATGGACCGAGGGTCCCAAACCCAGGTCAACACGTTCCCCGATCATCCGTTCTCGTCCTACTTCAGTGGCAACACGGTGCAGATCTGCCCCGTCGGAGCCCTCACGGCCTCGCCTTACCGTTTCAAGGCGCGTCCCTGGGATCTCGCCGAAACCGAGAGCACCTCGACCGTCGACAGCACCGGTGCCAGAGTCGTTCTCCAGTCATCGCGTGACCGACTCGTCCGCGTGCTCGGCGTCGACTCCGATGCCGTCAACTGGAGTTGGCTCTCCGACAAGGAACGATTCCTCTACGAGGCATCGGAATCCGATCAACGGATCGTCGAGCCCCTCGTGCGCGACGATCTCCGTCTGGTACCTCGGCGCTGGAGTGATGTCGGCCGCCTCGTGGCTGAAGCGTTGAGCGTCGGACCCGACCGGGTCGGCGTCATCGGCGGGTCCCGGCTCCCGGTCGAAGGTCAGTACGCCTGGGCCAAGCTCCTGAAGGGTGTCGCCGGAATAGACAACATCGATGCTCAGCTCGGCGATGGTCTCCCGGCCGAGGTTCTGCTCGGACTCCCTCGGGCCACGATTGCCGATGTGGCCACTCCCGGCGGGATCATCGTGCTGCTCGGCGCCGACCCGAAAGAGGAACTACCCACACTGTTCCTCCGTCTACGACACGCTGCGGTGCAAGACGGCGCCACGATCGTGGAGCTCACGCCGCGTGCCACCAGTCTCAACCCGCACGCCAAGGTGAGTGCCCATCCGCTGCCCGGCCAACTCGGCAATGTCGTGCGGGCGATCGCGGCCGGATCAACCGACACGGCCATCGGCGGCGTTTCCGCCGCCACCCTCGGCAAGATCTCCGAACTGCTCGGCTCAGGCCGACCCGTATCCGTCGTCGTCGGGCGAGGCAATCTCGCCGAAGATGCCGGTTTCACGGTGTCGGCCATTGCCGCATTGCGGTCGCATCTCCCCGAGGCCCGATTCCTCAGTGCTCTCCGTCGGGGCAATGTGCATGGAGCGCTCGAGATGGGGTTCGCTCCCGGATTCGGATTCGGGGGAGCGCGCACGAGTAAGCACGGACTCGACACCATCGGAATGCTTCAAGCCGCGGTCGACGGCAAGATCGACACCTTGCTCCTTCTCGGGGCCGATCCGTTGGCCGACGTTCCCGATCGTGAGCTTGCGCTCGCCGCCTTCGAAGCGGTTTCCACCGTCGTCGCCGTTGATTGCCTCATGAACGATTCGGTCAACGCGGCCGACATCGTGCTTCCGGCCGCGATGTCGGGCGAGGTCGACGGTTCGTTCGTGAACCTCGAGGGACGCCTCTCGCCACTGCAGGCGAAAGTCACGCCGCCAGGACAAGCTCGGCCCGATTGGATGATTGCGGCCGACATCGCTGGATCCCTCGGCGCCGACCTGGGGTTCGTCACGCTCGAGGAGTTGCGAGCTGATCTCGCCGGAACGGTCTCTTCGTTCAGCGAGGTGGATTGGCAATCGCTGGTTCGATCCGGCGACGGCCCGCTTCTGGCGACCGATCGTTCCTGGTCCGCCGAGTTCGGTGATCCGGTCGTGGCCCCAACACCAGACGGCTACGGTCTCCGACTGGTGGTCGACCGCAAGCTCTGGGATCTCGGAACGATGGTGCAACATTCGGCTTCTCTGCGCGACCTGCCCGAGCAGGCCACCGTTCGATTGTCGACCCACGACTTCGACGCCCTCGGGATCAACGACGGCGACACCGTCACCATCGAATGGTCGGGTGGCACTCACGATTTGTCAGCTCAGCGCGAACCGGGACTACCCCGAGGCGCAGCCCGTATTCCCTTCCGGATTCCCGGCTTTGACGCTGGCACCTTGATCAAGTCGAAGAACCTGGTGGCCGAAATCCGAGTGACGGTGCCGGGATGAACGGCGGGCAACCTTTTCTAGCCGACGGTGTTGATTTCGGTGATGTGATCCTCGTTCTCGTGATGGTGGTTGCGTCCTTCGTGATCTGCCTTGTTTCCACCATGCTGATGGTCTGGTTCGAGCGCAAGGTGGTCGGGCGGCTCCAGAACCGCCTCGGGCCCAACGTCGCCGGCCCGTTCGGAATGCTCCAGACCCTCGCCGATGGGATCAAGCTGTTCTTCAAAGAAGACATCATCCCCACCAAGGCTGATCGTTACGTCTTCCAACTGGCGCCCTATCTGGCCCTGGTTCCGGCGTTCCTCACCTTCACCTTGGTTCCACTGGCCGGTGATTTCTCCGGAGATGGCTCCGGAAGTTCCACCATTTTCGGGCGTGAGTTCCTCTGGCAGGTCGCCGATCTGCCGATCGGCATCCTGTTCTTCCTCGCGATGAGTTCACTCGGCATCTACGGAATCTTGCTCGCCGGTTGGTCCTCGGGATCGAAGTACCCGCTGCTCGGAGCCGTCCGAGCCTCGGCCCAGGCCATCTCCTACGAGGCCGCCCTCGGTCTTTCGCTGGCGTCGGTGATTCTGGTCAGCGGCACCCTCAGTACCCACGAGATCGTGTTCAGTCAGGCCGGCGACATCCGAACCTGGAATGTGGTCGTCACCGGGTTCATTCCGTTCATCGTGTTCCTCATCGCCGGCACGGCCGAACTCAATCGGCCGCCGTTCGACCTGGTCGAAGCCGAGCAGGAACTCGTCGGCGGATTCCATACCGAGTACTCCTCGATCCGATTCGCGCTCTTCTTCCTCGCTGAGTTCATGAACACAGTCACGATGGGAGCCATCATCGTCACCCTGTTCTTCGGCGGACCGAGCGGACCCGACTTCGGCTTCCTACCGGGAGCGCTCTGGGGTTTCGTCTGGTTCTTCCTGAAGCTGCTCGTCTTCCTCTTCATGTTCGTCTGGTTCCGGGCAACATTGCCTCGGGTCCGTTACGACCAACTGATGGATCTCGGCTGGAAGGTCCTCATTCCGCTTTCGCTCGGTTGGATGTTGATCCTTGCTGCCCTCCGCGTCGCCCGAGACGGAAATGTCGGCCTGTTCGACAACAGCACCTTCGCCGACACCACGGTCGTACTCGCCATCGGCATCATCGGACTCGGGATCGGCTGGCTTCTCGTGCGTATCGCCGTCAAGAACTCTCGGGCCGAACGACTCGACGACGCCGGCCTGAACGAAGTGCACGTCACGGCCGACCGCACACCAATGGTCGGTTCGGCGACCGAAGGAGGAGCCCACTGATGGGATATCTCGAAGGCTTCGCCGTCACCCTCAAGAAGTGGGGTGAAGGCGTCACCACCAAGGAGTATCGGGGCGGCAAGGTCGGCCGGAACGGCGAGATCAGCGCCAAAGACCAGAAGGCGCCCAAGCCGCCACGGGCTCACGGTCGTCACGTGTTGAATCGATACGAAGACGGCATGGAGAAGTGCATCGGGTGCGAACTGTGCGCCGGCGTGTGTCCAGCCCAATGCATCTACGTTCGGGGAGCGGAGAATTCCCCGGAGGATCCGAAATCACCGGGTGAACGATTCGGATTCATCTACGAGATCAACTATCTCCGTTGCATTCATTGCGATCTCTGCGTCGAGGCCTGTCCCACCGAGGCCATCACCGAAACCAAACTCTTCGAGTTCTCCTTCACCAATCGAGCCGACGCCATCTACACCAAAGACGAACTGCTGGTCGACGACGATGGTCGACCGCAACATCTTCCCTGGGAAGACTGGCGTCCGGGCGAAGACGAGAACACTTCGGGTTGGATGCGAGCTACGTCTTCATCGGGCAAGGCGACGTACGAGAACAACGTCGCCTGGTCCGGCGAGCTCGGCTATGGCGTTCGGAATCCCGAGATGGGTCAGGCTCACCCCGCCGAAGATGCTCCGGTGACGACCAACGGACCCGCTGCAGACGCTGACGACGCAGCCCACGGAGGTCATCACTGATGATCGACGTGGTTGTGTTCGTGATCGCTGCCGCGATCGTGCTCGGCGGTGCACTCGGTGTCATCAGCTTCGGCAATCCCGTGCACACCGCACTGTCGCTGATCGCCTCGTTCTTCGGTGTCGCCCTGCTCTTCATTCTGCAGGAAGCCCACTTCCTCGCTCTCGTCCAGGTGGTCGTCTACGCCGGTGCGATCGTGGTTTTGTTCCTGTTCGTGATCATGCTGCTCGGCGTTGACGAGGTCGAAAACACCCAGATCGAGCCATTGGTCGGACAACGGGCACTTGCGGCCGCCGGGGCCGGGCTCATCTTCCTTCTCGCACTCGGCGGGCTTTTCCTCTCCGGGCCAGGCGACGATCGGGGCAATGTGGCCCTCACCGGACAACCCGCCTCGGTCACTCCGATGGACGACACACCCGACGTCGAACAGTTGGCCCGTGACCTCTTCACACGTAACATCCTGGCGTTCGAAGCCACCGCCTTGTTGCTCACGATCGCCACTGTTGGTGCGGTGGTGCTCGTACGTAACCGGGGCGGCGAGGACTTGGCGGTCGATGATCCCGGCTCCTCGATTCGCTGAACGATCGCTCTAGTCCCACCCGCCTACTGCCCGCAGGAACCATTGGCCGTGCCAACCGCTTTCATCTCCACGACGTCATTCCCACCGAGGTTGTCATCGACAACGCTCGTGCTGCAGTCGTGTGGCCGCGTCCGAGTCCTGCCCGCGCCGTCCCTGTCGAGTGAGGCCCCATGGAAGTAACAGAAACCTGGTACCTCGTGTTGAGCGCAATGCTCTTTTCGATTGGTGCCTTCGGACTGCTCACCAGAAGAAATCCGCTGGTCATGTTCATGTCGGTCGAGCTGATGCTCAACGCCGTGAATCTCAGTTTCGTGGCCTTTTCCACCGCGCTCGGTGACTTGGCCGGTCAGACCGCCGTGTTCTTCGTTCTTGTCGTGGCCGCCGCCGAAGTGGTGGTCGGACTGTCGATCGTGGTGGCATTGCTGCGCCGCCGGCCCGCAGCCACTGCGGACGACTTTGCGGAATTGAGGGGCTAGACGTGCTCGAAGCTGTTTGGCTCATTCCCGCCCTGCCACTCGCAGGATTCATCCTCCTCGTACTCGCTGGTCGTCGACTCGGCGAACCGGCCGCCGGTTGGCTCGCCACCGCGATGATGGCGGCGAGCTTTCTTGCCACCCTCGTGGTGTTCGGCGGGTTGCTCGCCGAAGAGGAGGCCGAGCGCTTCTTCCTCCAGAAGATCTTCACCTGGGTGCCGGCCGGCTCCTTCAGTGTCGACATCGGGTTCTTCGTCGATCCGCTGTCGATCGCGATGTGTTTGTTCATCACGGGCGTCGGAACCCTCATCCACCTCTACTCGGTGGGTTACATGCACGGCGACCCGAACTTCTCCAAATTCTTCATCTATCTCAACCTCTTCGCGGCGTCGATGCTGCTCCTCGTCCTCGGCGACAACCTGCTCCTCACGTTCCTCGGATGGGAAGGGGTCGGGGCCTGCTCGTACCTCCTCATCTCGTTCTGGTTCACCGATGAGGCGAACGCCTCAGCCGGAAAGAAGGCGTTCGTCACCAACCGCATCGGCGACTTCGGTTTCATGCTCGGCATGTTCCTGGTGTTCAACGCCATCGGATCGATTCGCTACGCCGACATCATCACGGAGGCCCCCGGGCTCGCCACCGGCACCGCAACGGCGATCACCCTCTTGTTCCTGCTCGGGGCCACCGGCAAATCGGCGCAGATCCCGCTCTTCGTCTGGTTGCCCGACGCCATGGCCGGCCCCACGCCGGTGTCCGCACTCATCCACGCCGCAACCATGGTCACCTCCGGCGTCTACCTGCTCACTCGTCTGAACCCCGTGCTTGCCTCGGCCAGCCCCTGGTCGATCACGCTCATCGCTTGGATCGGCGCCATCACCGCTCTGGTGGCGGCGCTCGCTGCGGTGGTGCAGAACGACATCAAGAAGGTCCTGGCCTATTCCACCGTCAGCCAGCTCGGTTATCTGTTCCTCGCCATCGGTGTCGGCGCCTATGTGCCCGCCATGTTCCACATGATCACCCACGCCTTCTTCAAGGCGCTCATGTTCCTGGGCGCAGGCTCGGTGATCCACGGATCCGACGACGAGCAAGACATGCGGCGCATGGGCGGCCTGGCCAAGCTCATGCCGATCACTGCCGGAACCTTCATCGTCGGCTGGCTCGCGATCGCCGGTGTACCGCCCTTCAGCGGCTTCTGGAGCAAGGACGAGATCCTGCTGTTCGCGTTCGATGTGAATCCGATTCTGTGGTTCATCGGGCTGGTCACGGCTCTGCTCACCGCCTTCTACATGACCCGCCAGGTGATTCTCACCTTCTTCGGCCGGTCACGTTTCCAGGATGCCCACGCCGACGAAATCGACGCTGCCTTCAGCGGACGTTTGAGCGCCGCCAACGAGATCATCGAAGGGGCGAAAGCGGCAGTGGCCGCCGCCATCGAGGCCGTCGAAAAATCCAAGGCCGACCTTCCCAAGCGGGAGGAAGCGATCATCAGTGCCCAGGCCGCCCTCGCCGAGGCCACCGCCGCCGTCGACGCGTCGAACCCCGACGCCGATGGCCACGACAAGTTGGTGAAGGCCTTCGACAAAGCCGTCAAGGCGGTGCCCAAGTCCGAGGAAGCCCTGGCCAAGGCGCAGGCCAAGGTCATCGAGGCCGAAGCGAGCGTGGCAACCGCTGAAGCCGCGGTGAGCGAGGCCGCCCTGGCCCGTCAGGCCATCGACGTCGAACGTCGCGATGCGCCCGTAGTCGCCGAGCACGTCACCGCTCTCACTCCGGCTCCCGATGTCTCGACCTTTGCCGACGCCCTGCCCGACAGCTATCGCAAGCGACAGGAATACCATCCGCACGAGTCGCCCTGGACGATGACCGTCCCGCTCGTTGCTCTTGCCGGTCTGGCTGCCGTTGGAGGAGCGTTGAATCTTCCGTTCTCCTCCGATCTCCACTTCCTCGAGAAGTGGCTCGAACCATCGTTGTTCGGCAATGAGCACCACCTCGAGACCGCCACCGGCGTGAAGTGGCTGCTGGCTTTCATTGCGATCGCCGTCGCTCTCGTCGCCGTCGCCGCCGCGTTCGCGGTCTATCTCCGGGGCAAGCGAGACCCGGCCTCGATCGAACAACCTGCACTCGGACTGGCCATCACCTACGACAAGAAGATCACCGACTTTGCCGGTGGCCCCGGCACCCGAGGGTTCGATCTCGCCGCTTGGTTCGACCGCACGTTCGTCGATGGGGCGGTCAACGGAATGCCCGTGGCCATCCAATCCGTCGCCGGCAAGATCCGTTTGATCCAGCCCGGATTCGTTCGTTCTTACGGCGTCATCATCGTGCTCAGCACGGCCGGGGTCGCTGCCCTTCTTCTACGGAGTCTCGTCCTGTGATGCTGGCCGCCGAAACCATCGCGTGGCCGTTGCTGCCGTCGCTCATCTTCGTACCGCTCTTGACGGCGGTGCTCATCCTGATCCTCCCGTCGTCCAGGGCTGAATACCTCAAGCTGGTTGCGTTGGCAGGAACCACCATCACCGGCGCCATGGCGGCCTACCTCCTCTGGTCGTTCGACAAGGCCGACGGCGGATTCCAATTCGTCGTACAGGAGACATGGGTCAAAGACCTGGGCCTGCAGTGGTTCCTGGCCGTCGACGGAATCTCGTTGTTCCTCGTCGTTCTCACCGGGCTGCTCTTTCCGATCGCGATCCTCACGTCCGAACCGGATCACGACAAGAAGCCCTATTACTTCTGGCTCACGGTCTTGATGGCGGGCTCGATGGGCGTGTTCATGGCCCTCGATCTGCTGCTGTTCTTCCTGTTCTTCGAGATCGTGCTCGTGCCGATGTATTTCCTGATCGGGGGCTGGGGTCACGGCCGCCGCGTCTACGCCGCCATGAAGTTCTTCATCTTCACCATGGCGGGCTCGGCCCTCATGCTCGTCGGTCTCGTGTCAACGGCCTTCCTCTCTCGCGATGCTCTCGGCGAACTGACCTTCGATGTCACCCGCCTGGCCGGAGCAACCTTCCCCGACGGCACACCTGCGATCGGCAGCACGGCACAAACGCTCATCTTCCTCAGCTTCGCTCTGGGGTTCGCCGTGAAGGTCCCGCTCTTTCCCCTCCACACGTGGCTTCCCGATGCGCACACCGAAGCACCAACCGCCGGGTCGGTGATCCTGGCCGGGGTCCTGCTCAAACTCGGTAGCTACGGATACATCCGATTCGGGCTCTACCTCTTCCCTCAGGCCGCCCAAGATCTGGCGTGGGTCTTCCTCACGCTCGGGGTGATCGGCATCGTCTACGGCGCCGTCGTGGCAACCATGCAGAAGGACCTCAAGCGAGTAGTCGCCTACTCCTCGGTGGCCCACATGGGATTCATCGTTCTCGGCATCTTTGCGTTGAATCCGCAGGGTCTCGAGGGCGCGGTCTTGCAGATGGTCAACCACGGAATTTCCACCGGTGCCCTCTTCATCCTCGTCGGGTGGATCTACGACCGTCGGCACACCCGTGAGATCTCCGAGCTAAGCGGCTTGCAGAGTTCGGCGCCGATCATGGCCGGCGTGTTCACGCTCGTGATGCTCTCGAGTATCGGGCTCCCTGGCCTGAACGGATTCGCCGGAGAGTTTCTGATTCTGCTCGGGGCGTTCCAGTCGGCTCGCTGGTGGACCGTCGTCGCCGTCACGGGGGTGATCCTCGCTGCGCTCTACCTTCTCTGGGCCTACCAGCGTGTCTTCCACGGAAAGGCCGAAGGTGAGAATGCCAAGATGGCCGATCTTCGAGTTTCCGAGATGCTCTCGATTCTTCCATTGCTCGGGTTGATCGTGTTCCTCGGTGTGTATCCCAAGCCCGTGCTCGAACGGATCGAACCGGCCGTTGACCAACTCCTCGTCCACATGAGCGTCGTAGAGAGTGAGCCGGAGGCTCCAGCCGAACCCGCCGGGGTCGAGCAACTCACCGAAGCCCTCGAGCACGGCGAAGAGGGCAACGGCGAAGATGCAGTGCTGAGCAACGAGGGAGCAGACGAATGACCCTCCAGTTCGCACAGGTGCAAACTCCCGACATCGAGTGGTCGTTGATTTGGCCTTTCGTGATTCTCTCCCTCGCCGGTGTGCTGCTCATCACCATCACATCGCTGATACCGCGTACCCGGACGGGTGCGTTCTCCGCCACCTTCACCGCCGTGTCAGCGATCATCGCCGCCGGGTTCCTTCCATGGATCGCCGACCGGGTCAATGAACAGGGGGCGATCGGCGGGCGACGGGAGTTCTACGTTCTCTCGAACGCCATCGTCGTCGACAACTTCACGATCTTCATCACCGGCATCATCTGTTGTTCGGTGGTTCTCGTGGCCTTCCTTCTCGACGACTACTTACGTCGGGAGGGCCTCGAAGGGCCGGAATGGTATGCCCTGATCCTGCTGTCGGCGTCCGGCGGCGTGCTCTTGGCCTCGGCCGAGGACCTGATCGTTTCGTTCGTCGGCCTCGAGATTCTCTCGATTGCCGTTTATGTACTCGCCGCGTTGCATCTCCGTCGTAGCCAATCGCAGGAGGCCGGTTTCAAGTACTTCGTTCTGGGCGCGTTGTCGTCGGCGATCTTCCTCTACGGGATCGCACTGGTCTACGGAGCCACAGGCTCGACCACCCTGAATGGCATCAATCGCTCCCTCTTCCAGCCCGGTGTCAACGGCCAAGTACCGGCCGAGAGTTCTTCATTGCTCCTGGTCGGTATCGGGTTTCTTCTCGTCGGGTTCGCCTTCAAGGTCTCGGCTGTGCCCTTCCACGTCTGGACGCCAGATGTCTACCAAGGCGCTCCTTCGCCGGTCGTCGCGTTCATGGCGTCGGCCGTCAAGGTCGCAGCCTTCGGCGGGTTCCTTCGTGTCTTCCTGTATGCGTTCGGCGACCTGAGCAACGAATGGCTGCCGATCGTGGCGGCGCTTGCGGTGATGTCGCTCGTCGTCGGCTCTTTCCTCGCCGTCGTTCAGAGCGAGATCAAGCGAATGATGGCCTATTCGTCGATCACCCACGCCGGGTTCATGCTCGTCGGATTGCACAGTGCCGCCCTCGATGAGGGCACCGACATTCTCGGCAGCAAGTCCATCCTCTTCTACCTGTTCACGTACGCCGCCATGATCATCGGCACCTTCGCCGTGATCACGGTGATGGGAAGAGTCGGCGATGGTTCGCACGACGTCGACTCCTACCGGGGCCTGGCCAAATCCGAACCCCTTCTGGCCGGCCTGTTCGCCGTGCTGCTGTTTGCGCAGGCCGGTGTGCCCTTCACTTCGGGCTTCTTCGCCAAGTTCAGAATCATTGCTGCGGCCGCTTCCGATGACGACTACTGGCTGGCTGCGGTTGCGATGCTTGCCAGTGTGGTCGGTGCATACCTCTACCTCCGCGTCGTCGTCGCAATGGTCTTCTCCGAGCCGGCCGACACTGACTCCGACGCTGATTCGGGTCCGGCTTACGGGCCGATCGACATTCCTCCGGCGGCGCTCACCGTTCTCGTGATCAGCGTGGTCGTCACGGTCGTGTTCGGGATCTTCCCCGATCTGGGTGGAGGTTTCCTCGACAATGCCGCGGCCACCCTCACACTGCTGCGGCCTTGACGGCCATAGTTCCCGAGAGCGGCACGGCACCTCGCGGTTGCGCTCACTGAGGCCGAATACCCACTCGAGTCGGGCTTGATGGCCCATGTTCCAGGCAACGCCGGTGGACCACACTCTTCGCACGCCGACTCGTGCTGGAGGGAACGAGGCGGCGGACCTTCTCAGGGAGCAGCGAATGGACGAAGTGTCAGCCCCATATTCCATCGTCATCGGGGCCAACGATCCGTTCCTGCGGGGCCGACTGCAGGAAGTCGTCGCCAATCACCCCTCGTTCGACGCCCTGGCCGCCGTGACCAACGCAGTGCAAGCCGTCGATGTCGCGAAACACTGCGAAGCCCACGCGCTGATCCTCGTTGACGAGTCACCGGGAACGCGCGGACGCGATGTCCTTGCCGGCCTGGCTGCCGATCTGCCGCTCGCTCGGGTGATCATCACGAGCAACGGCGACCTGTTCGAACTGGCCCAACGGCCGAACGTCTCGGCCGCAGTGGCCAACGGCGATCTCGATGGGGTCTGGTACGGCCTCGATGCGCTCAGCGAATGGCTGGACGACCCCACCGAATTCGGAATCAATCGGCGGATGGCCGCTGATCGACGCAAAGCACAGGATTGGTCGAAGACCTTCGCACAGCGCCGAGTGGGTACACGTCGACCAACGGAGCCAGCGAACCCCTGAGCCCTCCGCCCCTCAGGCGAAGAACGACGACCGCTCAGCCTCCTGAGGCGGCGGAGTCGCCCTCGGGATTTGCCAACGCGCCGTCGTGCGGATCGTCGAGCCACCCGTCGGGTAAGGCGACGTTTTGTGGGCCGCGGGTGTGACCCCGGGCGACACGCCAGTTGGCCTCTGGTAGTGCATGATCCTCGATCGTGCTGAGGAGTCGGTCGAGTTCCTCGAGAGTGCTGAAGTTGCCGAGCTTGCCCCGCAACTCGCCACCGACGGGATAACCCTTCAGGTACCAGGCGGTGTGCTTGCGGAACTCGCGGCAACCGCGCCCTTCGTCGCCGATCCATGCAACGAGAAGACCGGCATGCTCTCGCATGACCGGAATCACCTCGTGCGTCGTTGGGTGAGCCGGCGGGGCCTCTCCCCGCAACGCGGCTTCGAGCTGACCGAATAGCCATGGTCGACCGAGACAACCGCGACCGATCACCACGCCGTCGCAGCCGGTTTCGGCCATCATTCGAACGGCGTCTTGTGCGTCCCAGATATCGCCATTGCCCAAGGTCGGGATTCCGGTGCCGGTGTCGTCGATCACGGCTTTCAGGTTGGCGATCGTGTCCCAGTCGGCGTGGCCGGAGTAGAGCTGGGAAACGGTTCGGCCATGAAGAGCCACGGCGGCTACTCCGAGATCGGCGCCAATTCGACCAGCGTCGAGATAGGTGATGTGGTCGTCGTCGATGCCTACTCGCATTTTGATCGTGACCGGCACCCCGGCCGGCGTTGCCGCTGCAACGGCGGCCTCGACGACGGCGGCAAAGAGCTTGCGCTTGTAGGGGAGGGCGCCGCCCCCGCCATTCTTGGTCACCTTGCGAACAGGACATCCGAAGTTGATGTCGATGTGGTCGACTCGACCTTCACCGACGAGGTAGCGGACGGCCTCGCCCATGTAGAACGGGTCGACACCAGCGAGTTGTAGGGAGCGTGGTGACTCATCGGCATCGAAGCTGGCCAGCCGCTCTGTTTTGTCGGAACCCTCGACCAGAGCCCGAGCGGAGATCATCTCGCTGACGTACAGACCGCCGCCAAATCGCCGGCAGAGCCGACGGAAGGGAGCATTGGTGACGCCGGCCATGGGGGCCAACACCACGGGCGAGCTCAACTCGATCGGACCAATCCGCATCGGACCAGTCTGGCTCGGCCCGGACGGAAAGCCGACGACGACGAGATCTGCCTCCGGTTGCTCGGTCCAGCGGTGGGTTCGGATTCGGAGCGCCTGCGGACCCCCAGTCGACGATCCATACTGTGTCGATGACGCGTATCGGAGCAATGATTCGGAGAGACGTCCCGCCCGGAGCAGTAGCGGCTCACGCCCAGATCATCGAGCAGGGATTCGATGAACTGTGGGTAGTCGAAGATCTTCGATGGGCCGGCGGCATCAGCCAGATGGGGGCTGTCCTCGAGGCAACGGACCACGTCATCGTTGGTCATGGCATCGCCCCCGCCCCATTTCGGAATGCCGCTGCGCTCGCCATGGAGTGGGCCACACTCGCCGAGCTCTATCCGGGTCGGATCGCCGCCGGCGTGGGCCACGGGCTGCAGCATTGGATGGCGGAGATCGGCGAACGCGTCGACTCGCCCCTGACGCTCCTGTCAGAGACGATCGGTGCCATCCGCCAACTCCTCGCAGGCGCCACGGTCACGGTTCATGGCGATTACGTCGCGCTCGACAAGGTGGCGCTTCATTGGCCGCCGCTACAGATACCGCCGGTGTCGGCGGGCGTCGCTGGGCCCAAGTCGCTGCGGTTGTCAGGCGCTGTTGCCGACGGAACGATCCTGCCTGAAGGCCGTGGTCCGGACGACATACGAGCCGCCCTCGGATTCATCAACGACGGCCGATCCGATGCGGGCCGAACCGACCATCACCGGTTGACCGTGTTCGCCGGCTTCTATTGCGGCGACCTGGACGAACTCGGCCCTCCTCCGGCCGACGTGGACAGCGACGGATGGGGCGCCGTCGATCCGGATCCCGCCGTCGTTGCCGACGGGTTGCAGCAGTTGATTGACGCCGGCGCCGACTCGGTGATCCTCGTGCCCTACGGCGACGATGCCGCACAGCAGCTGAAGTTTGCCGCTTCGGAGATTGTTCCTCGTCTCGAGAAAAAGTAGGAAGGTGCGGCCTAAGGTCAGGCAATGACGAAGACGGTTGCCGTAGTCACGGGAAGTAACTCTGGAATCGGACGGGCTGCGGCCATCGATCTCGCGGCCCGAGGGTGGACCGTCTACGGAACGATGCGGTCGCTCGACAAGGGCGAGAAACTCGCGACGCTGGCCGAGGCCGCTGGTGTGACCGTGCATCCCGTCGTCTGCGACGTGACCGACACCGACTCGGTGAACGCTGCGATGCGTCAGATCCTCGCCGAAGCCGGCCACATCGATGTGCTCGTGAACAACGCCGGTGTCGGCGGTAACGCCACCGTCGAGGAATGTTCCATCGCCCGGTTCGCCGAGGTGATGGATGTCAACCTCCATGGCTGCGTGCGCTGCATCCAGGCCGTTCTGCCGTCGATGCGTCAGCGGGGGAGTGGCACGATCGTCAACGTCACATCGGTGATCGGTCGGTTCGCGGCAATTGGTCAAGCTCCCTATGTTGCGTCGAAGTGGGCCGCCGAGGGCATGAGCGAAGAACTGGCTCACGAACTCGCTCCGTTCGGGATCAGAGTGGCGATCATCGAACCGGGCATCGTCAAAACCGCGATCATGGCGAAGAATGTCGACGCCCCGAACGAGACCGGCGCCTACGGCAACCACTACGCCCGACTCTTCGACTTCTACGCAAACGGCCTCCAGACTCCGGGTCAACCCTCCGAGGTTGCCGACACGATCTACGAAGCGGTCACCACCAGTGACCCGAAGCTTCGCTGGTCTTGTGGCTGGGGAGGCAAAGAACTCACCGCCGCCAAACGCGGTGTCGTCTCCGACGAAGACTGGGTGGAGCTCGGCGGGATCGAATCCAACGTCGAATATCGACGCCGTTTCACCGAGATCTTCGGGCTCGACATCAGCCAGCCGACCGACTCATGACCACCGCCGGACAGAGCGACGACGGCGAGTTGATCCTCGAGGGAGACCGTTGGCTTTTCAACGAAGGTGGTCACCGGCGACTCTTCGACGTGCTCGGAGCTCAACCGATCGCCGAGTGGTCAGCCCCTGGTCGCCGATTTGCCGTGTGGGCTCCAGCAGCCAGGGATGTCTGGGTGGTCGGTGATTTCTCCGGTTGGAATCAAGACGATTCATACCGCTTGCATCCCCAGGGTCATTCCGGCATCTGGGCCGGCGTCGTTCCCGACGCTGCGATCGGCGATCGATACAAGTTCCGAATCAGAACCGAAGCCGGGCATGAAGTCGAGCGCGCCGATCCGCTCGCGTTTGCTGCCGAGTTGGCGCCCGGCACGGCCTCGGTGATCACCGATCTCGACCACGAATGGAACGACGAATCGTGGATGGCCGAGCGAGGGGCGATCCAAGGGCACGACAAACCGATCTCGATCTACGAGATGCACGTGGGTTCCTGGCGTCACGCCGATGCCCATCGAAGCCTCGGCTGGACCGAGCTCGCGGAGCCCCTCGCCGAACACATGGCTAAGTGCGGCTTCACCCACGTGGAACTGCTGCCGATCATGGAGCACCCCTTCTACGGCTCGTGGGGTTATCAGAGCACAGGGTTTTTCGCGCCAACGGCCCGGTACGGCACACCCACCGAGTTCATGGGTTTCGTCGATCGTCTCCACCAGTTGGGTGTCGGGGTGATTCTCGATTGGGTGCCATCCCACTTTCCATCCGACGACTTTGCCCTTGGCAATTTCGACGGGTCGCACCTCTACGAGCACGGCGATCCCCAGGAAGGGTGGCACCCCGACTGGAACAGCTACATCTTCAACTACGGCCGCCACGAGGTTCGGTCGTTCCTGATCAGCAGCGCACTTCATTGGATCGAGCGCTACCACATCGACGGAATCCGGGTTGATGCCGTGGCCTCGATGCTTTACCGCGACTACTCGCGAGAGGAAGGGGAGTGGATCCCGAACAAGTACGGCGGTCGCGAAAACCTGGAGGCCATCCAGTTTTTGCGGGATCTCAACGTGGCGATCGGGGCCGAACATCCCGGCGCGATCACCATCGCCGAGGAATCCACCGCGTTTCCCGGCGTCACCCGCCGCGTCGACGAGGGTGGATTGGGCTTCCACTACAAGTGGGACATGGGCTGGATGCACGACACGCTGGCTTACCTCGAGCGCGATCCGATCCATCGTCGCTACCACCATGGCGAAATCACGTTTCGGGCGATCTATGCCTTCAGTGAGCAGTACGTCCTTCCACTGAGCCACGACGAGGTCGTACACGGCAAGGGTTCGATCCTGGCCAAGATGCCCGGCGACGAGTGGCAGCAGTTCGCCAATCTGCGAGTTCTGTACGGCAATCAATGGCTCAATCCGGGCAAGAAACTCTTGTTCATGGGGCAAGAGTTCGGACAGGGACCGGAGTGGAACCACGACCTCCCGCTGGCCTGGGATCAACTCCAACTTCCGTCCCACGCCGGGATCCAGGAATGGGTGCGAGACCTCAACCTGATGTATGCCGCGGAGCCTGCGATGCATCGCAGAGAGATGGAACCGGCTGGCTTCGCATGGGTCGTGCTCGACGACGGCGAGAATTCGGTGTTGGCGTGGATGCGGAAGGGTGACGAGACCGATCGCCCAGTGCTCTGCGTGATCAATCTCACGCCGGTGCCTCGCCCTGGCTATCGCATCGGCGTGCCCTCGAGTGGAACGTGGGAGGTCATACTCAACAGCGATCGCCCGGTCTACGGAGGCTCCGGAGCGTTCGAGCTGAGCGCAGTGGAGGCGTCAGGCCCCGGGGGCCACGGGCAAGGCCAGGCCGTGGAGCTCGATCTCCCACCCCTGGCGGTGGTGGCGCTGTCGCCGCTGCCCTGACCAGCCGACCCATGTGAGCAAACGGTCAGCACGACGACGGTCGATCAGCGAGGCCGAGGGCGGTCGCTTGACGATCGTGAGCCGATCCCCGACCACGTTCTCGCTCATCGCCCTTGCTCAGCCCGCGGGCGAGTCAACATCTAAATACGGGAGAGCTTGGTCGAAGCTTCGCTGGACAGATACCATCTCGCCCCGTGTCGGACTTCCTTCGTGACTACGCAATTGTCGCTATTTTTGGCGGCCTGGCCATCGTGCTCGTTGGCACGTTGATCGGTGCCGGCAGCTTCCTGCGCCCCAGCCGCCCAACGTCGGCGAAGCTCGAGAACTACGAGAGTGGTGTTGATCCGGTCGGATCGGGCTGGTCACAGAGCCAAATCCGCTATTACATCTTTGCCTTGTTGTTCGTCATGTTCGACGTTGAAGCCGTGTTCATCTTTCCTTGGGCCACTCGTCTCGAGGCTTATGGGTTCTTCGGCTTGGTCGAGATGGTGATCTTCATCTTCATTCTCGCCCTCGGTCTGGCTTATGCCTGGCGGAAGGGTGTCTTGCGCTGGGTTTGAGCCCGCGACGCAAAATCCACCCGCTCGTTTCCGCAACACCAACGCACAATCACGTTCGCCATCCACAAACATTCCGGAGTAACTCCTCCATGGGTCTCGTTGACTCGGGCAAGATGCCCAAAGCTCTCACCACGTTGCTCAACACGAGCCGCAAATATTCTCTCTGGGTCTACCAGTGGGGGCTCGCTTGCTGTGCGATCGAGATGGGTGCTGCTTTCGGGTCGCCCCGTTATGACGTGATGCGTCTCGGCGTCATTCCTCTCCCGGCCAGTCCACGCCAGGCCGACCTCGTTGTGGTGTCGGGAACCGTCACCGACAAGATGGCACCGGCGATTCGACGGCTCTACGAGCAGATGCCCGAGCCGAAGTACGTCATTTCGATGGGTTCGTGCGCCAACTGCGGCGGTCCGTACTGGGACAGCTACAGCGTCACGAAGGGCATCGATCAGATCATCCCCGTCGATGTGTACGTGCCCGGATGTCCTCCTCGGCCCGAGGCGCTGCTAGAAGGAATCGTGCTGCTGCAGGAGATCATCCAACACGAGGACATGGTCGAAAAGTGGAAGGGAGATCCGCTCGAGATTGGCGCGTGAGCGTCGCTCGAGTGAGCACCCAGCATGACTGACACCACCGAAGTAGCCGAAGAGACCGTTCCGGACGAGGCCCGCGAGGCACTCCTCGAGGTCTTGGTCGCCGAGCTCGGCGATCAACTGATCGAACACCATCTCATCCCGGGCGTCGATCTGTGGATCCGCGTTGCCCCCGAGTCGCTGGCCGACGTGGCGGAATATCTCCGCGAGCGGCAACGATTCCGGTTCTTCGACTTCATCTCCGTGATCGATTGGTTGCCTTCTCCGTTCGGTCGCAGCCTCGACTCCGCCGTCGACTCGGCGCTCGAGATCGAGGCAAATGGTGAGGCCGAATCGGCGGCCACAACCGAGATCGTGCGAGGCTACGCCGGTGGCGAGACTCGCTTCCAGATCCTGTCTCGCGTCTACAACCTCACCACCGGGCTCGGAGTCCACATCAAGTCCGATGTTCCCGACGACACGCTGACGGTTCCCTCTTGGACCGGTGTCTACGCCGGCGCCAATTGGCACGAGCGTGAGGCCTTCGAGATGTTCGGCATCAACTTCGCCGGTCACCCAGGGTTGCAGAAGATCTACCTTCCCGGAGACTTCGAAGGCCACCCGATGCGCAAGGACTTCCCGCTTCTGGCTCGGCTGGTGAAGCCATGGCCCGGAATCGTCGACGTCGAGCCGATGCCGGCCAAAGACGAGCCGACGGCCACCAATCCCGACGACGTCGCAGATCCCTCGTCCTCAGATCCCTCATCCCCAGCGCCCGACGCAGTCAGCAGCGACGTCGCTGATGAGACGCCAAGCGACAGCGGAGATGCCTCATGACCGCCATCAGTGATCGCCGACAATTGGCCTATGTGGCGGCTCAAGCAGCCGACGCTCGGGTCAATCTCGAACTCGAAGCCGAGGGCATGACCCTCAATATCGGTCCTCAGCATCCGGCGACCCACGGCACGCTCCGCATCGTGGCTCGCCTCGACGGCGAGCAGGTGATCGAGGCCGAACCGATCATGGGCTACATGCATCGGGGTTACGAGAAGCTCACCGAGGTTCGTACCTACGCCCAGGTCACCACACTCGTCAACCGCATCGACTGGCTCGGGAGCTTCTGCAACGAAGTGCCGTTCATCCTCGCCGCTGAACAGTTGATGGGTATCGAGGCACCAGCTCGGGCCCAGCACATTCGCACGATCCTGTTCGAGCTCGGTCGGATCGGTCACCTCACCCTGTTCTTGGGCGACCTCGGTGTGCAGCTCGGTGCGGTCACGCCGGTCTTCTATGCCTTCCGCGATCGCGAGCACATCCTCAACCAGATCGAGTCCGTCACTGGCGGCCGGTTCCACCCGAACTTCGATCGAATCGGCGGCGTCAAGGACGACTTGCCATCGGGGTGGATTGCCGAAACGAAGCAGAGCATCGACAAGATCCGTGATTTTTGCGATCTCATCGAAGGTCTGCTGTTCGGCAACGAGATCTTCGAAGCTCGCACGCGGGGCATCGGCGTCATTCCGGCCGATGTCGGTCTCAGCTACGGGCTGAGTGGTGCGAACATTCGGGGCTCGGGTGTCGACTGGGACCTGCGCCGAGATGCTCCCACTGCCCTCGCCTACGACAAGATCGACTGGAAAGTCTGGACTCATCCCGACGGCGACGCCTACGCCCGCTCGTGGGTTCGCCTCCAAGAGGTGCGTGAGAGCTGCAGCATGGTCGATCAGTTGCTCGACACGATTCCCGCCGGTCCCATCATGGCGAAGGTGCCCCGCATCATCAAGGTTCCCGAAGGTGAGGCCTACGTGGCCACCGAGAACCCGCTGGGCGAGATGGGTTATTACGTCGTGAGCAAGGGCGGCCTCGAGCCGTTCCGAGTCAAGATTCGCTCCGCCAGTTTCAACAACATGAGCATTTCGCCCTGGTTGCTGAAGGGCACCTACGTTCCCGACGTCATCACGATCCTGGCGTCGCTCTATTTCATCCTCGGAGACATCGACCGATGACGCCGCCGTTCGCTTCGCTCACTAACCGAGTTGCTCGCTGGCGCTCACCACATCGACCGACAGCTCCGGCTGCGGAGGTGGTCTCGTGACGCCGTTCGTTTCTCCTACGCCGTTCGCTTCGCTCACTAACCGAGTTGCTCGCTGGCGCTCACAACATCGATCCACAGCTTCGACTGCAGGGGTGATCGCGTGACCGCTGCTCTCCTCGCCGTCGACTTTCCTTGGTGGTCGAGCACCCTCCTGAAGATGGGGTTGGTGCTCTTGGTGGTCCTCGGACCCGCCGGCGTCACCGTCTATCTGTACCTGTTCAAGATGGTCTCGTTCATGCAGAGTCGGCTCGGCCCCATGGAGGCTGGTCCCTACGGGTCGCTCCAGCTTCTGGCCGAGGTCGGTAAGTCGCTCCAGAAGGAAGACATCTTTCCGGCCAAGGCCGATCGCACGATTTTCGCCATGGCGCCCTATGTCGTGTTGCTCAGCACCTTTTTGCTTGCGGTCGTGGTGCCGTTCGGACCGAATGCGCTCTTCACCGATCTCGACACAGGCGTGTTCTTCGCGCTGGCGGTCAGCTCGATTTCGGTCATCGGGATCCTCATGGCGGGCTGGTCGAGCGCCTCGAAATACTCCTTGCTCGGTGGTTTGCGGGCCGCTGGTCAGCTCATCGCTTACGAACTCCCGATGGTTCTCGCCGTTGTCGGGGTCGTCATCCAAGCCGGAACACTCAATCTCCAACAGATCGTCTACGCCCAGATCAATGGCGAGATCTTCGGATTCGGAGGCCTCGGCCTGCCGTTCATCCTCACGCAGTTCGTCGGTTTCATGATCTTCGTGATCGCCGTTCAGGCCGAACTCACGCAGGTGCCGTTCGACATGCCCATCGCCGAATCCGAATTGGTCAGCGGCTACATGACCGAATATTCGGGGATGCGTTTCCTGATGTTCTTCATCGGCGAATTCGCCACCGCCGGAATCTTCGCCTTCCTGGCCTCGGTCCTGTTTCTCGGGGGCTGGAGTATCCCGCCTTTCATCACCGACCTGATCGGCCTCGAGTACGACTCGGCCTGGTTCAACGTGATCGGCCCGCTCGTGATGACGGTGAAGATGCTGATGCTCACGTTCGTCATCTACTGGGTTCGTTTCACCTACCCGAGATTCCGCGAGGATCAGCTCCAGAGGTTCGCCTGGAAGGTGCTGATCCCGATCGCACTGGTGAACATCGCCGTCACCGGCGTATTGAAAGTGGCGTTCACGGGCTCATGATCATTTCAACGGGTGCGAAGAGCAGCGCTTGCAGCCAGACTGTCGGGCGATTCGAGCAGGGAGTGTGCGGCTGATGGGGCTGGTACCGGGATTGGTGAAAGGCCTCGGCCTCACCTTCAAAGAACTGGCCAAGACGGTGGTCAACGGCGCGGAAACGGTTCAGTATCCGCACGAAAAGGAAGACCCTGCTCCTCGGGCACGCGGCGTGATCGCCCTCCACGAGGAGAACTGCACATCGTGCATGCTCTGTGCCCGCGAATGCCCCGATTGGTGCATCTACATCGAGGGTCACAAAACGCTTGCCCCACCTCGGCGGGCCGGCGGCAAACCCCGTTCGGTCAACAAGCTCGATCGCTTCGACATCGACTATTCGCTCTGCATGTACTGCGGAATCTGCGTCGAGGTCTGTCCCTTCGAGGCGCTGTTCTGGAGCCCGGAATACGAATACTCCGAGCCGAAGATCGCCGATCTCCTTCACGACAAGACCCGTCTGGGTGAGTGGATGGAGACGGTCCCGGATTTCGAGACCTACGAACCAGGTGCTGACGTCAAGGCGAAGAAGGTCCCTCGTTGAGCGGAATCCTCGTCCTTGCCCAGGAAACGACTTCGCTCACCAGCACGGAAGAGTGGGTGATCAACGGTTTCTTCTATGTGGTCGCGCTCGTCGCGCTCGTCGCTGCCGTGCGAATGGTCACCACCAGCAACGTCGTGCACGCCGCGCTCTATCTGCTGGTCGTTCTTGCGTCGGTGGCAGCGATCTACGTGATCCTCGGCGCCGAGTTCGCGGCCGCCACCCAAGTACTGGTCTACGTCGGTGCCATCATGGTGTTGCTCCTGTTCGGGGTGATGCTCACCCGAGCCAAAATCGGGGCTGAAGACGATCTCGACCACGAGCAGCGGTGGATCGGTGCACTCGTGGCCACGTCGCTCTTCGCCGTGATGGCCTACTCATTGGTCGAAGCATTCGACGACCAGACGCTGCCCGTCGATCGTCAAGTTCAAGGGACCCAGCAGGTCGCCGACTCGATCTTCAGCACCTACATCGTGCCGTTCGAGGCCATCTCGCTGCTGCTTCTCGCCGCATTGATCGGGGCCGTCGTCGTGGCCCGTCGGGATTAGGGGCGCCCATGTTTCTCAATCAATTCCTGCTGTTCTCGGCGCTGTTGTTCTGTATCGGCGTCTACGGGGTTCTCACCCGCAAGAACGGCGTGCTGGTTCTCATGTCGATCGAGCTGATCCTCAACGCGGTCAACGTCAACATGGTCGCCTTCGGTGCGTTCAACGACGACATCAGCGGTCAGGTCTTCGCCCTGTTCATCATCGCTGTCGCCGCCGCTGAAGTCGGCGTCGGACTCGCCATCGTCCTGCTCATCTACCGGAATCGTCGGAGCATCGACGTATCCGAAGCCGACCTCCTCCAAGGCTGACGCTCCGTATGTTCCTCTTTGCCACCGAAGCCGTCGAGACGTTCGAGGTCAGCCATTGGCTGTTCGATTACGCCTTCCTGATCCCTGCGATCATGGCCGGGTCGTTCCTGATCACGCTCTTCTTCGGAAAGCGTCTGGGCGGGCAGGTCCATTGGATCGGCGTCACCGCGGTCAGCATCTGCTTCTTCCTGGCGCTTGCCACCGGATTCACGTGGATCTCCCAGATCGAGTCGGGCGGAGTCGAACACGCCGAGGCCTCTGGGCTCGAGTTGGCGGCGAGCAGTACTGGTGAGTTCGCCACTGAAGCTTCGGGTGAAGGCGGAGAGGTCGAAGGCAAACCTGCCGCCGTCGTGAACTCGCTCTGCTGGTTCGACACCGGCGAGGCGCCGAACAACAACTGCGACGACTTGAGCGCGCCCAAAGCGGTGGGCATCGGAACCCTCATCGATGGGCAGTCGGTTCTGCTGCTGATCGTCGTCACCTTCATCTCGTTGCTGGTGCACATTTTCTCCACCGACTACGTGAGCGGTGATCGGCGTTACACCCACTACTTCGCTTTCCTCAGCTTGTTCACCGCAGCCATGCTGTTCATGGTCCTCAGTTCAAGCACGCTGCAGCTGATCGTCGGATGGGAACTCGTCGGCGTCTGCTCGTTCGCGCTCATCGGTCACTGGTGGGAGGAGAAGGCCAATTCCGACGCCGCGTTGAAGGCCTTCCTCACCAACCGGGTCGGCGATATCGGGCTGTTGGTCGGCATGTCGATTCTCTTCTTCGCCGCCGGTCGAACGTTCGACATCCAAACCATCAACGAGGCAGCCGTCAACGGCGACATCAGTCAGGGCACGCTCACCGTCGCCAGCTTGTCGCTCATGGCCGCCGTCATGTCGAAATCGGGCCAGTTCGTTCTGCACACCTGGCTGCCCGACGCCATGGCAGGTCCAACACCCGTCAGCGCGCTGATTCACGCCGCCACGATGGTCGTCGCCGGCATCTACCTGATCGGTCGCCTCTACCCCGTGTTCTGGTTCGGCCTGTCGATTCCCGGCAGCAGCATCAACGCCATGGCCCTCATCGGTGGCATCACGGTTGTCGGCGGAGGTCTGCTGGCCTTCGTGCAGAACGACATCAAGAAGGTGTTGGCCTACTCGACGGTGAGCCAGCTCGGCTACATGGTGATGGCTCTCGGTATGGGCGCCTGGACTGCCGCCATGTTCCACCTCTTCACCCACGCCATCTTCAAAGCGTGCCTTTTCCTCGGGGCCGGAGCCCTCAGCCACGCCTGCCATCACAGCTTCGACATGAAGGCCGAGATGGGCGGTCTGCGGAAGCTGATGCCCAAGACGTTCGTCACCTTCATGATCGCCACCGGAGCACTCATCGGTCTCTTCCCCCTCGCCGGTTTCTGGAGCAAGGACGAGATCTTGGTGGGAGCCGGCGCCTTCCCCGGCACTGGCGGCAACGGCGATTACACCATTCCTCTCGTGTTCGGACTTCTCGGAGCGGCGCTCACTGCCGCCTACATGACACGCGTGATCATGCTCGTCTTCTTCGGTGAATATCGGGGCCACGACCATCCCCACGATCCAGGCCCCCGCATGATGATCCCGCTCCAGGTGCTGGCCGGGCTCGCGGTCGTTGCCGGTCTGATCAACATGCCGACCGAATGGGTGGGCGACACCATCGGCCTGAAGTTCGAACACTGGGTCGAGCCCGGTGGCGGCAAGGTCTTCCCGCTGATCAGCCACGCTTCGGCCAGTCCGGCGATGGCGATCCTGGCCACCCTCATCGGTGTCGTGGCCATCTACTTCACCTATGAGTACTACCGCCGCCTGTTCGCCAAGAACCCACGGGCCACCGAGGTCACGGGCGGCCTCCGTGATCACAACAAGTTTGCTCGGGCCGGCCACACGATGTTGGTGCAGAAGTATTACCTCGATCACCTCTACACCGACGTGATCGCAGCGGGTACCAAGGGCCCTCTGGCCCGGGCGATCTACTGGTTCAACCAGAACGTGATCGACAACGTCATCAACTACACAGGCAAGGGCGCCGTCTTCGGCGGCCAGTTCCTCTATCGGTTCATCGACCAAGGGCTCATTGATGGCTCGGTCAACGGATCGGGCCTGTCTGCCCTCAGCTCGGGCGGATTCCTCCGCAAGATGCAATCCGGCAAGATCCGTAATTACGCAACCCTGATGTTCGGTGCGGCCACGCTGTTGGCTGCGGTGTTCATCCTCGCCGTATGAGAAACCGGCCGTGTGAGAAAGCGACTTTCGAGTGACTGACTTCCTGAACGACAACGGCATCAGCTTGATGGTGTTCCTCCCCCTCGTGGGAGTGGCCGTGATGATGCTCGTTCCCGGCAAGCTGGAGAGCGCCCACAAGAGCATCGCGCTGGGCGTGTCGCTGCTCACCGCAGCCGTCGGGGTCGCCCTGCTGCTCGACTTCAACTACGACGCATCCCAGACGCCCCAGTTCGTCATCAACCAGGGCTGGATCGATGTCGTCAATGCTCGTTTCCACGTGGCGATCGACGGCATCTCGCTTCCGCTGATCGCATTGACGTTGCTGGTCACACCGCTGGTGATCATCTACAGCTGGGACCACATCCCCGAGCCGGGCAACACCAAAGCCTTCCTGATGCTCATTCTCGTGCTCCACACCGGAATGCTCGGCACGTTCGTTGCCAAAGACCTCGTCCTCTTCTTCGTCTTCTTCGAGGTCGTGCTCCTCCCGATGTATTTCATGATCGGTGTGTGGGGTGGCCCGGATCGTCTGTACGCCGCGATCAAGTTCTTCCTCTTCACGCTGTTCGGGTCGGCGTTGATGCTGGTCAGTTTTCTGGCCCTCTACTGGGTCACCGGCTCGTCCACGTTCGACATGGAACAGCTGGCGGCCGAGGTTGCCAGCCGCGACATCTCGTCTCAGACCCAGTGGCTGATCTTCGGCGGCATGTTCATGGGCTTCGGTATCAAGGTGCCGATGTTCCCGTTCCACACCTGGCTTCCCGACGCTCACACGCAGGCACCGACCCAGGGCTCGGTGATCCTGGCTGCGGTGCTCCTCAAGCTCGGAACCTACGGCTTCATCCGTATCGCCATTCCGATCCTTCCCGAAGCAGCAGTCGACTGGGCCCCGATCATCGGCGCCCTGGCCGTCATCGGCATCATCTACGGCGCCCTCGGCTGTCTCGCCCAGACCGACATGAAGCGCCTGATCGCCTTCTCGTCCGTGGCTCACATGGGCTACGTGATGCTGGGAATCGCCACGCTCACCACGTTCGGTCTGCAGGCCGCCGTGTTCGGCATGGTGGCTCACGGCCTCATCACCGGCATGTTGTTCTTCGTCGCCGGATCGGTCAAAGAGCGGTACCACACCCTCGAGATCAAGCGCCTCGGTGGATTGCTTCTCCAGGCCCCGAAGATGGGTTGGATCCTCGGTTTCGCCACCATGGCATCGCTCGGCCTTCCCGGGTTGGCCGGCTTCTGGGGTGAGTTCCCCGCGATCCTCGCTGCTTACCAACCTGCTCCGGGTCTGAATGTGGGGCTCTTCCGGTTCTACATGGTGGTGGCCGCCCTCGGCACCGTGCTCGCCGCCGGTTACCTCCTCTGGCTGCTGCAGCGCACGGCCTTCGGCACACCGTCGGAAGAATTCGAAAACGACCCCAACATCCACGACGTTGGCATCTTCGAGTGGGTGGCCTGGGTGCCGCTCCTCATCCTCATCGTCGTGCTCGGGTTCGTGCCCGCCATCATCTTCGATGTGCTCGATGCCCCGATCTCCTCGATCTCCGACACCGTCGCCGCACTCGGAAAGTAGACGATGCTCGCTGCCCTCCAGACCCAAGTGGTTCAGGCCCCGTTCGATCGGCCGCTCATCGACTGGCACGCCGCCGCGCCCGAACTCCTCCTGCTGCTCACCGGCGCCATCATCACCATCGTCGACCTTGTCGGCCTCGAGCGGGTTCGCAAGTGGATCCCCACGCTCACCAGCTTTTCGTTTCTGATCGCACTCGTTCCCGTCGTCACGCTCTGGAACGACAGCTCCGAGCTTCCTCGTTCGATGTTCGACGGTGCCTACGTGGTCGACGAGTACGCACTCGTTCTGAAGGGGCTGTTTCTCCTCAGCGGCTACGTCGTCGTGCTGCTCTCCACCAACTACATGCTCGAGGGCGACTACTACGACAGCGAGTTCTACCAACTGATCTCGGCCTCGGTTGTCGGCATGTTGGTGATGACCTCGGCCCGCGACCTGGTCTCGATTTTCGTGGCGATCGAGCTTGTCTCGATACCCGCCTACCTGTTGGCCGCTTGGCGTAAGCGGGATCTGAAGTCGAACGAAGCCGGCCTGAAGTACATGCTGATGGGCGTGTTCGCTTCGGCCATCATGCTCTATGGGATGTCCGTCCTCTACGGCGTCACCGGCAGTACACGACTCGACGACATCGGGGTTGCGTTGGCCGGCCAGAGCGCACCGCTGGTGACCCTGGCGGTGGTCTTCACCATCATCGGATTCGGGTTCAAGGTGTCAGCCGTTCCGTTCCACACATGGGCTCCCGATACCTACGAAGGGGCCCCCACGCCGCTCACCGCTTTCTTGGCCGTTGCCTCGAAAGCCGCCGGTTTCGTGGCCCTGATCAGTGTCGTGATCTTCGCCTTCCCCGGCCAGGCCGATGTTGTGCAGCCGCTCATGTGGGTGCTCAGTGCGGTCACCATGACCGTCGGAAACCTGATCGCGATGCGCCAGACCAACATCGTTCGGATGCTGGCGTATTCCGGAGTGGCCCAGGCCGGCTACATGCTGGCCCCACTCGCCGTCTACGCCGATCGGCCCGACCAAGCTGCGTCGGCGATCGTCACCTATCTCGTGATCTACGCCGCCATGAACCTCGGTGCCTTTGCCGTCGTGATGAGCGTGGCCCGCAAGACTCGTTCCGGCGAGATCAGCAGCTATGGCGGACTGTTCCACTACGCCCCTGGGCTCACAGCGATCATGACGGCCTTCCTGTTCTCGCTCGCCGGGATCCCGCCCGTCGGCGGTTGGTGGGCGAAGTTCGAAATCTTCCGTGTGCTCACCAACGGCGGCAACACGTGGGGTGTCGCGCTCGCAGTCGTGGCCGCCGTCAACTCCGTGATCGCCGCCTACTATTACCTGGCCATCGCCAAGCAGATGTGGTTCATGCCCGAACCCGACGAAGACCACACCCCCGTGGTCATCCCACCAACATTGCAGGCGGCGCTCGCCCTCTGCCTGATCTTCACGATCCTGGTCGGCACCGTGCTGCTCGGAGAGGTCGGAAACCTCACCGACTTCGCGTTGTGACATTTGGTCTGCTTCGCAGACCGCTGACCCGCATCCGAGTCGAGCTTGCGGCGCGACCCTCGTCCCTCGGGATCGCGTGACACGCAGACCGCTGCGACCACATTTGGTCTGCTTCGTAGACAGCTGCGACCCTCGTCCCTCGGGATCGCGTGACACGCAGACCGCTGCGACCCCCAGACCGCTCTAGCCTCGTCCCGTGCGGTTCGACGAATACATGGAGCGCTGTCTCTACGATCCCGAGGGCGGGTTCTACGCGTCGGCCCGGGGAATCGCCGGGCGCCGGGGCGACTTCATCACGAGTCCCGAAGTCGGACCACTCTTCGGGGCCGTCTTGGCCCGGGCGCTCGACCAATGGTGGGACGAACTCGGTCGACCCGATCCATTCCCGGTCATCGACCTCGGTACGGGCCCCGGCACCCTGCTTCGATCGCTCACACTGGCTGCCCCCCGTTGTTCGAAGGCCTGGGAACTGATCGGTGTCGATCGAGCCAACAACATCACGTTGCCTCCGGTTCTGGAGAACGGAATCGTGATCGCCAACGAACTGCTCGACAACATGCCGTTCAGAATCGTTCGCCGGATCGAATCGGGCTGGGAAGAGGTCGAGGTGACCGACGACGGTGAACGTTGGATCCCGCTCGATACCGATCCCGATCTCGACGTGCCAACGGGCAAGCCGGCTCCGCTGTTGACCGAAGCGGTGCAACTCGTCGAGAACGTTTTGGCGCGCCGTCCGAGCCGGTTGGTGGCCTTCGATTACGGAACAGCCACCACGGGCGAACTCGCCGATCGCGGGGGCTGGCTTCGAACCTACCGAAACCATGAGCGGGGGGATGATCCCTACGATCGCCCCGGTAGCTGGGATATCACCACCGACATCGCCGTGGATCAGCTTCCGCCGCCAACGAGTGTGATTTCGCAATCCGACTTCCTGGTGAAACACGGCATCGGTGAACTCGTGGCCGAAGGTCGGGCCCACTGGATCGAACACGCCGCTCGACCCGATCTCCTCGCGATGAGAATGCGGAGCCGGGTCAGTGAAGCCGAGGCGCTTCTCGACCCGGATGGTTTGGGCTCTTGGTTGTGCATGCAGTGGCAAGGGCCAGCGGAATCATCGGTCCAGTAGTCTCTCAGCATGTCTGTTGTCGAGCGACCAGCTCTCAGTAGAGATCGAATCGCGGCCAAGGCGCTCGAACTGATCGACGCACACGGCCTGGCCGGACTGTCGATGCGCAAGTTGGGAGCAGAACTCGGCGTCGAGGCCATGTCGCTTTATCACTACGTCACGAACAAGGCCGACCTGCTCGACGCCGTTCTCGACCTCCTGTATGCCGAGATCCAATTGCCGGATGTGGCGGATGAAGACTGGGAAGCGGCTATTCGGCTCGGCCTCCGAGCCTTTCATGAAGTCCTGATCAGCCACGAGGCTGCGCTCGAACTGTTCTCGGCCCGGCCCGCCCGCTCCGAGCGGGCCTTCACGGTTCTCTACTGGGCGCACGAACGATTCCGACGCGTCGGGCTCTCGATCGATTCTGCTCATTTCGCCCTTCACTTCGCCGTGAGTTTCGTGATGGGACACACGGCCAGCGAACTCGGCACAATGGCGCAGCTCCGCACCAACGGCGGTCCAGTCACCCACGATCTCACCGACCCGGAGCTCATGGAGTTCGTGGCCGAGGTGTCGCAAATCACTGGTCCCGAGATGTTCGAAACCGGACTCGACATCCTCGTCGACGGGCTTCGTCGTCGCTACGACCTGCCGTAGTTGCCCGACATTTCACACCGGTCGGCGCTCGGCTGACACTTGCTTTGGTCTCGGTCGCCGGTGCCGATGACTACCAGGTGGACTCTTCGCGTCAGCCCGTGGCCTTTCGCCACGACATCGACGGCCTGCGGGCAGTGGCGATCATCATCGTGGTGGCGTTCCACGCCGGCGTTCCCTTCTTTGGTGCCGGCTTCATCGGAGTCGACGTCTTTTTCGTCGTCTCCGGGTATCTGATCACACAGCGCCTGCTCGCCGAAGTCGCAGAGCAGGGATCGGTCGACCTCCTTGGTTTCTGGGTGCGGCGGGCCAGGCGCCTACTTCCTGCTGCGACCGCAATGGTCGTGGTGACGCTTGCGGCATCGTTCGTCGTACTCGTCCCATTCACCCTGCAGGACCGCGTGACCGACGCGTGGGCCTCGTCGTTCTATTGGGCGAACATTCGGTTCGGTTCTCTGCGGGGAAGCTATTTCGGCGACTCAGCCGAAGCGAGTCCCTTCCTTCACATGTGGTCGCTCTCGGTGGAGGAACAGTTCTATGTCGTCTGGCCGGCCATCGTCGCCGTTCCCGCCCTGGTTGTCGGGATCCGCCGCCATCGACGCGTTGTGCTCGCCATCACCGCTGCCCTCGTTGCGATTTCGTTTCTCCACGCCATCGCCGACGTTCGCATGCCGTCCCCCATGACCTACTACAACTCACTCTCGCGAAGCTGGGAACTCGGGGCCGGCGCCCTGTTGGCGTTGACCTGGCCAGAGGTACGACGGGCCACGATGTCGCCTCGCCGCGGAACGATCCTGCACATCGGCGGCTTCATTCTTCTGTTGCTCTCGCTGGCGATCATCTCTCCCGACCGAGCCTTTCCGGGCTGGATCGCAACGCTGCCGGTCCTTGCGACGCTTCTGCTGGTCATGGCCCACGCTGACACGGGCCCCATGGATCGCCTCCTTCGCCTCGAGCCGGTCCAGCAGATCGGGCGCTGGTCGTACTCGTGGTACCTCTGGCATTGGCCGACTCTCGTGTTGGGGCGAGCCGCTCTCGAACGATGGGCGCCATTCCGATTCGAGACGACTCGCAGCTGGTCCGTCTCGCTGGCTCTTGCCCTGTTCGGCCTCGTTCCTGCCGTGATCTCCTACCGCTGGATCGAAGAGCCGGTCCGACGCAATCGGTGGATCGGTGCATCACGCTCTCGGAGTGCCGTGGTCGTCGTCGGCATGCTTGCTTCGAGCTGGGTATTGCTGGCGGGTTTCGCTTGGCAGGCTGCTCGTACGCTCGAACAACCGACGCTGTTGGCCTTGGCTGATGCCCGGACGGATTGGCCCCACCTTCCTGCGGAGTGTTCGACGTCGAACGTCGAACAGCTGTTGAGCCAGTGCCGCGACGGAGCGCCGGGCGCTGAGCGGACGCTTCTCGTCGGTGATTCACACATGGCGAACTGGGCCCCCGGGATCTCGTCGGCGGTCATTGCGTCGGGGGGTGAGGTCGTTCGAGCAATGGGTGGGAGCTGTACCGTCATCGGAAATGGGACGCTCTCCGAGGCACCGTGGTGCGCCGCCATGCGCGTCGGTCTCGGCTCGGCGGTAGCCGAACTCGAACCAGACCGGATCATCCTGAGCCACTCGGCCGGGTACGAAGACCTGCTCGATGCGAGTGGCGATGTTGCCGAGGATCAATTGCTGCAATGGGAGATGAACCTCGACGAGTTCATGAGAATCACTCGCGCTCGAGGGGCCGAACTCGTCGTCATCCTCGCAACACCGAAGAACGACATCGCCCCGCTCGACTGCGCATCGCAGCGAGACGATCGCAGCTCCTGCGTGTTGAGCCGAGCCGAGGCGCAGGCCAGCACGGAGGACTTGGACCGGGTCCAGGCCGCGGTCGTCGAGGAGTTCGGCGGGTTGCTCATCGACCCTGTCGACCTGTTGTGCCCGTTCGAGGATTGCTTCTTCGAGGACAACGGAGAGTACGTCTGGAACGACGAGCACCACATCACGGACGCCTACTCGAGCACGTTGGGGCCGACCTTTTCCACCTTGCTCGACCTGCCGGATCCTCAACGATCTTGACCGTCGTCGTGAGTACTCTGCCTGATGGCCGACTCCGACCGGGATCATTGGAACGAACGCTACGAAGCGGGTGTCGCCGAGCCGCAGAACAAGATTGCGCCGTCGCGCCATCTCGCCCCGATCGCCCATCTCCTTCCCACGTCGGGGTTGGCGCTCGATGTGGCTTGTGGCCGTGGCGCTTCGTCGCTCTGGCTCGCAGCGCGAGGTCTCGATGTCTGGGGCTTTGATGTGTCCCCGGTCGCCATCGGTCTCGCCGCCGCCAGCGCGAGGGCCGCCGCCGTGCACGCTCACTTCACTGTTCATGATCTCGATCGTGGTCTGCCCGAAGGTCCGGCGGTAGATCTGATCCTCTGCCAGCTCTTTCGAGATGCACGCCTCGATCAATCGATGATCGATCGGCTGGCCCCACGAGGGATGCTGGTCGTCATCTGCCTCAGCGAAGTCGGGGCTGCTCCCGGGCCGTTCCGAACCGGCGAAGGTGAACTCCGAAGGGCGTTCGCGTCTCTCCACGTGATTGATCATGAGGAGAAGGACGGTGTGGCCCGCCTCGTTGCCGTCGCCGCTGGACCATTGACGACGACGCGGCTTGACTAGAGCGGTCCACGTCCCGCAAGAGGAGCGCGCCATGCCAGCAGATGCCATCGAGGTGTACGAGAACGAAGCACGAACCTTCGCTCCGTCGGCTGCGTTTCGAGCTCGAGCCAACACCAACGACCGGTCGCTCTACGACGAGGCCGAGGCTGACTACGAGGCCTTCTGGGCCCGTCAAGCCCGTGAGTTGATCACCTGGGATCAGGACTTCACCGAAGTACTCGACTGGCAGTTGCCCTTCGCCAAGTGGTTCGCCGACGGCAAGCTCAATGTGAGCGCCAACTGTCTCGATCGCCACGTCGAGGCCGGTCGAGGTGACAAAGTCGCCTTCCACTGGGAGGGCGAGCCGGGCGACAAGATCACGCTCACCTACGCCGACTTGCTCACCGAAGTGAAGAAGTTCGCCAATGTGATGAAGGGCCTTGGTTTGGAGAAGGGCGACCGGGTCGCCATCTACATGCCCATGATCCTCGAACTCCCGATCGCGATGCTCGCCTGCACCCGAATCGGCGTCGCTCACTCCGTGATCTTCGGTGGGTTCTCTGCCGATGCGATCGTTGACCGCTGTGTCGACGCCCAAGCGAAGCTGATCATCACCGCCGACGCCGGTTACCGACGGGGAGCAGCGGCCCTCCTCAAGCCCACCGTCGATGCCGCGCTCGAAATCGGAGCCCCCAGCGTCGAAAATGTCATTGTTGCCAACCGTTGCGACACCAACCCGGAGATGGTCGATGGTCGCGATCACTGGTGGCACGACCTCATGGCCGAGGCCTCCGACGACTGCCCCGCCGAACCGATGGACGCCGAGCAGCTTCTCTACCTTCTCTACACCTCTGGCACCACCGCAAAGCCGAAGGGGATCATGCACACCACGGGTGGATATCTCACCCAGGTGGCCTTCACCCACAAGTACGTCTTCGACCTGAAGCCCGACACCGACATCTATTGGTGCGCCGCCGACATCGGCTGGGTGACAGGCCACAGCTACATCGTCTACGGCCCACTGGTCAACGGCTGTACGTCGGTCATGTACGAAGGCACACCCGACACGCCAGGCCGAGATCGGCTCTGGGACATCGTCGAACGTTATGGCGTCACCCAGCTGTACACGGCGCCAACGGCGATCCGGATGTTCATGAAGTGGGGCGTGGAGGAACCGCAGAAGCATGACCTGTCGTCACTTCGGGTGCTCGGAACAGTCGGTGAACCCATCAATCCCGAGGCATGGATGTGGTACCACGAGCACATCGGTGGCAGTGAACGCCCCATCGTCGACACGTGGTGGCAGACCGAAACGGGCGGCCACATGATCTCGCCGTTGCCCGGGGTCACCACCACGAAACCCGGATCGGCCACCGGACCCATCCCCGGGGTTTTCGCCGAGTTGGTCGACGACAACGGAAAGACGGTTGAGGTGGGAGGCGGCTACCTGACGATCTCGCGCCCTTGGCCGTCGATGTTGCGGGGAATCTGGGGCGATGAGCAGCGATACAAAGACACCTACTGGAGCACCTACGAGGGCAAGTACTTCGCCGGCGACGGGGCCAAGCTCGACGAGGACGGCTACATCTGGCTGTTGGGCCGAGTCGACGATGTGATGAACGTGTCGGGTCACCGGATTTCGACGACCGAAGTCGAGTCGGCGCTCGTTGATCATCCTGCGGTGGCCGAAGCGGCCGTGGTCGGGGGAGCCGACGAGCTCACCGGTCAGGCCATCATCGGATACGTGATTCTCCGTGGCACCCATGAGGCTTCGGAGGAGCTCGGCAACGAGATCCGAGAGCACGTCGGCGTGAAGCTCGGCAAGATCGCCCGACCGAAAACGGTGGTCATCGTTCCCGACCTCCCGAAAACCCGATCCGGAAAGATCATGCGGCGGCTCTTGCGAGACGTCGCCGACGGGCGAGGTCTCGGCGACACCACGACCCTCGCCGACCCCGACGTCTTTGCCGAAATTGCCAACCGCGCTGCATCCAACGACGAAGACTGAGCCACTGACTTTCGACCACAACGACGACGAACCGCCGTGGTATTGGCCTGACGGAATTCGTCGGTCTGACCCGACCGAGCCTGCACCGACCCTTGTCATTGACATCGATGGTGTACTTGCCGACGCCCGACATCGTCAGCACTATCTCGAAAGCCGGTGGCAGGACTGGGACAGCTTTTTCTTGGCCGCCGGCGGAGATGGGCTACTGGTCGAGCAGGCCCGGCTCTTGGAGACGGTCTCCGGCGATCATGTCATTGCTCTCGTCACCGCTCGGTCCGACTGGATCGACGGAATCACGTTGAAGTGGATTCAGGCGAACAGGATCCGCTGGGATCTCCTGATCATGAGAGCATCGGGTGACTACCGACGATCCACCCTGATGAAACAGCACGCCGTCGAGCAACTCCGGTCCCGAAACTACGAGCCGATACTCGCCATCGACGATGATCCCCGAAACGTGAAGATGTTCGAGGGCCTCGGAATCCCCACGATCTTCATCCCGTCCGGCTACCACGGATCGGCGAGGCAATGATCCGGTGGTCCCGGCCAGTCACAACTCGAAGACGGATTTCTCGTTGTCTGAACTGAGTGGGATCTGCGTCATCTCCAGGTGAAGTCGACCGCCGCGGTCGGTGTAGGGATGAGCGTCGAGGACCGCTTCGTCGAGTTCGATGCCGAGGCCGGGCGTGTTCGGCGCGACGGTGAACCCGGATTCCCACGTCAGTGGCTCGACGAGGACCTGATCGTGGAACGGCGTTTGGATCGTTTCGAGAATGAGGAAGTTCGGTGAGCTGAATCCGACGTGAGCGGCGGCGGCGTGGGCGACTGGTCCGCAGTAGATGTGGGGCGCGATCTGGGCGTTGAAGAGTTCGGCCATCACGGCGATCTTCTTTGTTTCCCAGATACCTCCCGATCGTCCGATGTCGGGTTGGACGATGGAGACGCCGGCCTTCAAGGCCTCGTGAAACTCGGTGCGGGTGGTGAGTCGCTCGCCCGTGGCGATGGGGATGGATGTGGCCGTAGCCACCTTGCCGATGGCGGCCACCTGGTCGGGAGGACAAGGCTCCTCGAACCAGAGCGGGTCGTACTTCTCGATTCGGCGAGCGAGGCGTATGGCCGACGACGTGGTCATCTGGCCGTGGGTGCCGAACAGGATGTCGCAGCGGTCGCCGACGGCTTCGCGGACCTTGCGAACGTTTTCCTCGGATCGGCGGAGCTCATGGAGTGAGAGTTCTCGGCCTCCCTGGAAGCTGTACGGCCCGGTGGGGTCCTGTTTGACGGCGGTGAAGCCCTGCTCGACGTAGACGAGTGCTCGCTCGGCGGCAGCATCACCGTCGTGGTAGGGATCCGCCTCATCAGCAGACGGCAGCGACGGGTCGTGGACACTCGCAGGATAGAGGTAGGTGTAGGTGCGCAGCCGTTCATGAAATGCCCCGCCAAGGAGGTTGTAGACCGGCTGATCGGCGAGTTTGCCGAGGATGTCCCACACGGCGATCTCAATTCCGCTGAAAACCCCCATCATGGTCAGATCCGGACGCTGCGTGAATCCGGCGGAATAGACGCGGCGAAACATGGCCTCGATGTTGTGCGGGTCCTCGCCGGCGATGAACCGATCGAAGGTGTCCTCCACCATCTCACAGGCGATGTTGGCCGAATAGGGGATGCCATAGCACTCGCCGATGCCCTGGACACCAGAGTCGGTCGTGACCCTCACGAACACCCAGAATGCGCCCCCGATCCCCGATGGTGGAGCGACGGCCCAGGTCTTGATCGACTCGAGTTTCATGCCGCCTGAATCTAGCAACGTGGCGCCACTGGCTCGGGAGACCCACGCAACTGGGTGCATCGAGGCCTCGCCCCTGCCGGCGTGAGTGCCGTGCGATGGGTGGGCAGCCGGGTTGCGTCAACGATCGGGAATGGCGAGGCGGGCCTCGATGAAACGCAGCGCAAGCGACAACACGAGCGTGAGCGTCACGTAGATCACCATCAACACGAAGAAGGTTTCTCGAACCCGGAAGGAACTGCCTTGGTAGATGCGGGCCTTGTATGTGAGTTCTGTCGCCGCGATGACCGACACCAGCGAGGTGTCCTTCATCAGCGAGATCAAGTCGTTACCGAGCGCAGGCAGCGTGTTGCGCACGGCTTGTGGAAGCGTGATCTTCCGCATGATCGTTCGGCCATTGAGGCCAAGTGCTTTGCCGGCCTCGATCTGTCCGCTCGGAACCGACTGGATCCCGGCTCGGAACACCTCGGCGATGAAGGCGGAGTAGAACAAGCAGAGCGCGATACCACCACGCCAGATCTGGGGGATGTCTCGGGTCGCGAGGGTCAGATCGAAAAGGGAGTTGAGGCCATTGACCGTCTCGGGTATCAGCACCAGGGCGATGGCGAAGATCCAGACGAGCATCGGGACGCCCCGAACGAACTCGATGTAGACGTGGGCCGGAGTGTTGATGAAGGGATTCTTGCTCTGCCGGGCGATCCCGAGCCCCAACCCGAGCACGATCGAAACCACGAATGACCCAGCGGTGAGGAGCAGCGTCTGCTTGAGACCGGGAATGATCTCGAAGAACGCCTCCTGGTAGTTGTCGCTGAAGATGACGGCCAAGATCATCGCACCGACGATGCCGAGTACCACCAACAGCCACCACGGGCTGTCTTTGAAGTCGAATGTGGTCACCGAGTTCGGGGCTGGGCCCTCGACATTCACGACTGATTCAGCCAACTGACACTCCATGGATTGGCGTAGACGGGAGAGGTTGATGCAAACGCGAGTGCGCCGGGCCCGAAGACCCGGCGCACTCTAGTTCAGACGATTTGGTGCGCGTAACAGAAGGCGATTGATCAGCCTTCGATGTCGTCGTAGGTGATCTCGAAGCCGACGCCGAAGAACTTCTCGCCGATCTGGTCCAGGAAGCCGCTGGCCTTCATCTCTGCGATGGCAGCGTTGACCGCATCGGTGAGATCGGTGTCGAGGGGAAAGATGAACCCGAGCGGATCGCTCTGGAGTCCGTCGTCGATGGTCTTGACAGCGTCCTTGTTTTCGCCGATGTAGCCGAGGCCGGCGGCATCATCGATGATCACGGCGTCGACATCGCCGGCGATGAGCGCCTGGATGGCCAAACCGAATTGGTCGAAGGCCTGGATGCGTTCGTCGCCACCGAGGAGTTCGACGGCGAGTTCGAAGTTGGTGGTGCCGACCTGGGTGGCGATGATCGCATCGCCATTGATGATGTCGTCAGCTGATGCGTATCGGTCGTCGTCCTTGCCGACAACGAACTTCTGCTGCACCGTCATGTAGGCATCGGAGTACGCAACAACTTCCTTGCGCTCGTCGGTGATGCTGATGCCGTCGGCTGCTGTGTCGAGTTCGCCCTGGGCAACTTGGTCGATCACATCGGGCCAGCCGGCAGGCACGAATTCGGCCGTGCAGTTGAGGAGGCGACAGATTTCGTTCCAGGCGTCGTAGTCCCAGCCCTGCCCTTCGCTCTCACCGACGGCAACGAAGTTGAACGGCAGGTAGGCGTTCTCGACACCAACGGTGACGGTGCGGCCGCCGAGATCGGGAAGCCCGGTATCCGGGCTGTCGTCGGTGGACGGTGCTGCGGTGGTGTCGGTGCTTTCGTCGGTGGACGGTGCTGCAGTGGTATCGGTGCTTTCGTCGGCGGACGGCGCTGCGGTGGTGTTGGCGCTTTCATCGGCGGCATCGGAACCGCAGGCGGCGGCGAGCAGTGTGAAGGACAACAGGGCGGCCATGAGGCGAACCCAGGTGCGGGGTGAGTGAGTCATTCGATTGTCTCCGAGGTGGGGGCTGCGGGGCGAGGGACGCCACGGGAACCGGTTCGAGGGAGCCGGCACCACAACGGGTCGTTGCGGCGGTCCAGAAAGGACCCACCGACGTTAGCCCGCGTTCGACCCAACTCAATGGCGCTGCCCCAACATCTGGCACCTCGGGGCGCGCCGTCGCCACGCCGGGCAGAACAAACAAATAGACCCGAGCGGATGCTCGGGCCCATCGCGTCCCTGGGCCCCGCAGGACCGAAGGACTTTCCGTGGGCCGAGTAGGATTTGAACCTACGTAGGCGAAAGCCGGCGGATTTACAGTCCGCTCCCATTGACCACTCGGGCACCGACCCTTGGAGCGACAGAGGCTAGCGGTCCGCTACGTTTTCACCATGCCTTCGTTCGACGTTGTGTCCGAAATCGATATGCAAGAGGTCCGGAATGCCGTGGACCAAGCAGATCGGGAGATCACCAACCGGTTCGATTTCAAGAACACCAATTCCTCGATCGAACTCGACGACAAGGCGATGTCGATCACGCTCGAGTCGGCCAGCCAGGATCGAATGTTCGCGCTGCGGCAGGTGCTCGAGGAAAAGCTGGTGAAACGAAAGGTCTCACTCAAGGCCATCGAGTTCGGTGACATCGAAGATGCCGCTGGTGGCCGAGCCCGGCTCGAGGCCGACTTGAAAGCCGGGGTCAGCTCCGAGATGGCCAAGAAGATCAACGTCTTCGTCAAAGACCTGAAGATCAAGGGCATCCAGAGTTCGACGCAGGGCGACCAGGTCCGAGTCAACGGGAAGAAACGGGACGAGCTGCAAGCGGTGATCGCGGCGTTGAAGGAAAACGACTTCGACCTTCCGCTGCAGTATCAGAACTTCCGAGACTGATTTCAGCCGAAGCGAGCCGACTCAGCGGACGGCGGGGCCGTCCAAAAGCAATTGCATCAAGGCGACGTCGCGGAATTGGCCGAACTTTCGGCCGACTTCCTTCTCGATGCCGACGAGGCGGAACCCGTGTTTGGTGTGGAGCTGCACGCTTGTTTCTTGTGCGTCGGCGATGCGAGCGAACATCGCGTGGAAGCCGTGAGCCCGCGCTCGGTCGATGAGTCCGCCGATCAAGAGGTCGCCCGCGCCGCGGCCCCGGTGTTGGTGATGCACATAGACCGAGTTCTCGACCGAGGTTCGATAACCAGGTCGGTCGCGGTAGAAACTCAGGCTCCCGAACCCGACCACGCCCTTGTCCAGTGCTTGTTCGTCCGGCGCTTGTTCGTCCGGCGCTCGGGAAGTTGTGGCCACGATCACGGCGAGGCCACCCGATCGATCCTGGATGTAGGTCACTTGCTGCTCGATTGTTCGAGGCACGAGATCGAACGTGTGCGTGGTCTCGAGAACCTCGCGGTTGTAGATCTCCATGATCGCCTCGGCGTCGGAAATGGTGGCGAGTCGGAGCTGCACTCCCGCAAACTAATTCAGTTGATGAACCACAGCAGGAACGGTGGCCTGGAGCGCCAACCCGTCGACTCGTACGGCCTCATCGATCAGTGGGCTCGTGGGTCGTGCGATCGATGGCGAGGAGGTTTTGATTTCGAGGGGGGTGGTGGTTGGTCGCTGCTCTCGACCGGATTCGGAGCCGAGACGGACCAGTGAGGCCGTCCCCTGTTCGGTTCGGGCCTGGATCCACCGCAGCACTCGGTCGTCGTTGGACATGACGATGTATTGCATGTGGGCGGCGTAGGTCTCCATGGCGGACAGGATCTCGAGAAGCTCCGGATCGCCAACTGTGGTGAATGGCTCGTCGACGACGAGCGGCAAGCTCTCGCCGACAGAGCTTCGAGCATTCACGAAGGCCCGGGCGAAACATTCCATCGCATGACCAGCCGGATAGCCGCTGCCGCCGTCGATTCGGGATGCGGCCGCCGTGATCTGGGCCCGCTGTCCGGCGGCCCACTCCAGGCTGATCCCTTTGCCTGTGATCGACTCCCAGGTGGTTCGCGCCTGCCGGTGGAGTTCGGCCAGCTCCAGAGACCGGCTTCGCACGGCGTTGTTCGAGGTGAGCTCGTCAACCTTCTTGAGCTGGAAGTTGAGGTAGCTGGCGACCCCCGCCTTGCTCAACACTTCGATCTCGAACGCGGAGGCGGTCTCGTAGTCCTGGCCTCGTCGCCACGCTCTCACCCCAACGCCGATCGCGAGGCTGAGGAAGGGGACGGCCAGGAATGGGTGGGTGATGAGCCCGACGGCGACTCCGATGAACGCGAGAGCGAGCGAGCCGCTCCGCAGCTGACTCCGGGCCTTCTCGAGTTGGTCGGCCGCGATGTCGCGTCCGGCGTGAGCTTCTTCGATCTCCTCGGCATAGTCCTCGAGCGGGTCAGCCAATATCGCTTCGTCCACCACCGAGGCCATTTCGACCTCCACTTCCGCCAGCTTGATAGCTGCGCTCCAGAGTTCGGTCTGATCGATCGATCCCAGGCGGACGACGGTGGCGTCGAGATCGTCGACCGCCTTCAGGTTCTTGTCGCTGAAGTGCAGCGTCGAACGGGTCTGTCCGCGCGAGAGGCCGAGTGCTCCGAGCACGTCGACCGTTTCGCCGAAGAGGAATGCGTTCGTGACGTCCTCGCAAGTCACGGCATCTCGCACGCTGCACGGCCCTGTCAATGGACGGTGCACCTCGAGGCAGCGGCCGTTGTCAGCCACGAGGTCGACCGAGAGGCCTGATCGGCCTGGCCCGATGGCCCCGAGAACCTCCGATGCCAGCGCCTCCCGTTCGAGCTTTCCCAGACCGCTCACCACCGTGATCCTGGGATGGAGGTTGAGCTCCACTCGATCGTTGGCCGTCGATAGTTCGATCCGATCAATTCGCACACTTCCGCTTCGGCATCTTTGCCTGCCGCACTTGAGCCTTTTGGGCAATCGACACAAATTCGAGTGCTCCCGATCCGGAATCGAACTCGTCGGTCGTTGCTCTGGGTTGGTCGTCATCGGTCCGGCCCGAGGAATCTGTTCCTGACTGGTTGGGGACCGCGCCGCCCCGTGGCAGACTTTCCGACGCCCCTGCCTCAGGGGTCCTCGCCTCCTTAGCTCAGTCGGTAGAGCGTTTCCATGGTAAGGAAAAGGTCGACAGTTCGATTCTGTCAGGAGGCTCTGAAACAAGGTACGGCGGCAGGTGATCCCTGATCACAGGCCTCGGTCCTCGCTTCTGGCGACGTAGCTCAGTTGGTAAGAGTGCTCGACTCATAATCGAGAGGTCGTCGGTTCGAGCCCGACCGTCGCTACAACCCCGCAATGCAGTACCCCGCGATGCAGCGGATCTGTAGAGCAGTGAATCTGCCGAGCAGCGAATCTGTAGAGCACCCGCCGGATGGTCGCGGGATCCACGCCATCCGCGCCCCGCCGAACACAGGCGGTGGATCTACCCGTGGTCGGAGCGCTCGAACTACATGGTCGAGACGAGTTGGCTGCCGCAGACCCCATTGTCCTGATGAAGTGATCAAGCACCAAAGGAGCCCGTCGTGGCAAAGTCAAAGTTTGAGCGTAATAAGCCGCATGTGAATGTTGGGACGATGGGTCATATTGACCATGGGAAGACGACGTTGACGGCGGCGATCACGAAGGTGTTGTCGGATCGTGTT
>JBBKXQ010000102.1:0-45774 GCA_037969565.1 Acidimicrobiales bacterium | reverse complement strand
GTACCCGCTCCCGCTCCGGCCCCCACCCCGGCGCCGGTCGCAGCGTCAACTCCGGCCCCATCGCCGGCGCGAACGATGGCGGCCCCCGTGGTCCAAGCCGGCAATCGAGACACGGTGGTGCCATTGTCGAACATCCGCCTCCGCACGGCCGAGCACATGGTCATGTCGAAGGCCGTGGCACCCCACACGCTCACCGCAATCGAGATCGACTACGAGGGTGTCGACCAGGTTCGCAAGCAGCACGGTGCGGCGTTCAAAGAGGCTGAAGGCTTCAGCCTCACCTACCTGCCGTTCATCACCCGGGCGGTGATCGATGCCTTGCGGGAATACCCGCATCTCAACGCGTCGATCGGCGACGGTGAGCTCGTGGTTCACAACTACGTCAACATTGCGGTTGCCGTCGACCTCGACTTCCAAGGTCTGCTGGCTCCGGTCGTGAAAGATGCCGATGGCAAGCGCATGCGAGCGATTGCCCGAGACATCTCCGATGTTGCTCGGCGGGCGCGATCCAAGCAGCTGTCTCCCGACGAACTCTCGGGGGGCACGTTCACGCTCACCAATGCGGGTAGCTACGGCACGATGATGCAGTTCCCGATCATCAACCAGCCACAGGTGGCGATCCTTTCCACGGATGCCGTGAAGCGGAAGCCCGTTGTTGTCGAAGACCGTTTCGGCAATGAGAGCATCGTCATTCACTCGGTTGGTGTCCTGGCGATGGCTTGGGATCATCGAGCGATCGATGGTGCCTATGCCGCCGCGTTCCTCGCCCGCGTGCGCGAGATCATCGAAACCCGCGACTGGACTCCCGAGCTCGCCTGACGAAGGTTCCACACCCTCCTGGAGGGAGTGCCGATGAAGCTGATGAACGAGAGTACGACCCGACCACTTCATGTGAGGTGGTTGGGTCGCGTTGCGTACGACGAGGCGTGGGACCTGCAGCAGGCGCTGTTCACGGGTTCGACCGACCACCTCCTGCTTCTCGAGCACGCTCCCACCTACACACTGGGCCGCCGCACCAAACCCGAGCACCTTCTGGTCGAACCGACGTCGGTCGGGGCCGAGATGTTCCGAGTCAACCGGGGTGGCGACGTGACCTTCCACGGACCGGGGCAACTCGTTGGCTACCCAGTGCTCGACGTCCCTGGCAAGCGGGGTGGCGGTATGGCCGACACGAAGGCCTACGTGTTCTCGGTCGAGCAGATGCTGATCGAGAGCTTGGCCGTCTTCGGTCTCGCTGCCGGCAGGCTCGATGGTGAGCCCGGTGTCTGGCTCGACGCCGACGGTCCACGGGCTCGGAAGATCGCGGCGATCGGTGTGCGTCTGAGCCGTGGCCGGTCAATGCACGGGTTTGCTCTCAACGTCGATGTCGATCTCGATTGGTTCGGCAACATCATCCCCTGCGGACTCGTCGGCAAGGGTGTCACGTCGCTCGCGGCCGAGGGCATCGACGTATCGATGGAGGAGGTGGTCAACGTCGTTGCCGACAACGCAGCGCGTCTCCTCACCGCGGGTCGCCCGGTCGATCGATCCGACGTGGTCTTCCGAAATGGCGACGCCGACTTGTCGGCGTTCTCCTTGGGTGCCGGTCCAGGCGAAGTCATCAAGCCCAAACCCGGGGTGCCGGTTCAGCTGGGCCGTCGTCTCGACCAAGCCGGGGTCAGCGGTGGCCTCGACGTGAGCGAGCGCAAACCCGATTGGATGCGGGTGAAACTTCGCACGGATCCGGAATACCTTCGTCTCAAGAGTGTGAGCCGAAAACTCGACCTCGTCACCGTGTGTGAAGAAGCCGGCTGCCCGAACATCTTCGATTGCTGGAACGAGGGAACGGCCACCTTCATGCTGTTGGGTGATCGCTGCACCCGTAAGTGTGGGTTCTGTTTGATCGACACGCAGAAACCCGAGCCCCCCGACCTCGCCGAACCCGAGAGAATCGCTGATGCCGTCGAGGAACTCGGGCTGTCGTTCGTGGTGCTCACGATGGTTGCCCGCGACGACCTCGATGATGGCGGCGCTTCACTGGTTGCCGACACCGTTCGGGCCATTCAGCGCCGTACTCCGCAATCGGGTGTCGAAGTGTTGATCTCGGATCTCAAGGGGTCGGAGCGTTCACTGCAGATCGTCGTCGACGCCAACCCGACGGTCTTGAATCACAACATCGAAACGGTTGCCCGCCTCCAACGGGCGGTTCGGCCCTCGGCCTCCTATGCCCGCAGTCTGACCGTGTTGGCCCGGGCGAAGGCAGCCGGCCTCACGACGAAATCGGGACTGATCGTCGGGATGGGCGAAACGTTCGCTGAGGTCGTGAGCACGATGAGTGACCTGGCTGCCATCGGCGTCGACATCGTCACCATCGGTCAGTACTTGCGGCCGACAACTCATCACCTGCCGATTCACCGGTGGTGGACCCCCGACGAGTTCGAGGAGCTGAAGCGCATCGGTGAGCAGGATCTGGGTATTGCCCACGTCGAAGCCAGTCCGCTCACCCGATCGAGTCACCACGCCGGCAGCGCAGCGTCAGCTGCCTCTTCGGCCCGCAACTGAAAACCACACCTTCAGACCCACAGCCCACGCGATGTGGATGGCGGCCATCAGCGCTCCACCTCGGAACAGCCAACCGGCGGCGACCAGAGCCATTCCTACTTGGTGCCCCGCCAGTGCGAGCCCGTGTTGCTGGTCGACCACATCTCGAACCCGAGCCATCACCGGGAGGGCCAGGCCGTAGCCGAGAAGGAAGAGCACCGTGCTCACAGGATTCACCGGGCCAGTGTGGCCCGCGTCCGGCAACATCAGCGGTTCTCGATGTCCAGTCCGCTATTCAGATGATCGCCCCGGTCAGGGGGCGGCGGTCAGATGATGATGTCGACCTGGCTCGCGGCCCGGCCGGCCACGATCATCGAGACGGCGGCCACTCGGCTGCGGAGGTGGGCTCTCGTTTCGCTGTGAGCGATTTCGAAGGCTGACAGCAATCGGTCGCCGTGGATCCACGGCGCCTGATCGAGCATTGCCAGCTCTTCGGTGGCGACGAGTTGATCGAACGGAGGGCTGGAGCCCGTGACTCGGGCTCGGAGGCACCTTCGGGTTGCCTGACGGTGGAGGCGCTGCTGCCATCGTTCACCGAGGCTGTTGATCGGTTCGTCATCCAAGCCGGCCGAGGCCAAGGCGAGGAGCACGACCGATACGTCGGTTCGAGCCAAGGTCTCCAAACCTGGAGTGGTGAGGAGTGGGCTGACGCTCTCGCTGAATCTGCTCACCGCTGACGCCGCGTTGTCGACCTCGCTGTCGATGACCAAGCGAGCAGCCGTGGCCAGTGCGGCTGCTTTCGGTGCGGCGTCGGTTGCCCAGAACTCGAGTGGGGTCGGGACCACGAAGCCCGCTTTGGAGATCTTGCGTTGCGAAGAGAGAAGAAGACGCCAGCTGAGATCATGTTGCTCCTGCACATCGTGCAGTCGAGCGACGAGGCGTAGTTCGATCGCCGCCGTCCGATCGGCCAGCCGTTGGCGAGCCTCTCGGTAACGATCGCTTTCCGCGATGATCTCGAATCTGGTTGTCTTCAACTCCTGCTCCGCAACGCTGAGGTTCCCGCTTGCCTCCTCCATCGGCCCCGGGGCGCTCGCCGGACAGGGGTCGTCCGGATCATTGGCGCGGGACTTGCCACCCGATGGTCCTCCATCACTGGTGGCTACGCCCCAGACGATGGCCAGCGATACCATCCCGGCCATGGAGAATTCAGCAGTTTTCGGCCAGCGCCTCGATCGAGTCCGAGAATCCCTTCGTACCAGTGGTGTGGATGCCGCACTGCTCTCGGTCGGGCCTGATCTCCCCTGGTTGATCGGGTATCAGGCCATGCCGATGGAGCGTCTCACGATGCTCGTCGTTCCCGTTGACGGCATGCCGTTCCTCGTGATTCCGGCCTTCGAGGCCGCTCGGGTGATCGAGTTTCCCGACCTCTTCAAGATCCAAGGTTGGGGCGAAACCGATGACCCGATCGAGCGGGTTGCTGACGGGCTCGGATCGGCTTCGACCCTCGCAATCGGCGATCACACGTGGAGCACGTTCCTGCTCTCGCTGCAGAAGCGGATGCCGAGTGCGTCTTGGGTGCGGGGCCGTGATGTGGTCGGTTCATTGCGGGCTGTGAAGGACGATGCCGAGATCGATGCCCTGCAGCGGGCCGCCGACGGGGTCGATGCCGTCGCGGCCGCACTGCAGAACGGCGAGATTCCTCTCATCGGACGCACCGAGGCGTCGGTGTCAGCAGAACTCGGACGTCGCATCAGGGAAAACGGCCATGACCGGGTCAACTTCGCAATCGTCGCCTCGGGACCGAATGCGTCCAGCCCCCACCACGAAGCCGGCGATCGTGTGATCCAGCCAAACGAAGTCGTGTTGTGCGACTTCGGTGGTGTCACATCCGAACCTCACGGAACCCCGGGATATTGCAGCGACATCACTCGCTGCGTTTTCACCGGAGAACCGTCGGCCGAGTTCGCCGAGGCCTACGGCGTTCTCCAGAACGCACAGGCCCAAGCCGTCGCCGCAGCCACGGCTGGAACGCCGGCCCAAGACGTCGACAAGGTTGCCCGCGATCATTTGGCCACGGCCGATCTCGCTCAGTGGTTCACCCACCGGTTGGGCCACGGAATCGGTGTCGAGGGCCATGAGGATCCGTACTTGGTCGAAGGCAACGATGAGCCACTCGTCGTCGGCAACGCATTCTCGATCGAACCGGGCTTCTACGTTCCGGGCAAGTGGGGAGCGCGCATCGAAGACATCGTGGTCGCCACCGAGGACGGGCCTCGGGCCCTCAATCGAGCGAATCACGATCTCGTCGTCGTCGAGGCCTAGGGCGTGTTGGAGCTGCACGCAGCCACCGTGCTGCTCCAATGGGCTTCGGGTGGGTTGTTCTTTCTCTGGTTGACCAGTCGGCGGCGAGAGGTCGGGATCGGCTACGGCTGGTCGATCCGAATCACCTTTGGTCTGATGGCCCTGGCCGCGCTCGTGATCGGCGTGAAATACGGAGACGAACCCATCAGAGATGTTGGTTCGGCCGGTGTTGTCCTCGGAACCAGCATGGCGTTCGTTCAGTCCTGGCGGCGTCGCGCTGTTGGTGTGTCCGGTCAGCGAGAGATCGCAGCCGAACGGTCGGCTCGTGTCACGGAAATGACCGGGATCGATCGGCAACGTCAAACCAAGGACGCGAGCGGGCCAGAGTTCGATCCGCGCCTCGATCTCTTGGCTCCGATCATCGGTTTCATCGGCATCGTCGGCGCCGGACTCAACGCCGGCGATCCGGTGTGGCTGCAAACACTTCGCCTCCTCGTCGGTGCGCTCTTCCTCGGAGCAGTGAGCGACGCCATGCTGCTCGGACACTGGTATCTCGTGCAGCCCGGGATGTCTCGAGCCCCGTTGCTCCAACTGGTGAAGATCACGGGCTGGCTCTGGATACCCGAGGTGCTGCTTCTCCTGGTTCCGACCGGCATGATCTCGTCGTTCGACGGCACGATTCCCGACGGTTACAACGGAATGCTGGGCTGGTTCTGGCTGGCATGTGTCGTCACCACCATCGGATTGGTCTTCGTCACGCTCGCCGCCCTGAAGGAGCGTCAGTACGCCGCCGTGATGGCCGCCACCGGCCTGCTCTATCTCGCGATCCTCACTGCCTTCGGGGTGGATCTCGTGGCTCGGGCGATCCTTTCTCTGGCCGTCTGACTGCGGCGAACGCGCCGGCCCGAACTCGATGATCATCAACCAGAGTGACCCGCCGGCTCTAAGCTCGGAGGCCATGCCAACACTCACGCTTTCGTCGTCGCTACCCAAAAGCGCGACAGCCTTTGATGTTCCCGCATATTCCGACAAGCTCGATGCGCTCGGTCCCGATCTTTCTCGCGCCTGCGCCCTCCAGGGCTTCGACGGGAGCCCCGGGCAGGCGCTCGTCGTATCGGGTCCGGCCGACGAGCCATTCCGGGTGCTGATCGGCCTCGGAAGTTCCGAAGCGGTCGACCTCGATGCCGTCCGCCAGGCTGCCGCCGCGTTCATTCGTGCCGTCTCGAACCACAAGTCGGTGGCGTGCACGCTGGCCGACGTGGAAGCCGACCTCGATCCGGCCGAAGTCCTCCAAGCTGTCGTCGAAGGCGTGAGCCTCGCGAGTTACCGCTACACCGATCTCAAGTCCGAACCCGTCGATGGTCTGCGCAAGATCTCGATCGTTGCCCGATTCAAGGGAGCCAGAGCATCGTTCAACGCCTCGAAGGTGCTGGTCGATGCCGTTGCCCTGGCTCGGGATCTCGGCAACGAGCCGGGCGGTTCGTTGTTGCCGTCAGTGTTCGTCGAGAAGGCGCGCGAGGTGGCAAAGCAAGCCGGTCTGAAGGTGACGGTCTGGGACGAGAAACGAATCAGCCGCGAGCGCCTCGGCGGCATCGAGTTCGTGAATCGAGGGTCGACCCACCCGGCCCGCCTGCTTATCCTCGACTACACGCCGACTGGCCGGGCCACCGGGAGCGTGGCGCTCGTCGGAAAGGGCATCACCTTCGATTCGGGCGGCCTGTCGCTCAAGAACCCCACCGGCATGATGACGATGAAGATCGACATGGCCGGTGGCGCGGCTGTCCTCGGTGCGATGTCGACTCTTGCGGCCCGAAATGTCAAGGCCTCCGTACGGGCCTACATCCCACTCACCGACAACATGGTGAACGGTGACGCATCCCGACCCGGTGATGTCTTCACCGCTCGCAACGGCAAAACCGTCGAAGTGCTGAACACCGACGCCGAAGGCCGTTTGGTGTTGGCCGATGCGCTTTCGCTGGCGTCGGAGAAGAAGCCCGATGCCATCGTCGACATCGCAACGCTCACGGGCGCAGTCACCGCCGCTCTCGGTGCGTCTTACGCGGGCCTCATGGTCAACGACGACGGGTTGGCGGTCAGGCTCGAGGAGGCGTCGGCCCGCACCGGCGAGAAGATCTGGCGCCTGCCCCTTCCGCCCGAATATCGCAAGCATCTCGAGTCCTCAGTGGCTGATCTGAAGAACATCGGAAGCAGTCCCTATGGGGGAGCGCTCACGGCTGGATTGTTCTTGCAGGAATTCGTCGCCGGAGTTCCGTGGGCTCACGTGGATCTCGGCATCTCGGCTTTCACCGACTCCGACGAGGGTCTGTTGGCCAAAGGGGCCACCGGATTCGGTGTGCGGTTGCTCTCGGACTTTCTCGCCACCTGGTAGCGATTTTGGCCTGAAATTTCCGCTCGGATACCGGAGAATCGCTCATGCTGGCGGCGATTTTGCCGACACAAACAACATGAACTTGGCCCGCTACCGCACTCAGCCTGGCTGAATCGATGGCCCTTGCCGAGAGGGGTGTTCCAGGCGTCGTTCCCGTCGAACGAATCGGAGCATCGCTGAAGACGATTCAAACGAAGACGCGCCTCGTTGTCGCCGACCTCGTCGTCGCTGCCCTTGCCGCGTTTGCCGCCGCAGAAGTCGTGTCGCCGGGCGAGGACTGGGCCGCGGCCGGGTTGATCTTCATTCTCGCGTGTTGGTTCTGGCTGGCCCGGGCCCGCCTGTATTCGTCGCGGTTCATCACCCGACGGTCCGATGAGGTGCGCCGGATCATCGACGCCTGCATCCTGACCGCAACCTCGGTGGCCGTCGGAGCCTTCGTGTTCAGCCTCGAGGTCGAGCGCTGGTGGGTGCTCCTGGCCAGTTGTGCCGCAGCCGTCGGCCTGACGCTCGAACGTGAGGTCGTCCGTCGGCGTTACGCCGCCCTCCGTGCTTCGGGAAAGATCCGTCGTGATGTCCTGATGATCGGAAACAACGAGGAGAGTCGCCAGCTGGAATTGATGTTCGAGGAAGATCGCTCGCTCGGGTATCACATCGTCGATCGCATCGACCCGAGACTGGTCGGTGATCCTCAGGAGTTGGTGACCAAGGTGCTGTCCACGGCCCGGCAGAAGGAAGCTGGTGGTGTGATCGTCGCTGCTACCGGCATCGCCACGCAGGCCAGCAACCGTCTGATCCGCGATCTGATCGATGCCGGCCTCCACGTGGAACTCAGCTCGACACTCAACGACATCGCACCCCGCCGGTTGACCGTGCGGCCTCTCGGGCGATTCCCCGTGGTCTACGTCGAACCGCGCCATCGGCACGGCTGGCGAGCCTTCGCCAAACGCTCCTTCGACCTGGTGACCGCGGCGATCGCCCTCACGGTTTTGTCGCCGATCCTCCTCACGGTCGCGTTCATGATCAAACGCGAATCGGACGGGCCGATCGTCTTCCGGCAAGCACGTGTTGGTAAGGATGCCGTCCCGTTCGATGTCCTGAAATTTCGGACGATGGTGGAGAACGCCGAGGAACTCGTTGCCGAGCTGTTGCCCGACAATGAAGGCGCCGGTCCACTCTTCAAGATGAAGCACGATCCCCGCGTCACCAAGATCGGAGCGCTGCTGAGGAAGACGTCGCTCGATGAACTTCCGCAGCTCTGGAATGTCGTTCGGGGTGAGATGAGCCTCGTGGGCCCTCGGCCCGCTCTGGCGTCCGAGATGGCCGAATGGGATGCCGATCTCTACGGTCGACTCCGGGTCAAGCCCGGAATCACCGGGATGTGGCAGGTTTCGGGTCGCAGCGAGACGAGCTTCGAGGAGTACACGAGGCTCGATCTCTACTACGTCGACAACTGGTCGCTCGTGGTCGATCTGGCCATCCTGCTGAAGACGATTCCGGCCGTGTTGAAGAGCGACGGGGCGTACTGAAAGCGATTCGCTTGTTTCAGGCTGCGTCGCGAATACTTGTCTGATTGCCTCGCCACGCGTCGTGTGCCACTCGCAGATGCGGAGGTAGCCGTTGTACCTGGCGCAGCGTGAGCGGTGGGAGTTGGCGATGAACCGACAACAGCGGGCCGTTGCGGTGGGCGAGTCCGAAGCGGCACAACCGGTCGATCGTTCGCCAGAGGGGACTGTGTTTGCCACCTCGAGCGCCGAGACCGAGTTCGAGTGCCCATTCGAGGGGATCGACGTCGAAACCATCCGGCTGAGCGTCGAGCAGTACGGCCATTCGTCGGAGGAGCAAAACGGCACTGGGACCGAGAACCGAAACCCAGAACTGCTCGACGTAGACACTTCGGGGATCGTGACCGAGTTTTGCCATCACTGGGTCGTTGATGGCCCGCACGGTCAGCATCGTTTCGGGGAAGTCGGGGCGACCCGATGCATGAACTTCGGCGGTCGGCCGTTGCGACGGTTGCGGTTGTGGTTGTGGTCGCGGGGCCGCTTTCCGGCCCGGCGGAGGCGGGGGCATGGCCGTCAGGGGAGTATGGAGATCGGAATCAGCCGGCGGCACCGGCCGTCGGAGGGCCAAGGGCGAAGGCGGGTCGGTGTCGGGCGGGTCGGTGTCGGGTTGGTCAAACGATGGTGTGTGAAGGGGCATTGCTGGCTCGTTCCTCGAGATCGTCTTACGGGGGAAGCCGATGAAGTGAGGTGAGCGTATAACAACGTAATTAAGCGCACAAGAGGTTTCTCGAATGAGCGCTCAGATCGGGCTCAGGGGTGGGCGATGAAGTAGTAGTTCACGCCGCTGTGGAATTGCTCGTTGAGTTGCGCCTTGGAGAGGTCGGGGCCGTGGTCGAGCCACGAAGGGAGCAGAGCCACTCGCATGTCGTGGCTGTGGAAGAAGTCCCAGATGTCCTCGGGTGTCGTTCCGTAGTGATCGGATGCACCGAGCCCGTGCTCGAAGACCACCAACGGTCGACTGCGACCGATGGTGTCCGAGCCGCTCTGGAGAACGCCGAGCTCAGCCCCCTCCACATCGATCTTGATGAGCGTCGGGGTGCGGTTGCCGATGAGATCGTCGAGGCGGGCCGTTGGCACCTCGATCTTCTCGACTGTTTCGTTCGGGCGGTCATAACGACGCACCCGGAGTCCGCTGTAGGCGGGATTCGAGGTGACGTGGTGGAACTCGACTGCTCCGGTGGGGTCGGCGACGAGTGCCACTTGCGCAACCTCGAGATGGCTGAACCGGGTGCGCAGCCCCTCTGCGAGGTGGGGTAGCGGCTCGACGGCCAGGTGACGGATTCGCGGCGCTGCCGCCACCATGTGTTCGAGGATGTCGCCCGTGTGCGCACCGACATCGACGGCAAATGATCGATCGTTCATCGCTCGCCGGATGATGGCGGCCGTCTGGAGGTCGTAGCGACGATTCTTCTCGTCGGAGGCCAGCAGATCGATGAGGCGGTCATCGATGAGGCGCCGTCGAGTTCGAACCTTGAGAAGTGAAGCTCGATGGAGGCCTGACCGGAGCAGGCTCGTTGCGGTGTCGATCATGAAGATGTCAGCGTAGTTCTGTAGGGTTCGCTCGATGTTCGAGTCGCCGTCAGCTGCCGACCAGGCCGACGCTGTTGCCAGCGCCGCCGAGCTCGTGAGTCGAGCCGAGCGAATCGTGGTCCTCACCGGCGCGGGCATTTCCACCGACTCCGAGATCCCCGATTTTCGTGGACCCCAGGGTGTTTGGACCAAGAATCCATCGGCGGAGAAGATGGCAACGCTGCAGCACTATGTCGAAGACCCCGAGGTTCGAAGACGAGCCTGGCAGAGCCGTCGGTCGTCGCCGGTGTGGCAAGCCGAACCGAATCAGGGCCATCAGGCCTTGGTCAGGCTCGAGGAATCGGGAAAGCTCGACCTTCTCGTCACGCAGAACATCGATGGGCTCCACCATCGAGCCGGCACCGACCCCAGTCGATTGGTCGAGGTCCACGGCTCGATCCGAGAAGTCGTGTGTCTCGGATGTACGTATCGGGCCCCGATGGCGGTGGCGCTCCTCCGGGTCGACGCCGGGGAGCTGGATCCATCGTGTGAAGAATGCGGAGGAATCCTGAAGTCGAGCACCATCAGCTTCGGTCAGAGCCTCGTGGTCGAGGATCTGGAACGATCGAGCCGAGCGGCCGCGAGATGTGACCTCTTGCTGGCGGTCGGGTCGACCCTGTCCGTGTACCCGATCGCCAACATCGTCCCCCGGGCGAAGATGGCCGGCGCTGCGGTCGTGATCGTGAACGGAAGCGCCACCGAGATGGACGACGTCGCCGATGTTCTCGTTCGGGGCTCGATCAGCGATGTGCTTCCGGCGATCGTCGGCGACGTCCCGGCCGGCGGCTCCGATCCGAACCAATCCGCTCGCCGGGAATAGCGTCCGGGCCCCTATTGTTGACCAACTACCTAGGGAATTCCGCTTTCGGGAACCCGCCCTTCTCCGTAAACCCTCAAGGACTGATCCATGGCCAGCTTTCGTGAACTGCTCGCGGCAACCAAATCCGACATCCGGGAAGTCGATACGGCCGGCGCCGCCGATTTACTCGACCAGGGTTATCGCCTCATCGACGTGCGCGAGCCCGACGAGACGGCTCAAGGGGTGATTCCCGGTGCCACGGTGGTTGTCCGCGGGAACCTCGAGGCGCAGATCGAGAACCACGTCCCTGATCGTTCGACGCCGATGGTCGTCCACTGCGCCGGCGGCGTTCGTTCGGCCTTCGCCGTGAAGACCCTGCTCGACATGGGTTACACCGACGTGGTCTCGATGGATGGTGGTTTCAACAGGTGGAAGGACGAGGGCCGGGATTGGATCCAACCGACGTCGCTCACCGCCGACCAACGCAATCGCTATAGCCGCCACCTGCTCCTTCCCGAGGTGGGCGAGGAGGGTCAGAAGAAGCTCCTCGGGGCGAAGGTGCTGCTCCTCGGCGCCGGCGGACTGGGTTCTCCTGCTGCGCTGTATCTGGCTGCAGCCGGCGTCGGCACGATCGGCATCGTCGACATGGACGTGGTCGACGACTCGAACCTCCAGCGTCAGATCCTCCACAATCTCGAGCGAGTCGGAATGCGCAAGGTGGATTCGGCCAAGCAGACCCTCACGCTGATGAATCCCGATGTCGTGGTCAACACCTACGACGAACGGCTGGGAGCTGACAACATCCTCGAAATTCTTGCTGGCTACGACGTCGTCATCGACGGCGCCGACAACTTCCCGAGCCGATACATCCTCAACGATGCATCCGTGAAGCTCGGTATTCCGGTGGTCCACGGCTCGATCTTCCGGTTCGAGGGCCAGGTCACCGTGTTCGATCCGCTCAACGGCCCGACCTACCGAGACCTGCTTCCCGAACCGCCGCCGGCCGAACTGGCGCCGAGCTGTTCCGAGGCCGGTGTCCTCGGCGTGCTGCCCGGAATCGTCGGATCGATCCAGGCCCTGGAGGCGATCAAGATCATTCTCGAACTCGGCGACGTGCTGCGAGGCCGACTGCTGGCCTTCGATGCGATGGAGCTGAGCTTCCGAGAATACAAACTCAACATCGATCCTGACAATCAGGTCACCTACGCCAATCGTGAGCTGATCGAGGTCGTGGAGCTCGACGGCCTGTGCATGCCACGAGTTCTGCAACCAGCCGCCGGCGCTTGATGTCCTCGGGCGAGCGTCAACCGATCCGCTCGATGACCATCGTCTCGATGATCAGTTCGCCGCCTCCCTCGTAGAGGATTCGGCCCTCCAGCGAGAGTTCGGGTCCATCAGTCGGGACGTCGATCACGATGCTCGTTGCCGGCAGGCGGACGTTGGTCGAGGATACGAAGCGGCCCGAGTTGGCCTCCCAGAGAGCAACTTCGAAAACACCGTCGGGGCCGAGTGTTCCCGGCGGCGTTTCGCCCAGCTGTGCCGAAAGGCGATACGAACCGGGTTCGGTCGGGTAATAAGCACCGAACCCCACGTAGTCACCAGAGGTACTGGTGAGTTGGTCCGCAGTGACGCGGAGGGTGCAGCCGTCGCTCGGCGTACCCACGGCATTGGTGAACCAACAACCCGGGGCGACCGCCGACCCGCCGATGGTGTCCAAACGGTCGAGGTCGAGCCCGCCGGGTCCGAAGTCGAGGATGCGCCAGTAGCCGCACGTCACGTCGGTGGGTTCGGTCGTGGCCAGGGAGCGGATCGTGTTGTGAGGTATGGCGCCGAAGATCGTGGTGTAGAGAATCACGAAATCGGCGGAGTCACGAGCCCAATCTCGGCTGTGCACGTCTTCTTCGGGGGCGAACCACGTGTTGCGGGAACCGACTTCGAGGTCGAAGTCTGAATCGACCACCGCCAGCCGTGACGCGGCATAGTTCCCGACCCCGACTCGGGAGCCACTCTCGGCCAGGACCTGATCGAGGCAGGTGACCTCCTCGGGCCTTCGGTCGAGTGCAAGAGCGCTGACCGGTAGCGCGCCCCAGGCGAGTAGTCCGGCTGCGCCGACGGCGGCGACGGTGGTGGCCCGAACGCGGAAGCGTGCGAGCAAGGGCGTGAGCCACAGGCCGACAACGAGGACGGGCAGGTGGTAGAGGAATTGGTGATAACGCCAAGCGGCATCCGCAATGATGAATTCGGCACTCAGGCTGCTGACCGTGGCCAGTGCGAACCACAGGGTGAAGAGAAAGAAGGGAGCATCATCGCGTCGCTGCCACCAGAGCCAGAGCCAGACAAAACCACAGGCGAACACGAGGACCGAATACCAGGGCGAGAATTCGATCAGTTCGGAACGGAAGAACGACCGGAAGAGAATGTCGAAGCGGACCGAAAGCGGCAAATCGGGAAGCAGCTCGACGGCGTAGTCGCCTGATGGCCTCACGAGAGTCGGTCGGACCACGAGGCCCACCACCATGCTCGTCAGGTAGACGGCGATCAGACGCCACGAACCTGTCGGGACCAACCAAGCTCTCACCTTGGCCGGAAGAATCCGTTGCTCGAGGAGCAACAGCGCTTCGATCGCCAGCGCGGGCAGGACCCACCAGGAAATCAGGACCCGATCCGAAACCGTGCCGACCAGGGTCAACGCGCCGATGCCGGTCAGCAGTGCCCAGCCGGGGCGGGGCCGAGCCACGAAACCGACCGCGGTCCGGTTGAGTTTCGCCGCCAGGTAGAGAGCCAGGGAAGCCAGGGTCAGCAGGAAGGTTCCGAAGTGAGCGAAGCTGACGGTTGCGTAATCGGCCGGAACCTGGCCGGCGAGAGCGGCAGCAATGAGAATCCCCACGCCGATGGCGGTGGCGACCATCGGTTCGGGAGTCAACCATTTCGCCAACCGGAGCCAGAGCCACACCAGGAGTGCGATCTGGAACAGAGCGAAGAGCGCCTGGCCCGAGGCGTACGAGGGAGTGACGAGCCAGGCAATGAAATACAGCGGCCAGTCGGGAATGAAGTAGGGGGCCTCCGGAAGTCCCCAGGCCGAAAGTGAACCTCCACTGGTCACGTCGTCGAAGAGCGCCGGCAGGAACGCGATGTCGCTGTGAAAGAATCGGCCAGTCGGAAAACTCCCTCGTAGCCGTTGCAGCGGAACGGTGAGCACGATGGCGATCAGCGTCAACTTGAGCCACCAGGGGTTTGACGGCGCTGGACGTTCGGCGGGGTCGATCATCGGCTGGCACGGTAGTTCCGATGGGCCCGGTGTCCCCTCCCTCGACGATCCCGATGGCGGATCGACCCGCCACCACTACGGGTGATCGGCAAACTACCTTTGCCCGCCAATGCGCCCCCGTATCCCGATTCCACGATTGTCCGTCGTGCTGCTCGCGGCCTGCCTCTTGCTGGCCGGCATTCTGGTTGCTCCACGATCGCTGACACCATCGGCCCAAGCCGCCACCGGAGGTGAGTCTGACGACTTCCTCGAGGTCGAAGACATCGCGGTGTCGTTCGTAACGGCGCCCTTGGACGGAGTGGGCGCTCGCCGGTTGGCCAATGGGATTGCTCTCCCGAATCAGCCCGAAATGCTGATCATCGACACGTCGGGCCGACTCGCCGACTTCTCGCTGCGCAGCCAATCCGCTGACGGCGCGTGGAGCGAATGGCTCGATGTCTCGACGCCCACCGACGAGAGTCCCGATGGACTCGGTGGTGAGGAGGGGGCGGGATCGAGTGTCGGTGCCATTGGCCCGATCTGGATCGGCGACAACGCGCTGGCCGTGGAGATGATGCAAACGGGCGGTGATGCCACTGAGGTGGTGGTCCAATCGATCAACAGCACCGACACTCGTCCGGCTCTGCAGACGGCGAACTCCGGCGCCGACCTGCAGGCGGCGGCGCTCGGCACCGGCCGACCAGCGATCATGCCTCGTTCGGCCTGGGCCACCGATGGCTGGAAGTCGGGGAACAGTGGCTGCGGCAGCGGACCCAGCTATGCGAAGAACGTTCGAACCATCGTGGTCCATCACACCGTCACGACGAACTCCTACGAGTCCAGCCAGGTCGACGACATTCTCCGGGCGATCTATCGCCTCCACGCCGAGACCAACGGCTGGTGTGACATCGCCTACAACTTCCTCGTCGATCGTTTCGGCACCATCTGGGAAGGACGAACCGGCGGAGTCGACGAGCCCGTGATCGGAGGCCACGCCAAGGGCTTCAACACTTGGACCGTCGGTGTTGCGCTCCTCGGTCAGCATCAAGAAGGAGCCAGCCCAGCCGCCGTGGCTCCCTCCGCTGAATCAATCGCGGCTGTCGAGTCGATTGCGGCTTGGAAGCTGGCACTTCACGGCATCGACCCGCTCGGCACGTCGTGGTTGAAGAACCGTTCCGATCAGCCGCCGATGCGGTTCGCCTCAGGCGAATTCGTCGAGATGCCGGCCATCATCGGGCACCGAGATCTGGGCCAGACCTCGTGTCCCGGCAGTCTGACGATTCCATCGGTCGCACCGATGAGAACTGCGTTGGCCCCGTCCCACAACGCGTCGTCGCCGCCGATACCGGCCGGCCGGCAGGCCGAACCGGGCCCAGCGTTGATGGTCACCGACAATGTCGGAGGTCTCCGAGCAGCCGTCGCCGCATTGCCCGCCGCCAGCCCGGCCTACGCGGGGGATGTGATCGCGATCGCGGGGAAGGGGAAGGGGGGCCAACTCCTGCTCTCCACCGGCTCGCTGATTCCATTCGGTGAGGCCACCGCTACTTCCGGCCAACCGGCAGGCTCGCGCCGAGCCGTCGATGTCGTGGCCGGCGCCCACAGCAGTCAGGGCTGGGTTCTGGAAGAAGATGGCCGGATCTACCGCTTCGGTGGAACGCCGGACAGCACGGCGCCCGTCAAACCGGCTCCCGGTCAGGCCGTTGCGCTGGCGCTTCTCGAGAATGGGCGGGGCTACATACTGGATCAGGCCGGTCGGTTGTTCGCCGTGGACGGTGCACCAGAGCGGTCCATCGGCGCGCCGGTGGCGGCAGTCGACGTCGCGCTCAGACCCGACGGCGTGAGCGGCTGGGTGCTCGATGCCGGCGGGCGGTTGTCGGCGTTCGGAGGCGCCCCCGATTGGCAGCCGGAGCAGGCCGTGGCCAATCCTCGTGCGGTCGTTGTCGGCGGGAACTACGGCGGCTGGGTCCTCGACGCCGAGGGCCGACTCATCCGTTTCGGAAACGAGCGCCGGGCCAACCCCGTCAGTTCCACCGTGGGCCAGGCCGACATCGTCGATGTGGCCCTCCTCGGCTGGGACTACGGCGAACAAACCGAGGACGTCAAGCTGGCGTCCGCGTTGCTTGGCCTCTTCCTGCGGGAACCGCCGGATCGGGCCCTCGCCGACCACTACGGATTCTTGCTCGACGACACCTCGACCGGTGATGTGATCGCCGAGTTGTCGCAGTCCGAGGCGTGGGCCGGCAAGTTGATCGACGAGATGTACAACGACGTGTTGGGCCGCCTGCCCGACGGATCCGGACGTACGTACTGGCTCGACCAGATCCGGCGCGGGCTGCGAACGCAGGATCTCGGAGCACTGTTCTACGGCTCCGAGGAGTATGTGCGGAGCAGCGGAACAACCAGCGCTTACGTCCAGCGGCTCTACGCCGAACTCCTCGGGCGAGCACCCGACGGTCCTGGGTTGGCGTTCTGGATTTCCAGGCTCGATTCCGGTCGCTCATCACCACCCGACGTCACCATCGGCTTCTACCAGTCGCCGGAATCCCGGGGTCAGCGGGTGTTGGGGCTCTACCGCGAAATTCTCGGTCGAGATCCTGATCCGGCCGGGGCCGCGTATTGGGCCGACCAGCTCCTGCGGTTCGATGACATCGCACTGGCCCAGGAGCTGGCCGGATCGCGCGAGTTCCGCAACAACGTCCTGAACTGAGTTCGTGTACACAGACCCGGGTACATGTGCCCACCGACCTGATCGCCCACTGCGGAAACCGGTAGCGTCACTCCTGCGCCGGCCCGACTGCCCGAGAGACTCAGAAACTGATGCTTCCCGTTGATATTCGAACCACGCGTCATGGGCGCGTGGCCGCCCTCCTCGCCTTCTCGATCCTGGCTGCTGCCTCGATCTTCGCGATCTCGCCCGCGGCTTCAGCAGCCGAAGGCACACCGACCATCGAGGTCACCGGTCATGGTTACGGTCACGGCTGGGGTCTCGGCCAATACGGGGCCTTCGGTTACGCCTCGGACCACGGATGGTCGTCGGTGCAGATCCTCGACCACTACTACGGCAACACTCGGTCCGGTCCCACGCCCGCTGGGGCCACGCTCGATGTGAACAACCTTCGCATCGACCTTCGGTCCGATCGTGGGGCCCCCACCACCGCCGCGGTCACCAATGGAACGATCAACCTCACCGCCGGATCAGATTCCCGGCCGGTCGGTTCCTACAGCGGCCGAGCAGTGAGGCTCCGAATCAGCCCCACGGGTTTCTACGTCGACGTGGCCCCCGACTGTTCGGGCCCGTTCGAGACCATGGGTGAAATCCTCGACGAAACTCGGGTGCAGATCGCCGTCGACAGCACGGCAACGGGTAAGGACGGCCTCGTCAGCTATTGCACGTCAAAGGCTCGACAGATCTGGTATCCGGGAACGCTCGAAGCGGTGAACTTCAACGGCGAACCCCGCACGGTCAATGTGGTGAGCCTCGAGGACTACCTGCGGGGAGTCGTGCCGAAGGAAGTTCCGGCGGTGTGGGGCGACCGCGGCGGAATGGCTGCACTCGAAGCGCAAGCCGTAGCTGCTCGCTCCTATGTCATGTCCGGAGACGGTCGGTACACCGGAACCTTCGCCGACAGCTGCGACACAACGCTTTGCCAGGTGTACGGCGGCTGGTACGAGACCCCGACGAGCGGGAATCCCGATGGCGTCGTGTTCGACGATCGCACCGACGTTGCCATCGTGAAAACGGTGAATCTGGTTCGCATACGCAACGACAACGGCAAGATCGCCCGCACCTTCTTCTCGTCGAGTACGGGCGGCCATACCCAAGCGATCGATCCCTTTCCGGCCGTCGAGGATCTCGGCGACTCCGTATCGGCCAATCCACGGCATCAGTGGACCGAAGCACTTGATCTGACCAATTTCGAGCTGGCCGCCGGGCTGGGCGTCGTTCAGGAAATTCGCGTGATCGGACGGAATGGCCTCGACGGCAAGTGGAATGACGGTGGACGAGTCACCGAGGTCGAGGTCACCTTCGAGAACGGCATCAAGAAGTACACCGGCAGTGCGTTCCGCTCGGCATTCGGGCTCAACTCCGATTGGTTCTCGTTCGGCCCGGTACTTCGTGACGGCGTGCCGGTTGCCAGTAACGGTCGATTCGTCGATGCGGCATCCGAGGTGTTCCTGGGTCGTGCGCCGACTGCCGGTGAACGAGCGGCCTGGGTCGACGATCTCAACAAGGGCCGGAAGTCGGCCGTTCTCACCCAACTGTCGAACAGTGACGAATGGGCAGGCACCCTGATCGACGGGCTGTATCAGGACGTGCTCGGTCGTGGTGCCGACGGGGCCGGTCGAAGCTACTGGCGGGGAGAAATGGCTCGGGGCTTCCGCTTCGAGGCGGTCGGTACCTACTTCTATGGGTCCGACGAGTACTTCCGGTCCGTGGGCGGTACCAACCGGGGGTTCGTCAATTCCCTCTACACCCGGATACTGAAACGTGAGCCCGAAGCCGCCGGATTTGCTTACTGGATGGATCTCCTCGACCGCCAGAAGGCGACGACGATCGACGTGGCCCGCAGCTTCTACGCCTCGGCCGAAAGTCGCCAGCAACGGACCCGCAATCTCTTCACGCTGATACTCGGTCGTCAACCCGACGATGCAGGGTTGATCTACTGGTCGCTTCGCCTCGAGAACATCACCGATCTGCAACTCGCGGTCGATCTGGCCCTGACCGACGAGTTCGCCGTGGTGGCCGCCAATCGTCGCTGATCAGATCGAGTCGAGCGAACCGCGAAGGGCCTCATCGACCGACTGAGCTGACTGATGCCAGCTCATCGCCGCCACCTTTTCTCGGCCTCGTTGGCCGAATTCTTCGGCGACTTTCGGGTTGTCGACGAGATAGTCGATCGCCTCACCGATGGCCTGGGGTGTGGGGTCGACGACGAGTCCGGTGACCCCGTGTTCGACGAATTCGGTGAGTCCACCGCCATCGGAGCAGACCACCACTGGCCGACCATGCGCCATGGCTTCGAGCGGCGTGTGGCCATGGTCTTCGCGATAGGCCGGACACACGACCACCGATGCCGAGGAATACAGGTGGTCGCGCTCGGCATTCGATGCCTGGGTACGGAAGTCGACCCGACCACTCGGCGCCAGGACCGATGGTTTCCAATTGGCCTGGGCCGCACCGGAATTGAGCCACAGGTGCGCATCGACGAGCGCCGCTGAATCGGTGGGGGCGGCATCATCGGCCGCAGCTCCCAGCTCGGAATCGAGACTGCGAGCGAATTCGAGGCGGCTACCCGAGCCGACGACGATCAGCGGACGCGTTTGGGACGAGGCATGAATGGCGGCGATGGAGAGCTCGACTCGCTTGGGCCATTCATGCCGACCGACGGTGACGACCGGGCCCTCCGGTGTGTAGCTCGGTGCCGTTCGTGGCAGATCCTCGGGTGGCGTGGTCCGGTGGATTTCGATGCGATCGGACGGAATTTGCCAGAACGTGCGGAGCCGCTGCTCGACCTCGTTGGACCCGGCGAGCCAGCGACCGACCGACGGCACTTGCGTCCGCTCGATTCGCTGGAGCCCCTCGGCGGCGAGTTCGTGGAGCGACTGTTCGACAAACCCCGATTCGGCGTACTCCCGGGCCAGGTCATAGAACTGTCGTGCCTGGTGATAGAACAGCGCCACTCGGCGTGGGTGTTCGACGAGGAATGTCGGTGGCTGCGTGGTGAGTACGACATCGAATGCCGACAAGTCGAGGTCTGACACTCGTTCGAGCAACGCGATGTAGAGAAAGAAATCGTCATGCCGCAACAACATGTTGGGCATGACAGGCAACCCGAACAGGGAACTCGGACGGGTGTGACCGTCGACCGTGACCAGATCCGGCTCCCACCCGAACTTCGTGAGTTCGGAGGCGAGACGGTCGGCGTGTCGCTCGAACCCTCCGGACGAACCCCAGTCGGGTTTGACGATCGCCAGTCGGCGTCCGACCGTGCTGCCACTGGGGGTGACGGTTCGTCGGTTCAGCTTGCGCTCGGTCTCGAGTAGCCAGCGAGCGTTGAACTTCGTGCGGTGGTCGAGCTGGTGGAGCGTGTGGATCAGGGCGTCCTGGATTCGGAGCGAACGCTCGACGTCGGGTGCATCGTCGGCGAGCAACTCGCGGGCGGCAGTCTTTGCTTTGCCGAGCCGGCTCTTGTCTGCGTTGGCCCGTTGGGCGTTGGCCGCTCCCTCGATGCGTTCCATGTAGAACTGCAGGAGGGCATCGGTCTCGAGTGGGTGAGCCAATGCCTCGCCCGGTTGGCCATCGAGGCGTTGTTGGAGTCGTCTGAGTAGCTCTTCCACCATTGATCTGGTGAGGGCATCGTCGGAGAGATCGGGTCCGTCACCGGCTGCACGCATGTCGTGCATCGTAGAGCCTGGCCTCCGCCGGTCAGAGCGACCATCCGCATCGAGGAGCGTCGGCGGTTCGCCTCGGCCTCGCTACTAGCATCAAGGCTCTCATTCGCACCAGTGGGTATCGGGAAGGCCGTTCGAAACCGAGATGTGGAAGCCAGTCTCCAAAAAGTGGAACGTTCACGACCAGAGTTTCGTCTCTGACGCACACGACCCCGATCGCCGAACCGGGCCCTGGCATGGCCATCGCTGGTTCGCCTACGACCTCATCGCCTGGGGTCGGCCCGACACGGTGGTGGAACTCGGATCCCACTACGGGGTCTCGTTCTTCGCGTTCTGTCAAGCGGTGAGGGACGGGAATCTGCGAACCCACCTCACGGCAATCGACACCTGGGAGGGCGATCCCGACGCCGGTGAATACGGTCCGGAAGTGAAACAGACCTTCGACGAGATCCTGACGACTGAGTTTCCCGATGTGTCGGTCACGGTCCTCCAGTCGCTGTTCGATGATGCTCTCGACAAGATCGAAGACGAGTCGATCGATCTGTTGCACATCGACGGGTTTCACTCCTACGACGCAGTTCGTCACGACTGGGAGACCTGGGAACCCAAGCTCGCGCCGAACGGCATCGTTCTCTTCCACGACGTCGCCGAGACATCGGGCTATGGCTCGTCGAAGTACTGGAACGAGATTCGAACGGCCCACCCCTCGCACACGTTCTTCCATTCGTTCGGCCTCGGCGTTCTTGCCCCGAAGGGAACGAAGAAGCTCGAGGCACTCTTCAACAAAGACACCGACCCGGCGTTGTCCTACTACGAACATCGAGCCGGTCACTACCTCAACGCCATTGCCGCCAAAGACCTCGAATCGATGGTCATCGCCCGCGACGAAGCAATCAAAGCCACTGAGGCCCGGCTCGATGCCACGATCGAATCGACCCAGGCCCAGGCTGCGTTGATCGACGAGCGGGACGCGCTGATCGGCAAGCTGGAAGAACGCATACAGGATTTCACCGGCGCCTTCGCCGCTCAGACCCAGCTCATCGATGACTTCCGAGCGGCGGCTGATGCCCAATCCACGATGATCGACGAGCGAGACGCACTGATCGTCGAGATGGAGGGCCGGTTGACGTCACTCCACGAGTCGATCGCATCCGAACTCCACGGGTCCGAGGAACTGCGGAGCCAGCTTCTCCATGGCGCCGACATCGAACGCATGCTTCGTCATGACAACGACGAGAAGCAGAAGCTGGTCGACCAGCTTCAGCATCAACTCCTGATCCGGACTCCGAAGTTCGTTGCCAAACGAGTCGCTCGAAAATCCCTTGATGCATTGCCGCCATCGGCACGTTTTGCTCTGAGGGACGGCGTCGAGAACGCCGTTCAAATCGGCCGTCAGCGAAAGCTCACCGCCAAGGTGGCCGACCGAGTCGGGCGACTGGCCACAAAGGCCGGGGTTCCGCTCGCTCTCGAATCGAATACTCGGGATCGCGAGGTTCGCGCCGCGTTCGACGCGAAGTACTACGAAGCCCGTTACCCCGGCGTGTCCGACTGGGGAGATTCCTTCGAGCACTATTGCTTCGTCGGCTGGAAACGGGGCTATCGCCCGCATCCCCTCTTCGACCCGTCGTGGTACCTCCACACCTATCCCGATGTGGCCGAAATGCAGATGGAACCGTTCCGGCATTTCGTCGATCACGGCTGGTCGGAAGGGCGTCACCTCGATGGCCCGCTCGACGGGCAATGGTTCGCCAAAACCGAAGACCTTCACACCGACGCCCTCACCGCACTCAACGACGGACTCTGGGAGCGCGGTGTCGCACTCGGCAACGCCCATCGTCGACTCTTGTTGCAGCCTCGCCCCGAGGCTGACACCACCGAAGCCGTCCCCGGGATCGAGCTTCGCTACCACACGGCGGCCGGAGATCAGGGTCCCGTCCCGATCGAAACGTTGATCGATGCTTCAGTCGATCTCGTCACCTTCGACCTCTGGGACACCTTGATCAGCCGAACCCGCCCGGCTGATGCCCCGAAGTTGGCCACCGCTCGCAGCCTCTGGCTCTCGCTCGGAGCGAACGATCCCACCTCGCCGTGGGATCTTTATCACCGTCGAGTCGAGATCGAGGCCCGCATGGCCGGCGACGACGACCAGGAGTACGAGTTGGGCGACGTGCTCGCCGAACTGGTGGCTTCGGTCGGCGCCGATGCTGAGGGCGACCGAGGCCTCGACCGTCTGGAATCGAATGAGGCACTCTCGGCCCGGCTCACGACGGAAGAAGTGGCCCTCGAACGGGCTGAAGTGCGTGCCATTCCCGAACTCGTCCGTGCCCTCCATGAACTGGCGGGCCGCGAAGACGGACCGGCACTCGCCATCGTCAGTGACTTCTACATGTCAGCCGAGAATCTGCGGACGATCGTCGCCGGAGTCGACGAGCGGCTGGGTGAGATCCAGATCTTTTCGTCGGTCGATGTCGGTCGCTCGAAACGGGCAGGCGGAGCGCTCTTCGAGCATGTGCGCGATCACTTCGGCGTCACGGCCGACAAGCACCTGCACGTCGGAGACAATGCATTCGGCGACGTGGCCCAGCAGGTAGCCGGTGGGGGTCTCGCCGTTCACGTGATCGAACAAGCCATCGAGGGTCGCCTGGGCCCGGGGCAGCTCCAGATCGAGAGCCAACCGGCGCTACTCGCCGCCCTCGATGCCGAGCTCCACGCGCTCGGATGGGAACTCGCCTCGTACGAGACTGACATCCGTCGGGCCCGAGCCGCGCTCGCCGGTGCGAAATCGGCGATGTTCGCCGTTCCGCTGGTGGTGGCTGCGATCGAAGAAGCCCGGCGTCGCAACCTGTCTGCCGTCCATTACCTGAGTCGCGAGGGAGCGTTTCTCGCCGTCGTGCATCGGGCCGTGGCCAAGTCGATGGGGGAGCCGTCGGTGGCGGCCCGCCACCTCGAGGTCTCGCGACGTTCGACGTTCGGTCCCAGCCTCGGTGCGGTGTCGCTCGACCAAATGAAGCTGCTCTGGTCGATGTATGCCCGGCAATCGCCGCGAGCCATGTTCGTGTCGCTCGGCGTTGATCCCGGCAAGTTCACAACCGACCTCGAGCGCCATGGTCTGGAACTCGACGAGGTTGTCGACGACATGACCACCGATCACCGAATCCAGCGTCTTTTCGCTGATGATCGAGTCACGAACCGCCTCCGGGAGATGTTGCAGCTTCGTCGCTCGAATCTCGTGGCCTATCTCGGCGAAACGCTCCTGGTCGAACACGATCAGGCAGTGGTCGTCGATGTCGGTTGGCGGGGATCGATTCAGGACAATCTCGCTCGCGTCCTCCCCGACGTCGAGTTCGTCGGCTGCTACCTGGGGTTGTTTCCGTTTCTCAACCCGCAGCCCGCGAACGTTCGCAAGCGTGGGGTGGCCTTCGACGGAAATCTCGGCGACGACTTCGGCTTCGCCGAACCTCCGGCCGCGGTCGAGACTCCCTGGAGCGCCGATATTGCTTCAGCCATCGACTATGTCGTGAGCGACTCCGGGGTGCGTGTTGTCACGGCCGAGCCCGAGGAGGATCGGGCCGCCGATCAGATCGAGGTGTTCCAACGGGCCTTGGTCGAGGCCGTTCCGGCGGCCATCGGATTCTTCAACCGGCATGGCCTCTCGCCATTGCACATGCGAGGCCCGCTGGGTGATCGACTTCGGCAGTACTACCTCGACCCGTGGGGCGGCGTCGCCGACATCTGGTTCGACTCGTTCCATGACGACACCTTCGGCGTGCTCAACGAAACACCGTTCAAAACGCCGGAGCCGGCTCGCCAGTTGCTCTGGTCGGATCAGCCGGCTCACCAGATCGAGCGGGCCGCCAGTTCGATGTGGGCGCTCGGATGGGAACGCTGGTTGCCGAACCATTCCATGGCCTTGACCCGGTTGCTCATCGACGAGCAATGGGCACTGTCTGATGAGTCCGATGATGAGTCCGATGATGAGGCCGGCGAAGAAGACCTACGAGAAGACGGACCGGCGGGTAGCGAAGCATGACATCCGACGACCCGTTCCTGCACGAGTATTTTTCGCGCTTTCAGGCATCTGCACGATCCGGCGACAAGCCGCAGACCATCGGGATCCTCATGGGATCGACCGCCATCAGCGGCGGCACCTATGTGATCCTCCAACACGCCATGTATCTCCAGAATCAAGGCATGAATGTGGTGCTCGTGCCTCGCACCCACGATGTCGCTGATACGTGGCATCCCGGGCTCGAGGCCCTCGCCGTCGAGACCATCGAGGTTGCCACCGAGCGGGAATACGACCTCGTCATCGCCACCTGGTGGCCAACGGTCTACGACCTCCCCCGATTCCGGACCCGTCACGTTGCCTATCTCGTTCAGTCGGTCGAGGGGCGGTTCGCCCTTGCGTCGGAAGAAGAACGGGCATGGGTTCCAGCTGCCGCCGAGTTGACCTACACGTTCGACATTCCGATCATCACGATCGCTCGATACCTCGAGTTCTACCTCGGACTCCGCCACCGAAGGCCTGCCTTTCTCGTCCGAAACGGGATCCGAAAGGATCTCTACAGCGCCATCGGGCCCACCCTCGACGGAGCGGAACGCAGCGGCTTGCGTGTCCTCGTCGAAGGTCCGGTCGACATCCCGATGAAAAACGTCGAGCAGGCAATTCGACTGGCACGGGCAGGCGGAGCAGAGGAAATCTGGTTGCTCACGTCGTCCGATGTCGATCGCGTGGCCGGCGTCGACCGGGTGTTCAGTCGGGTGCCGATCGAGTCGGTGTCCACGATCTACCGATCGTGTGACGTCTTGTGCAAACTCAGCCAAGTCGAGGGGATGTACGGCCCTCCGCTCGAGATGTTCCATTGCGGCGGCACGGTCATCACCTACGACGTCACCGGCCATGAGGAATACGTGCACAACGAGGTGAACGGCCTCGTTGTCCCCATGGGCGATCAGGAGGCAGTCGTCGAAGCGATCCGTCGGCTGCGCGACGATCCGGCGCTCTTGCGGTCTCTCCGAAGCCAGGCGCTCGTCACCGCAGCGAAATGGCCCGACTGGGCCACGTCCAGCGCCGAATTCGCCTCGATCATCCGGGCCATGCTTCGGCAACCACCTCGCGACAACACCGCACTCATGCTCCAGATCCGGGGAGGATCACTTGACCTCGTCTGATATCGAAAAGGCAGTACCGATCGAGACCGACAATCGGCATTCCAGGGCAGCTCAGGCTCAGCTGATCCGCCGCCTGGCCAGTCGCAACATCGCCCAGAAGTACCGCGACACGGCGCTGGGCGCGCTGTGGTCGCTCGTGAGCCCCCTGATCCTGCTGGTGATCTACACCCTGCTCTTCTCGGTGATCTTCGAAACCAAGTGGACCGGTGAGGGGGCCGACGATTTTCCCTATGCACTGCTGATGTTCTCCGGCATCATCTTCTTCACCCTCTATTCCGAAGTGGTCAACACCGCCACCGGGCTGGTCCAGGGCAATGCGCAGCTGATCAAACGAACCCAGGTCGACGCCCGGATTCTGCCGTTGTCGTCGGCACTGAGTTCGGTGTTCACCCTGGGCCTCAACTTCCTTCCGTTTCTCGGCCTCTATTTGATTTTGGTGGGGCTACCCCCGGCCACTGCCCTCCTGCTGCCGGTGTTGATGGTGCCGCTGCTCATACTGTCCACCGGCGTTTCCCTCTTCGTCGCCGCCATCGCCACCTATGTCCGTGACATCCAGCAACTGGTTCCGCTCATCACCACGGCCACGCTGTTCTTGTCACCGATCTTCTTCTCGCTCGAAACGATCCCGCCCAAAGGCCAGACACTCGTGAAGCTCTTCAGCCCCCTGGGTGTGGTCCTGCCCGCATCGAAGGACCTGCTCTTCTTCGGTCGCATCCCGAATCTCTCGGAGCTGGGCATCTACAGCGTCGTCGCCGTCGTGATCTTCGCCCTCGGTTGGCGCTTCTACTCCGCAGCCTCGAGGGGATTTGCCGATGTCGTCTGAACAGGTCGTCATGTCCGACATCGCTGATTCGCCAAAGGGAGAACGAGAGATTCTGCTGGCCGTCAACGACCTGTCGAAGACTTACCGCGTCTATTCGAGTCCCCATCACCGGCTGCTCCAGGCCGTTTCGGATCGTCGAGGCTGGAACAAGAGTTACTGTTTCGAGGTCAAGGCCGACGAAGCGGTCTCCTTTGACCTCGCCCGGGGCGAGTCCATCGCCATCGTCGGTCGCAACGGTTGCGGCAAGAGCACCCTGTTGCAGATGATCGCCGGAACCCTGGCTCCCACACGGGGAACGGTGGAGCTCACCGGTCGCGTGTCGGCGCTGCTCGAGCTGGGGGCGGGCTTCAACCCCGATTTCAGTGGTCGTCAGAACTGGCGGATCAATGCCTCGATCCAAGGACTCTCCGACAAGCAGATCAAAGAGATCGAACCGAAGGTCGAGGACTTCGCCGAGATCGGCGCGTTCATGGACGAGCCGGTCCGCACTTACTCGAGCGGCATGTACGTGCGGCTTGCGTTCGCCGCTGCCGTGCATGTCGTTCCCGATCTCCTGATCGTCGACGAGGCTCTCGCCGTCGGTGACATCTTCTTCCAGCAGAAGTGCTTCGATTACCTCGCCAACGAACTGTCAGGCGCTTCGAAGCTCATCGTCACCCACGACCTCTCGAGTGCCGTGCGATTGGCCGACCGCTGCATCGTGATGGACAAGGGTGTGGTCGTCTTCGACGGCGAGCCGCTCGAGGCGGTCGAGATCTACACCTCGATGCACCTGTCGGAACGAACCGGTCGAGTCCGGAAGTCGGTCGACGGTGAAGTTCTCGACACCGTTGATGCGCCGACGGGGCTTCACCCTTCGGCAACCGCCCGATCGAGTTCCGACGAGGCCCTGTCGGTCAGAGGCATCGGGGTCGACGAATGGACCGGCGCTTCGTGGCGTGCCCTCGAACCCGAGGCCGTGGTGCTGAGTCCGGGCACCAGGATTCGCCTTCGATGTGATCTCGACGTCGGAACCGACGTGGCCGAACCCGTGTGGGGCTACCTCGTTCGAGATCGAGTGGGCAACCCGCTCTTCGGACAGAACACCGTGGGATCCGGGCTGCCGGCCGAACCCCTGCGGGTCGGTCGACACATGCTCGATCTGGTTTTCGAATGGCCGGAAGTGGACGGTGGCGAGTACTCGATCACGGTCGGTCTGGGCGACGGACAACATCCGCTGCATCACACGATCATCGCCTGGATCCAGAGTGTTCTCCGGGTCACCAGCAATCCCGAACGAGCCGTTCATGGTTCGTTCAACAACGACCTCATCGAGGTGAGCGTGGCCAAGATTCGACCAAACGACTGATCACGGTCGGCGTCGGGCCCGCTGCAAGCGAGCCAACAGCGGAGACGTCGACACGATCGCCTGTCGGGCGGTCCACCAGGTTGCGTGGGGATCGGGCGAGCGCAGGCTCTTGAGATCACGCAGATTGGCGATCGAAGGAACGAAGGCCAGGGGCACGCTCGGGGCATCGGCACCGAAACCCTCGGCGTGCCGGAACGACCCGAGACGTCTTGCTTCGGCCGGAGACGGGTCGGAGAGCAGGCGCAAGGCGGGACCGAAACAGGCCGTCGACGGGCGGTCCCGCAACCCGAGCGCCCGGGCATCGGCCAGAAACTCACGACCGCCCTGCTGGAGGTCGCTGGTGATCCACAGGTTCTCGTCCAACAGGGCCAGAACCGGTCCCTCCGAACCGAGGTGGTCGACGGTGGGATGGTCGGCTTGCAGAACCATCTCGATGACTTCGACCCGTTGACGGACGGCCTCGGCCACCGTCTCGTTGTCCGTCGGGCTGAAGGCGAAGCAATCGAACGAACCGGGCGGTGAAGCAAAGAGGCCCAGGTAGGCCCCTCGAACGTCGAGCTCGAGCCCGAGTCGATCCGTGGCGGCATGGAAGTGCTGTTGCAGCGAGCCGTGCCAACCAACATCGAAGAACACCACTCGTTGGCCGGCTTTCACACCGAGGTGCTCGAGATACCGGCCCAGGGCCTCCAGCTCGGTTGCGGCTCGCTCCTCGATGAGGTCGGCCAACTCGACGAGGAGGAGACGGGCCGGTTCCTTGTTCCAGATGTCGACTGGCTCGTCGAGCTTGCCACTCAGTGGAGCCGCGACGGAACGTCGAATCTCACGTTCGTCGAAGCCCAGGCGGGTTGCGTAGGCGATGAGTGGAATCTCCGTCGCTCCCTCCGAAAGGCGCTCGACCGAACCAGCGACGTCACCGGCAACACTGGGGAGCAGCAGACTGCGCCTGGAGACTTCGAGGTAAAGGGCCTGATCGGCATCGAGCGTTCGGCCGAATGCGAGCGCCGCCTCCCGCACGATCTTGCCTTCCCGGGCACAGAACAACACGTGATCAGGATGATGAGTAGCCGCGAGGTCATCGACCCAGAGGCCAAGCGCCACCGCCAGGGGACCCGTCGTGTAGTAGCCGATGTCGACCGTCGTCGGTTCCCTTCGGAGTCGACCCGCAGCCAGGCCCAGCAGTTGGATGTCGGCCCGATTTCGTTCGATCGGTGGACCGCCGGACTCGGTATCCCATGTCAGTCGGCTCGACGTGAGCTGCCGATTCGAAGCGACGAACTGGCTTCTCATCGACCTCGTGAGCGGTTGCGAACCATCACTCCAGGCATCGTCGCCGATGTGGAGAATGGCCGATGCGGGGATGCCGGTGGACGCCAGCAGGTGGTCGAACATCGAGCCCATGGCCTTCGTCATCTGCAACTCCGAGGAGACGATCACCTCGTCGGCCCGATAACCCGCCTGATGGAGAAGGCCGACCACCGTGGCCGCCGGCAGGTACATGTCAGAGAGGAACATCACTCGGATGCCACGCCGTTCGGCTTCGGCGACGAACGCTTGAACCTCGGGGTTCACCCGACTCACCCGGGCCTCGAGGTCGAGCTCGGCAGCGACGAGGCGAGGCACCAAGGCCGGAGGGAGTTCGAGCCGCTCGGCCAGCCGTTGCATGATTTCGGCCAGCGTGACCTCGTTTCGGTCCTCGTCGAGTTCGAGTCGGCAGTCGTGCTCGGCCGCCACTCGTTGGCGACCGAATTCGGAGGGTGTCACCGTCAGGAAGTCGGACAGCTCATGGGCGACGAGCGTGAAGACATCGTGGGGGCTCACCGTCGTGCGGACGACGGCCGTGTCGAAGACGTCGACCGAGAGGAGTTCTACGCCGTCGAGCAGGCCGGACTTCAGGAAGCCGATCGAGGATCTTCGACTTCTCGGGAACATCACGACAGGGAGACTAGTGCCGTGACCGGAGAGTGATCGGGTGTCTCGGTCGTGACGGCTAGAGTCTGGCCCCGGAGGTCCGAAAGGCTATGAATCAGAGGCAAAAACTGGCAAAGCGACTGGCGTCGGTCGTGCCTCGCTCCAGCGGAGTCGACGCCGACACGGAGCGTCGCTTCCGGGCCATGGAAATGGAGCTCGACGCGCTGTCGGCTCGAATTGGCGCGGTGGCCGAGTTGTTCGACGGCGATCTCGACGACCTCCGGAGTCGTCTTGCGGCCCTCGAGGGTAAGCGAGAGTGACACAGCCAGTGGGCCTGCTGGCGCGGGCTGACGAGCTCGTGGCGCGGTCGACCGTCGCCAACAGCCAGAATCCGACCGACGGGCCGGCCCGAGCCCAGGCCGTTGGAGAGATCACGATTCGTGATGGCATTGCCATCGATGGTTCGGCTCGACAAAACGCGGCGCCATTCGACGGGCCTCTCGAATCGGGGGTCGTGGGTCGGATTCTCGATGAGGCCGAGCGGGATTGGGTCGACCCGTGGGGTGAATACCTGATCGCCCACCGTCGCCGATTCGAGGCGATGGCCGCACTCATGCCCCGTCCGATCGGCGAGGCGAGTGCCCTCGACGTCGGAGCCTTTCCCGTTTCTCTCGCCTTCCTCGACCGCCTCGGATACCGGACGGCCGGCACCCTCCACAACGACGATCGTTCGTTGGCGACGCTTCCCGAGTCGTTGTGGGAACGCACACCGGCCCAGGTGATGTGTCACTTCTCGGCGGAACGTTCGAACATCCCGGCGGCCGACTCCTCGTTCGACTTCGCCGTCGCCTCAGAAGTGATCGAACACATGCCCAGCGACCCTCAGCATCTACTGGTGGAGATCAACCGAGTGCTGCGGCGAGGGGGACAGATGCTGGTGACCACACCGAACATCACCAGCACCATCAGCATCGAGCGTTGTCTCGACGGCCGGCATCCCCAGAATTACTACTACTACAGCGGTGTCGGCTCGCTCGATCGGCATCACGTCGAATACACCCCGGAGTTGCTGGCGAGTCTGGTTCGGGCTGCCGGTTTCTCGATTGTCGAACTCACCACGGTCGACGTCTGGGAACCTCCGAGCGAGCGGGCGCGCCAGATGCTCGTCGACGGCGGATATGGCTCGTCGTTCCGAGGCGACTCGATTTTCTGTCTTGCCCGAAAGGAAACCACACTGGTGGACCGCACTCCTCCGACGATGTACGACACGGGATCGCCCCGCCTCGTCTTCAGCGGCCGAAACCAGGCGCTCACTCCATGAGCGCAATCGAACCGAGCAAAGGGACCATCGCCTTCGTCCCACCTCGCTACGGACCCGATGTGGTCGGCGGGGCCGAGGCAGTCGTTGCCGAACTCGCCCACGGATTCGCCGAGCGAGGCTGGCAGGTGGAAGTTCTCACCACCAGGGCACGCGACCACTTCACCTGGGACAATCACTATCCAGCCGGCGTCGAGCAAGACGGCCAGGTGTTGGTCCGACGGTTCTCCACGGTTGTCTCCCACCGTGAGGAGCGGGATCGAATCGCTCCCGGAATCATCCGGGGCGACGACGTCCCGATCGAAAAGCAACAGCAGTGGATGAACGCCGGGCTCCGGGTTCCCGAGCTGTGGCATTTCGTGCTGCAACATTCGGCGAACTATCGAGCCATCGTCGTGGCCCCGTATCTTTTCTGGACTTCGTTCGCGGTCGGTCAGATCGATCCGCAGCGCACGATCGTCATGCCCTGTCTTCATGACGAGCCAGAGGCGCATCTGCCGATCTTCAAACCGCTCATCAACGATGCGCGCGGCCTGCTTTTCCTTTCTGACCCAGAGCGCGACCTCGCCCAGAAGATCTTCGGACCTCATCCCCGTTCGGAGGTGGTGGGAGCCGGCGTCGAGGCACCCGATGCCCCTGATGTCGAAGCGTTCCGCAAGATGATCGGCTTCGATACGCCCTTCGTGTTCTATGCCGGCCGACGTGAGTACGGCAAGGGTTTCACCGACATCGTTCGGGCGATGACCATCGCCGTCGAACAGGGAGTTGACCTGCGTCTCGTGACCTCCGGTGTCGGTGAGGTGATCGTCCCCGACTCGATCAAAGACCGAGTGGTCGATCTCGGATTCGTCAGCACCGATGTGCGAGACGCCGCGATGGCGGCTGCTTCGGCCTACGTCCAACCGTCCAAGCTCGAGAGTTTCTCCCGAACCGTGATGGAGGCGTGGCTGGCCGGAACGCTCGTGATCGCCAATCGCGGCAGCGAGGTCGTCGCATGGCACGTCGAGCGTTCGAAGGCCGGGTTGCTCTACGACGAAGTGGCCGAGCTGGTCGAGGCCCTGCGATTCGTCGCCGACGAACCCCAACTTGCTGCCGAACTGGCTGCCCCGGGCGCACGGTATGTGCAGGAGAACTATGACGCCGACACGGTTCTGAACCGGGTCGAATCCAGGATCGATGAATGGACGCGCTCGGAATGACCAAGAACAAGCTCGATCGGATTCTGGTCGTTTCCCCGTATCCCCCGCTTCGCGACGGGATCGCCACCTATGCCGCGGCCGAAGTGCGGGCGCTCCTCGTGGCCGGCCATCATGTCGAGGTCGTTTCTCCTCGGCCGTCGGCGGCCCACCACGTAGCTGATCCCGGACGACTCGACGGGGCCACGACGATTCTTCGACTTGCTCGAAAATTCGACCGAGTGATCATCCAGGTCTTCCCCGAGTTCCTGTTTGCCGGAGCGTCGAGCCGAGCTGATTCCTATGGCGCCCTCGGAGCCCTCATCGCCATGACTCGAATGGTGCCGGTCGACCTTCGCGTCCACGAGCTGGACTACTCCTCGCTCGCCACCACCCGAGTTCGTCAGAGGCTGATGCGTCAACTCCTTCGCTCCAGTTCGACTCGATCCGTTCACACTCGAGCCGAGCAGGTCGACCTCGAGAGTTTCATCGGAACCGATGTTCCCATCGATGTGGTCGAACATGGACGCTATTTCGCATCGGCGTCCACGCTGACACGAGCCGCAGCCCGCCGCGAGATCGGTGTCGACGATGAACGCACGATCTTTCTGTCGATCGGATTTCTTCAGCACCACAAGGGGTTCGACCGGGGGATTCGTGCGTTTGCCGGGGTGCAGAGTGACACCGCAGAACTGCACGTCGTGGGGGACGTCCGTGTCGACCACCCTCATCTCCTGGATCACGCTGACGAGCTCGCCGATCTTGCGGCGAGAGTCGACCGGGCCACGCTTCATCGTGGATATCTGGGCGACGGCGCATTCGATTCATGGATCCTGGCCAGTGATGTCGTGGTGCTGCCCTACCGCGAGATCTGGTCGTCGGGTGTGGTCGAACGAGCTCGACTCCACAAGATTCCGATCATCGCCTCCGACGTGGGAGGGCTTGCCGAGCAGCTCCCCGAGGGTTCGATTCTCGTGCGATCCGATGAGGAGCTCGGCCACGCCATGGCTGGGCTCGCAGGCACGACCTGGAAGCGACCGAACGCCGGGTATGAGCACGCGAGAACCATCGAGGATGTGCAGAAAGCGATCTCGACCGCGGGCCGCGGGGGAGTGTCACGGCCCCGGAAAGTGACGCGTGTTGCCTCGCTCGTGCCTGCTGTTGCCGACTCGCCGAAGCCGCTTCTCGGCCCCATCAAGCGCCTCGTGAGCAAAGCAACCGCCTGGCAGATCCGGCCGGTGATCGACCACGTCAATGGCCTTCGTTCCGACCTCGACGCGCTGGCGAACCAGGTGGAAGACGGGTCCGGCCCGCACGAGGGCCGCCCGTAGATCATTCATCCCGACGGGCGTGCCCGTTTGCGATCCATTCGGCTTCGAGCCTGCGGGCAACGGAATCGAGCTCACCGTTGGCCACACCGCGAACCCAAACGCCGTCCTCGAAGTCGACCCGCTCGACGTCGTCAGTCTGAACGATCCACACGATCTGCGGGCTGGCGGCCAGTCGCTCCCGTTCCGCCGGATCCGGATTCACCACGACGATGGACTCGGGCCGCGACGTTCGCGTCGGGAAGAGGCGTCGCTCATGGGGCGAGCTGAACCACGTGGCAGCGCGGATCCGGGGCAGATCGTCGGCTGCTTGCGTGGCGGCCGCCACGGCGTCGATCCGATCCCGTTCGAATTGATCCATTGATGATGACGGGATCAGCCCGTCCTGGATGTTCTTCCGGAGATCGGCTCGATGGGACGCTTCATAATCAGAGAACTCGGCCGGGATTCGGCTGCGATCCGGCGCATGGCGAAGGGCGAAGTAGTAGCTGTTCTTCAAGAACAGGTAGCGACGGGGAAAGGCTCGCTCGACCGTCCTCAGATGGCTGGGTCGGTACTTGTGGTAGACGGTCCCGTGCTCGAGGGCGCGTACCCGCCAGCCCGCATCGATCACTCGACGAGCGATGTCGACATCGTCGAGGTGATATTCGAACACTTCGTCGAAACCGCCGACAGACACGAGGGCGGCCTTCCGGTACAGGCCGTTCGTACCGATCGGATACACGTAGTCGGGAGACCACGGTGAATTCAGCCAAGCACTCTTCCCGAGGTCGTCGAGCACCGTTGATCGACCGTAGCGATTGGCCAGGCTGGCTCTGGCTTGAAAGTTGACACCCGTGTGATCGAGGACCGGGCCGCCCACCGCCCCCACGTTCTCGTCGACGAAACCGGCCAACAGATCCTCGATCCAGAATGGATCGGGGTAGGCGTCATCGTCGATGAAGGCAATGAACGCTCCGGTCGCGGCCGCGATGCCGATGTTTCTCGACATCGACAGATTCCGGTCCGGGCAGGTCTGCACCAGGATGTGGTCGGCCCAGCGGTCGAGCGAGTCGACCGTGACATCATCGGGACCACAGACGACGACCACCTCCAGATCGAACGACGTGGCGACGAGGTGGCCGAGAACCGTCAGCGTCTGGGCGAGCGACTCGGGTCGGTCGACGGTCGAGATCACGACCGATACCCGGTTCATGGTGTGGCGGTGTCGTTGCTCAGCCGTTGTTCGAGATCGCGCTGTTCGAGATCGCGCTGTTCGAGTTTGTCGAGACGTCGGGCCAGGTCTTGATCCCGGAGACCGGCACTCTCGGCCGCCGCCCGGGCGAACGGGAGCTCCTGATCGAGCTCGATTCGGTGGCTCTCGAGTTCGGACACGCGTTGCTCCAGGGCCTCGACGCGACCGGTGAGCCTGGTGGCGAGCCGGTGGGCGATGCGGTCGAGTACTGATCCGCCAATGCGTTTCAGCATGGGGACACCGGGTGTTGGATGGGCCGGCTCATTGCTCAGGGAGAATCTTCCGTCGTCGACCGCACGAGTTCGAGCACCTGAAGGGCGGCCTGCGGGATCTTGGTTCCCGGCCCGAATATGGCGCCCACGCCGGCCGCTTCGAGGGTCGGATAATCCTGGGGCGGGATCACGCCGCCACAGACCACGACCACATTGCCGGCCCCGGCCGCTTCGAGTTCGGCGATCAGCGCCGGCACGAGCGTGAGGTGACCGGCGGCTTGAGATGAGATGCCCACCACGTGCACGTCGTTGTCGACGGCGTCTCGGGCGACCTCGGCCGGTGTCTGGAACAGCGGACCGACGTCGACATCGAAGCCGAGGTCGGCAAACGCCGTCGCGATCACCTTGGCTCCACGGTCGTGGCCATCTTGACCCATTTTCGCCACCAGAATTCGGGGCCGCCGGCCCTCATGCTCGGCGAAGTCGTTGATCGCCGACTGGATGCTCTCGAATCCCTCGTCGTCGTCGAATGCGGCGCCGTACACCCCGCTGATCGTACGCGTTTCGGCTTGGTGTCGACCGAAGATCTGTTCCATGGCGTCACTCATCTCGCCCACCGTGGCCCGTGCCCTCGCCGCTGTCACGCAGGCGGCCAGCAGGTTGGAATCGCCCACCGCCGCTTCGGTGAGGGCTGCGAGCGCCTTGTCGCATACGGCCTGATCGCGCTCGGCCTTCACCCGGTTGAGGCGTTCGATCTGGCTGGCCCGAACGGCCGTGTTGTCGATGCTCAGAATGTCGACCATCTCGGGATCGTCGACGACGTATTTGTTGACACCGACGACGGTCTCTTGGCCCCGGTCGATTCTGGCCTGCTTTCGAGCCGCGGCCTCTTCGATCCGAAACTTTGGCATTCCGGAATTTATGGCCCGGGTCATGCCACCGAGCGAGTCGACTTCGGTGAGGATCTCCCGAGCTCGGTCGGCGAGATCAGCGGTGAGTTTCTCGACGTAGTAACTGCCGGCCAGCGGATCGACCGTGCGGGTGATCCCGGTTTCCTCGGCCAGGATCAGCTGGGTGTTACGGGCGATTCGAGCGCTGAACTCGGTGGGAAGGCCCAGGGCCTCGTCGAAGCTGTTCGTGTGGAGACTCTGGGTTCCGCCGAGGACAGCCGCCATGGCTTCCACCGCCGTGCGGACGACGTTGTTGTAAGGATCCTGCTCGGTGAGCGACACACCCGAGGTTTGACAATGGGTGCGAAGCATGGAGGACGTCTGGTCCTTCGGTTCGAACTGGGCCATCAGCTCGGACCACAAGAGGCGGGCCGCCCGCAGCTTGGCCACCTCCATGAAGAAGTCCATACCAATGGCGAAGAAGAAGCTGAGTCGACCGGCGAATGCATCGACGTCGAGGCCTTTGGCGATCGCCGCCTTCACGTATTCGAGGCCGTCAGCCAAGGTGAACGCCAACTCGAGGTCGGCCGTGGCTCCGGCTTCTTGCATGTGGTAGCCCGAGATGGATATCGAGTTGTATTTCGGCATGTTGTGCGCCGTGTATTCGATGATGTCGGCCACGATCCTCATGCTGGGTTCGGGCGGATAGATGTAGGTGTTACGCACCATGAACTCTTTGAGGATGTCGTTCTGGATCGTGCCGGCCAGCGCGTTGGCGGCAACTCCTTGCTCCTCGGCCGCCACGATGTAGCAGGCGATGATCGGTAGGACGGCGCCGTTCATGGTCATGCTGACGCTCATCTGATCCAGCGGAATGCCGTCGAAGAGGATCTTCATGTCTTCCACCGAGTCGATGGCGACGCCGGCCTTGCCGACATCACCGGTGACCCGGGGATGGTCGCTGTCGTAACCGCGGTGGGTGGCCAGATCAAAGGCGACCGACAGGCCCATCTGTCCGGCTTCCAGGTTCTTGCGGTAGAACGCGTTGGACTCCTCGGCGGTGGAGAAGCCTGCATATTGGCGAATGGTCCAGGGACGGTTGGTGTACATGGTGGCCCGAGGACCACGGGTGAAGGGCGCCTGGCCCGGAAGGGATCCCAGGTGTTCGACGCCGGCCAGATCTTCTTCGGTGTAGAGGGGCTTCACCGCGATCCCCTCTGGTGTGTGGATGGTGAGATCGTCGAGAGGTTTCCCCCTGAGTTCACGAGTTGCTGCAGTTACCCACGCCGGATCAGTCACGACTGGGATCGTAGGGCGCCGGCTCGGATTTGGGGAATAGCGGAAGCCGTTGCCTGATTGCGGTGGCCAGGGGCTGGGCGATCTGCGGCCAACTGAAGCGGGCCAGTTCGTCGGGCGTGGGAGGCGGTAGGGGGTGCCCGTCGGCCATCTCGGCGAGCCGCTCCACGAAGTCGTCGATCGGGCAGACGTGGACGCCCGAGACGTCGTCGATGCCGCGGGCCCCGACATCGGTGGTGAGCACGGGAACGCCGATGGCGAGTGCGTCGAGAACTTTGAGGTTCGTTCCTGAACCGGACGCCACGGGGTTGAGGGCCACGTCAGCCATCGCCAGGAGGCGGCGTTCGGCCCCCGAGGCAAAGGGGCCGACCAGCGTCAAGTTCGCCCCGCTGGTTGCGGAGTTCGGGATCTCGACGCCACCGGCGATGACGAAGTGCACGGAGGGCACCTGTGAGGCCCAGGTGCAGATTCGGCTCGCCGCCTCTCGGTTGGGGACGTGATTGGAACCCATGAACACGGCGACGGGAAGGCTGCGGTCGGCAACCCCCTGGTCTTCGAAGAAGCGACGCCGGGCCTGGAGACGTTCGACTTCTGTCCGGGGGGTCGAAGCATCGATTCCGTTCGTCGCCTCGATGGTTTGTGCGGCGCCCAACTGGGAGAGCCGGATGCCGTCGGACGCCGAGGTGAAGGAGATCAAGCCGGCTCGGTCGATGGCCGCTGTCTCGGCCTCGAGCACGGCTTGCAGCAGCCGAGAGGCACCGGGGCGACCTTCGAGCGTTGCCGACTTGAGGTCTTGTTCGACGTTGTGGGCGTCGTAGATCAGCGGCACGGCGAGGTCGTCGGGCAGGCTCGTGACGAGATACGGGTGGGCGAGCATCACGACGTCGGCTCGGTCGAGTTCGCCGGCGAGCGCATCGGCGTAGGTCGGCGACGCAGGCCAGAGCAGATGGCAGGCGATGTCGTCGACGGGTGTGTCGAGGAGCGCCTTGAGTCGAAAGTCGGCCCGCAGGTGGGCACCGGATCGGCCGATCGTGAGTTGCTCGACGCCCCCGGTCAGTCTTCGCCGTCGCGAGCCGGAGTGGGTGTTCACGAGGGCGAGGACGACGACGTCGAACTCGGCAGTGAGGGCCGTGGCCAGACCTCGGAGCCGCTTGTGCCCTCCATGGCGGACCGGTTCGGCGGCGAAGGTCGACAGGATGAGCAGCCGGGGTTTGCGTTGCTCGTTCGACATCTGATCGACGAGTTGCAACATCGGTTGCCACGTCCGTTGGGCGACTGTGTCTCTCCCATTGCGACCCATGGCCTCCATGCCCTGGTGGTCTCGTCCGGCCCGTCGGATCGCACGGCCCAGCGTGAGGACATGGGGTGCAGCGATCAGGCCCGATGTCTCGTGTTCGACCTGTTCGGCGATGCCGCCGCTGTCGGTGGTGGTGATCACGGGGCACCCGAGCGCCATGGCCTCGGCGGCCACGAGCCCGAAGTCTTCGTCGATCGGAGCGAGAACGACGGCCCGAGCGGCGGCAATGGTGGCCCGCAATTCCTGATCACTCAGCCGGCCGACCATTCGAACGCCGGGCGTTCGATCGGCGAGTGCTTGCAGAGAACCGGCCTGGGGTCCTTCGCCGCTGATGATCAGTTCGGCCCCGGGCAGGCGAGCAGAAGCGAAGGCTCTGATGATCAGATCGAAACGTTTGATCGCATCGAGACGACCGAACGAAACGAACGTGACGGGGCAGACGGTGGTGGGGTGCGCGGTGGTGGGGTGCGCGGTCGTCGGGACGATCTCCGTGGTGGAGTCATCGTGGTCGACGAGGTCGCCGAGCGGCGGCACGATCGCCACTGGCCGTTCCGGATCGACATAGTCATTGCGCAGGGCGACGACCTCGGACACTGCGGCCTCGGCCGCAAGATCACGACGGCCGCAGAGATCGAGGGCGTGGACCACTGCTCGGGAGAACGGACCGGGAAAGCAGTGCAGGGGATGGTCGGGGTTGGCCTCGACGCGAGCCTCGGCCCAGTCGAGAAGCGCGCTGGGATCGTCGGCTCGAGCCGAGATCTCTCGACCGAGCGACTCGGGAAGGGTTCGGCCGAGCGACTCGTCATAGCGATCATAGAGGCCCCGGAGCAGGTGATTGAGATGCCGGATGTGGCGGCGATGGTTCACCATGAACGATGGGTACTTGCCGGAGATGACGACGTCGTAGTCGTCCAAATCGAGCTGGACGAAGCGCCGATAGGAGGAGAGCACCTCGGCCAAGGTCGACTCAGGCGAGTCGAGCTCGACGAGGTCGACGGTATGGCCGGCCGCTCTCAAGGCGGCGGCCAGCGTCCGCCAATGGCGTTCGTTTCCACCCTCGACAGCCGGCACGGATCTCGGGCTCACCACGGCGATGCAGCTCACGAAGCGTCGCTGGTTCCGGCCTCGCCGAGCGCTTCGTCGATGATTCTGTCGACCGCCAGGTCGGCGTCACCGACCGATCGGATGAGTTTCGTCGTTCGCACATCCTCGAGGCGGCGCCGAACCGTTGCCGCCGGCGCCGATTGCCGGGCTGCGGTGAGAAGCGGACGTTGCGCTCTGGCCATCGTGATCACTCGGCGCACAATACGACGACCTGATGGAATCACGATCCTGATTGTCCGAGTCCGGAGTACTTCCGGATTTTGCCTGCGGCTCGCAGAGCGGCGGCTGCGCCCCGCCGGTGGGGCTTGCCCCTGGTCCAGGGATCGTCCCAGTCCTTGGCAAAGCGAAGCTCACCGATTGCCAGCTCGGCTTCGCGCCATCGAACGATTCGTTCGAGTGCGTGGGCATCGGACGTGGGCGATTCCAGGCCGGCGAAGAGCCCGCCCGGTTCCTCGTGTTCGGGGTAGTGGTTCTCGAATCGGATGGGATGGGGCTTCACCCAATGGGGCCACTGGTGAGGCCATTGAGGCCAGGCGAGGGTTCGAAATGGCAAGGGCTCCGTGAAGGCCTCGGGATCGGCTGCGATCGAGAGGTTGAAATACAACGACCACTCGTCGACGAGGTTCCCGGCCCCGACCCGATCGCTTTCGGCGAAGGCCGCCCGCCACCGATCGGCGGTCATCACCTGGGGCATGTGTGACCCAAAGGCCAGGGTCGGACGGTCGAGGATGCGGAGCGTTGCGAGGGTTCTGATCTGGGCCTGATCGAAGGCCGTCTGATCACCGGGCCACTCGGCGAGGTCATAGAAGAAATAGCCCTGATGTCGACCGTCTGCGCCGACGAAGTCGGTGAGCGGAACCTGCACCAGCGGACGGTAATCGTCGTCACTCAAGATGAAGGTGTCTGCCGTGTGGTCGTTTTCGATCAGGCCCCGTCGCAACGTGACGTTGCGTGTGACGTGATCCATGGCCTGCAACTCGGCCTCGCTGCGGCCGGAGATGGCAGCATCGTCGACCAGCGTGAGGTCTCCGGGCCAGGCATCAGCCAGCAAACGGCTGATTGCTTGATGTTGTCCGCTGGGGGCGCAGACCATCGCCGTGGTGATCCAGGGCATGAAGCGGCCCACGGCGGCAAGCGTCGAGGCGAGGACGGCTGGTCGGTTCGAGAGGTAGACGATCTGCACTGGCGGCGACTTTACCGGTGGGGACGGGCCAAGGCGGACCAGACGTCGGCGGCCCCGCCGATCCAGGGCCGAGCAGCGATGGGGGCCGGAGCGGGCCATGCCGCAGGATCGGCTCGGAAGCGAGCGAGGTGTGCAGCCAACCCGGCGGCGTCGCCGGTGGCGAAGAACGTGGCGTTGCCTTCACTGGCCTCTCGCAACACGGCAAGATCCGAAGCCAGAACCGGAACGCCGCGGGCGATCGCCTCGAGGACAGGAAGGCCGAAACCCTCGCCTCGGGTTGGCTGTAGGAGAAGTCCGGTGATGGCCCAGAGCGCTTCCAGGTCGGCATCGCTGGCTTGGCGGTGCCAGCGGATGGCGCGGTGATCATCCAGGCGTTTGGTCAGGTCGGATGCGCCCCAACCGGGTTGTCCGACGACGTCGATCGTCGGGGCAGATTCGCCGAGAAGGTCGAGGGCGTCGAGTAGGACGTCGTGGCCCTTTCGTGGTTCCACCGTGCCCACCATGAGTAGCCCCGATCTCGGGATGGTGTCGTCGCCCCGTGGCTCGAACTGATCAGAAGGGTCGGGGGCGATCGACCCCAGACGAACGACGGCGATCTCGGTTGGTTGGCCCAACCATCGTTCGAGTTCGGACGCCGTCGTGTGCGAAATGGACAAGAACGTCGAGCCGGCATCGCGGTGTGCTTCGAGCCAGGCGATGAAGCGTTCGGTCGATTGTTCGGGAAACCACTGGGGATCGGAAACGGCGAGGAGGTCGGGCACGAGCGCTGCGGATCGGGTGGACGTTGCCTGCAAGGTCGGGAGCAGACGGGAGCGGCTCGCCGGCGCGTGCCAGCTGGGTTCGATGTCGAGGAGGATGTCGCCCGGACGCCGAACCCAAGGTTTGCCGATCGGGAGTGCCTCGGCGATGCGCTGCTCGACCCTTCCCAGGAATGATCGGTTGATCGAGGAGCCCTTTCGGATGCGATCGAGGCGTAGGGAGGCAGCGGGACCGATGTGACGGAGGGAGCCGCCCCGTCCGTCGAGCAGGCAGACTTCGCCGCTGAGCGCCAACGCGTCGGACAGATGCACCGCGACGCGTTGCATTCCCGACACTCGAGCCGAGCCGATCGTGTTGGACAGATCGATCAGGAGTCGGGGAGATGGCTTCGAAGGATCCACAGCAGGAGGAGAGTAGCCACCAACCAGGAGAGGTCTTGTCGATCCTCACCGTGCCCTGCCGATAGCCTCCGCCCATGCCTGGCGAGAAGAAGCATTTCGTGATCATCGGTGGTGGCCCGGCCGGAACGTCGTGTGCCACCCACGCCGCCCGACTCGGAGCTCAAGTCACCCTGATCGAGAAGGACATCGTGGGAGGGGCCGCTCACCTGCTCGACTGCATTCCTTCCAAGGCGATGATTGCAACCGGCGGAGCGATGGCACAGATGAAATCGGCCGCCGAAATGGGCCTGGTGAAGGTCGAGGTCTCGCTCGACTTCGAAGCACTCCGAAATCGTATTCAGGTCATCGAGGCCAAGTTGGAGCGGTCGGTGACTCAGCTGCTGGCCAGCCAGAAGGTTCGATTGATCGAGGGAACCGGACGGCTCGTCGGTCCGAGCACGGTGGTCGTCGAACGCCTTGACGGCGAGACGGAAACGATCGAGGCCGACGTCATTCTGCTGTCGACGGGTAGCCGGCCGCGAATTCCCGACTGGGCCGAGATCGACGGCGTGCGTGTTCTCACCACCCGTCATGCGTACCCGCCGCCCGAACTGCCCGAGAAACTCATCGTGATCGGATCTGGCGTCACGGGTGTGGAGTTCGTCAACATGTTCAGTGCCTTCGGCTCCGAGGTTGCGCTGATCGTGAGCCGGCAACAGGTGCTGCCGGGCAAAGACCCAGAGGTGGCCGCCGTCCTCGAACAGAGCTTCATCGACCGGGGCGTCAAGCTCGTCATGGGCGCCCGGGCAGAGCGAATCGATGTCGAAGGAACGAAGGTGCGTGTGTCCTGTGACGACGGGCGCGTGATCGAGGGATCGCATGTGCTGCTTGCGATCGGCTCCATGCCCAACTCGGAATGTCTGGGTCTCGAAGAGGCCGGCATCGATTCGAAGTGGGGTTATGTCTCCATCGACCACAACTGCGCAACGAATGTGCCCCACGTCTACGCCGCCGGCGACCTCTCGGGAAAACTGCCGCTGTCATCGGTGGCAACGATGCAGGGTCGCAAGATCGCCGAACACGCCATGGGCCTGCATTCCGGGCCCCATCGCCACATCGACTACGAGAAGGCCGCATCAGCGATCTTCACCGATCCGGAGATCGCCGATGTCGGTCTGGCCGAGGCTGATGCGTTCGCCGAAGGTCGGAAGATTCGGGTGACCAAGGTTCCGTTCTCCGTGTCGGCGAAGGCACTGATCAACGACGACAGCCGCGGCTTCGTCAAGATCGTGTCCGATCCGGCCACGGGAGTGGTGCTCGGTGGTTCGATCGTCGGTCGGCATGCAGCCGAGTTGATTTCGGTTTTGGCCTTGGCCGTCACCGCGGGCTTGGCTGTCACCGACCTCGTCGAGTCGCTCTTCGTGCATCCAGCACTGGCCGAGGTGCTCGGCGAGGCTGCGCAATGAGTCGGTTCGGCTCGGGGTAGCCCGATCGGTCTCGCCGTCGGTCTCGGCTCGAATGATTGTCACTGGGCTACCTTCGTTCCCCGATGATCAACCTCCTCGCCGTCGAAGAGACCAGCAGCCTGCTCAAAACCGAAACGGCGGCCGTGATCCTGCTGGTCATAGCGGCCGGCGTCGCCATCCTCGTTCGTCGGGTGAACTTCCCGTTCACCGTGGCGCTGGTGGTTGCGGGCTTCTTTGCGACGGCATTGGGTGAGGTCGTCGAAGTCGACGTCAGTCCGGATCTGATCATCGCGCTCCTCGTTCCGCCGCTCCTGTTCGAGGCGACGTTGCATCTGGCGTGGAGGAAACTGAAGATCGATCTGCTGCCGGTTCTCTTCAACGCCCTGCTGGGCACGCTGCTCGGAATCGGCGTCATCGGGGCGTTGGTGCACATAGGACTGGATATTCCGTGGGAGGCTGCATTTGCCTTCGGTGCGTTGATTTCGGCCACCGATCCGGTCGCCGTCGTCGCCTTCTTCAAGTCGCTGGGCACACCGAAGCGGCTGAGTGTTCTCGTCGAGGGGGAGTCGCTGTTCAACGACGGCGTGGCCGTTGTCGCCTTCACGCTCGCCGTGGACGCGGCACGGGGGGAGGCGTTCACCATCGGAGGGGCACTCAGCGATTTCTTGATCGTGTCGGCCGGTGGTCTGGCCGTGGGCTTGGTGCTTGGTTACATCGTGAGCGAGATCATTCTGGCTCGGGTCGACGATGCGTTGATCGAGACGTCGACAACGCTGGCTCTGGCGTTCGGTTCGTTCCTTCTCGCCGAAGAATTCGGGCTGTTGATCGGACAGGACGACCTCCACTTCTCTGGCATTCTCGCGGTGGTGGCTGCCGGACTGATGGTGGGCAACCTGGGAACCAAGAACACGTCGCCCACCACGCGGATCACCCTCGAGCACTTCTGGGAGCTGCTCACCTTCCTGGTCAATTCGATGGTGTTTCTCTTCATCGGCCTGTCCGTCAGCTTGTCGGCCTTGTTCCGCGAACTTCCCGCCGTCGGGCTGGCGATCATTGGTGTGTTGGCCGTTCGGCTGGTGGTGGTCTACGGGTTCTCTCAGATCACTGGCCGGATGCAGCCCAACCGCCGGGTGCCGATCCGGTATCAGCACGTGATGTTCTGGGGCGGTCTGCGAGGTGCCATCTCCCTGGCCCTGGCGCTCACACTGTCGGTCGAGGTCTTCGACAGCGAAACCGTCGAGACGCTGCGGGTGATGACGTTCGGGGTCGTGCTGTTCACCCTCTTGGTGCAGGGCACGACGATCTCGGCCCTGATCGCAAGGCTCGGGCTGTCCGGCAGGGATGAGAACGAACTGGCACAGCAGCGACACCAGGCGATCATTCACATGCGTCGGGCCGGTCAGAACGAAATGGCGCGAATGGGTGGCGAAGGTGTGCTGTTCGACGATCTCGCCGATGCGATCGGTCGCTCGTACCAGCGAGACCTCCAGACCGAGACGGTTGGATTCGCCGAACATTTCCGAACCCATCCCGAACTCGAAGCGGCGATGCTGATTCAGGCGAGACGGGATGCGCTTCATGCTGAGCAGAGCGCCCTCACCGAGGTTGTCCGGACGGGCTTGATCGAGGCGCAGGTGGCCGATGAACTGACGATCGATCTCAACAATCGGCTCGTTGCCCTCGGCCTGCTCGAAGATCGATGGGAATCGGCGCACGACGCGAGAGTGATCGACGATTCGCCCGCAACCACGGCTGGGGTGAGGGCGGATCCTGGCGAGAAACGCAGGGCCCCGGCGACCGATGACGCGCTCTACGTTTCGTGGGGTGGGTCGGGTCGAACCGAATCGATCAGGGCGGCCTTGCTGCACGATTTCGTCAAGGACACCGGGTTTGTGCTCCTGGCTGTGCTCCACTCCGATCACTTCGGTGATCTAAACGACCTGATGACGTCGATCATCGAAGAAGAACTCGCCTGGTTGTTGGAGACACAGGTGGACCTGACCAAAGCTCAGGTCGGGCAACCCGATCGAGTGGCTCGTGTGATCATTCGACGTGGAAGTGTGTTGGAGCTGGCGGAGTCGACGGCCGAGGCCGTCGGCGC
>JBBKXQ010000101.1:0-48152 GCA_037969565.1 Acidimicrobiales bacterium | reverse complement strand
TTCCTCGCAGGGCGAGGAACGCCGTCCCATGGTCCACGACAACCGAGTGAACCCGTCGGCGCCAGGGCGCCTTTGGGGTTTCTTGGCCTTCCTCGCAGGGCGAGGAACGCCGTCCCATGGTCCACGACAACCGAGTGAACCCGTCGGCGCCAGGGCGCCTTTGGGGTTTCTCGCTCGGGGGAGAAATGCCCACGCACAACTCTCGACGTCGGCGGATCACTTCTCTAGAATCGCTTCCTGACCCGGGAGTCCACCCCCATGAGACGTTTGTTCATCGCCGCTGTTGGAGTCATCTCTTTTGGCTTCGGCGCGGCCGTATTGCTCGACGGCGTCAACCTGTCGACACCACGGGCCGACAAGTGGGCCGTCATCTTCTCGTTCGCCGGCGTGATGTTCTCGCTCGGAGTCCTCTCCGCGTCGAAGGATTCAGGCAAACAGGCTGCTTCGCTGCCTGACGATGACGTGGCCCTCGAGCGTTCCCTCCGTTTCGTTCCCACCGCACCTGGGTCCCTCCGTTCCACGTCCAGCAGGCGGGCCATCGCTCCCGACGCCGATACACAGCTCGACACTCAGATCGACACGCTCAGCAACGCACCGTCGGCGTCAGTCGCTGTGGGCGACGACTCGGCTTCGTTCGTCGACCTCGATGCCATCCTCGACGCCGATACTCCCGCCCCGATCAGCGTCAGCAACGCCGTCAGCAGCATCCCCGAGCACACACCGGAACCCGAAACGATGACAGGACAAAAGGCCATCGAGCCGGTCGTCGAACTGCCGGTCCCGAGTTCGATCAACCTCGACATCTACAGCGATGTCGATCTGATCACCACGGTGAAGAAGGGTGAACGCTCGGTCATCCAACAGATGATGGCCCGAGGCCAACTCACGAAATCGGGCCCACTGAGCGAACAAGACATCGCGATGATGATCTTCCTCGCCTGCACCAGCGACGACCTCCTCGTCGATCTACGAGCGCGGAAGGCCACCGCCCAGCCCGTCCCGGCACGCCCGGAGCACTCGTTCGCCGGCTGATCGGCTCTTGTCGATCAGCTGAGCTTCCCTGGGCGCCAGCACTGGCCTTTCCGACCTCAGCCGACCGCCGCTCCGACTGCTCGGGGCTCGGACTCGTCGGTCGTTTCCTTCGGCAACTCGACGAGACGGCCGCTGGCCTTCTCGTTCCGGTACAGCAGCGCGGCGAGCCCGGTGAAGGCGAAACAGACCACGAGCGAACGAGGCCAGGCAATGATCCGATTGACGAACCAATCGATGCCGTAGTTCGTTTCCAGCGTGCGTTCGAACACCCAGATCGTGCTCACACCGGCAAGAGCAAGCGTCGCCAGGTTGAAGAACGGCTTGTAGAAGCGAGTGCGACTGAGAATGAACAGTGCAGGGAACGAGATGAGGATGATGATGGCCTGGCCGATTTCGATGCCCACGTTGCGCCCGAGGAGCGAAACGAGCTGCGTCGTTCGGCTGACCTGAAGATCTTCCACGAGACCGGCGAAGCCCATTCCGTGGAAGAGCCCGAAGAGGAAAGCGATGGACCACTCGCGGTGCCCGAGGATCGGTCGGAAGTTGTGCAATGCGGCGGCGGCGATGGACGCCGCGATGATCGTCTCCACCAACTTGGACGGCGGCAGCGGAAGGAGGTCGAGACCAGCCAGCGTGAACGTGATCGAGTGGGCAACCGTGAACATCGTCGCCACCTTGAGCACCCTCCAGAGGGAACCCTTGAAGCTCGGACCCGCTCGCCATGTCATCCCGGAAAGGACAAGAACTGACGGGAGCAACAGGACGACAACGAAGAAGATGTGATCAGGGCCGGTTCGGATGTGATCAACCCCGAGATCGATGCTCGACCGGAAGTTGTTCCACTCACTACCCGGGTCGCCCAGATCGATGGTGCCGGTCCGTGCGCTCGTCGTGAAGATGACGAGCTCGTTGGCTTCCTGATCGATCACTCCTCGCTTCCAGTCGTTGGAGATCAGGGCGATGTTGTTCCGATCGTCGATCTCGTCGAGGAACACGGTGAACTCGACGTCCATGATCTGCGGTACTTCGGCGCCTGGATAGTCGACGACGAAGGGGAGGATCACGTACCCCAGACCGTTCTCGTCGACCTTCTCGTCGATCAGCACATCGAAACCGTCGAAGGTGAGCGTCCACGGATCGGCCTCCGGCCCGACCCGCGTGTGGTCGCGTGCAACGGCCTGCAGTACGTCGAGGTTGTCTGCGATCTCAGCGGAAACCTCGTCAGCCGTTCCGACCAGCGTCAGACCCAAAACGTCGCGGACATCTCCGTACGGCATCTGGATCGAGCCACGCAGATCGTTGTCACCGACGTCGAGATACAGGTACGACTCGTCGTTTCGATGGGCGCCGGCAACGCCGGCAAGCGTGGCGAGGCTGAGGAGGGTCACGACCGAGGCGACGATGATCCGGATCACGCTTTGCTGCATGTTCTGTTCTTTCCTTCTGCCTGTTGCTGTCTCTGCTGTAGCCCTGTGCATCCCACAGCCATATACCGACGTCGTTGTTGCCTCGTCGGTTTCTCTAGGTTCGAGTGCTGATGCCCATGTGGGCCGCGATCAAGTTCTTCTGGATGTCCGAGGTCCCCGAATACACCAATCCTCCGAGCGCATCGCGAACCTCGCGTTCTACTTCGAATGACGTCACGTATCCCCGGGCGCCATGGATGCGTGCAGCGTCGAGTGCGATCGAGGCGATGGCCTCCGATGCTTCCAGCTTGGCCATGGCCGCCGCCATGGTTGCCCGACCGCCACCGGCGATCGAGCCTGCCGCTTTGTAGAGCAGAAGCCTGGCCGCTTCGTGACGTACCTTCATGTCGACCAGTCGATGGGACACTGCCTGGAACGCACCGATCGGCTGGCCGGATTGGTGCCGGGAGTTCGCTCGTTCGACTGCCTCATCGATCAGACGCTCGGCAGCACCAAGGTGCGTTGCCATGATCAAGCCGCGCTCGCTCTCCATGCAGGTGGCGAAGATACTTGCTCCTGCGCCCTCGACGCCGAGCAGATCTTCGGGAGCGGCGCGATAGCCGTCGAGATGGATGTCGCCGAACGGCGTCGTCCGCAGGCCCATCTTCGGCTGCGAGTCGGTCAGGATCACGCCCGGCCGGTCGGTGTGGACGATGAAGGCCGATATGCCCCATGAGCCGGCGTCTGGATTCGTGACGGCGAAGATGATTGCCGTATCAGCCACCGGAGCCAACGTGATGTAGACCTTCGTCCCGGTGAGACGCCAGCCGTCGGCATCCTTGGTGGCCTGCGTCGACATCGCGTAGGTGTCGCTGCCGGAGTCTTCTTCGGTGATGGCGAATGCACCGAATCGCTCACCGCGCACCACGGGGACGAGGATCTCTTGGCGTTGGGACTTGCTCCCGAAGCGGACCAGCGCATCCTGGAAGCTGAGCATCTGGGACGACGATGCGAAAGCCAATCCGTTGTCGCGGCAACCGAGACCGAGGCCCTCGAGCATCAGTGTCGTGGTGATGATGTCATGGCCTGCGCCACCCAGCTCGATGGGCACAGCCGAGCCAAGAATGCCCTTGGACGCGATGCGCTCCCACGCCGAGCGGAAGAAGGTGCAGGCGAGGTCGCGTTCGACCATGTCACCAGGGTCCAGCTCTGTTCGGGCCCATGTCGCAATGTCGGATTTCACGGGGTGGTTGCCGTCGAGGAACGCGTCGACCACCAGTTGAGGCGCTGGTTGCGGTGCGGACATAGGCCAGTGAGTCTCGCAGCTTCTCCGTGGTGCCGACATGGGCTCGACTGCCCAGCGTTGCAGGACATCATGCCTGCGTGCGAAGCCGGCCCCGTTCGTCGATGTACTTCCACTCATCCTGGAAGTCGGCGTTCTCCCACGACCCGAGGCCCGGGTAGAAGACGCGCCCTGGTCCGTAGGGTTCGAGATCGTCGCCGTTCCAGCGAGGGTCGGGCACCTCACCGGCAACGAGGTAGCGACTGTCGGTCGACAATCGGCACCGGTTGGTCTCCGACATGTTGTCGAGCGCCCCGTGGAGCGTGCTCATGCTGAAGATCAGCACGTCGCCGGGCGCCGAACGTGGAGGTCAACCAGCGGTTTCCATAGCGCTGCTGAACCGTCGTGGGGTCGTCGTCGAGCCACACCAGACCGTCGCGATCGGCGTCCATCTGGAGATACCCGTGCGCGAGCTCCGGGTTTTTGTGGCTGTTCTCCAGAACCATCAGCGCACCCTCGTGGGGAGCGATGTCACCGAGCGGGATCCACGTCGAGAGATGCCGTTCGGTCCCGCGACTCATGTACGGGCCATCACAATGGCCAAGGCGATCCGGATCGTCGGCGACGGGGCGGCCACTGAATCGCAACAGGTCTGATCTCCATGGGATCGGCGAGGATGAGATTCGTGGGTCCATGGGCAGGATTCCAGTTGCGATGGTTCAGACGACTCTTTTGTATCGGTCCGGTGGGTCCTAGCGTTGAGCCAATGGCAGGACGGTGTGAGCTGTACGGGACGAGAAACGCACGCGACACCCGCGCCACTCGGCGGATCAGCCGAATCCGACATCGTCATCGCCTCCGTGGAAACAATGCATGCCCTGGCTGTCCGAAGTACGGAACGGCCATGATCATTTCTCGGAACGCATGACTCGTCCTCACAACCTCTCCGATCTCCTCCTCGACCGGTCCCAACGCGATCCCAGTTCACTCGCTCTCGTCGATGCGGACACCCGACTGACCTACGGCGAGGTCGCGACCATGGTCGGACGCTTGAGCACGCAGATCCGGCACGAGGGAGTCCGTCCCGGCGACCGGGTCGCCGTTTTCGCACCCAAGTCGACGAACACGTTCGTTGCCATGCATGCCGCCCTCCACGCTGGTGCGATCGCCGTGCCCATCAACGCAATGACGCCGGCGGATGCCGTGGAGCGGCTGGCCCGAGATCTGAATCCTCGGGCCGTTGTGTTGACGGCAGACACGGCAGAGCGGTGGCCGCTTGACGTGTCATCACTGACCATCGGCTCGCCGGTCGATGGACACCGCCTTCTCGACTGGACATGCCTGGAAAGCGGCGACGTGGACGGGCCGGCCAACCGTCTGGGTTCCGATCCCGCCTACCTGATCTCGACCTCGGGCTCTACCGGCGTTCCGAAGAGCATCGTCCACACGCACTCGAGCGGACTCCGCTACGCCGAACTGGCGGCGGAGTGTTACGACCTCGGCCCCGACGACCGAATGGCGAGTGTGGCGCCGTTCCACTTCGACCAGTCCACGTTCGAGCTGTATTCGTCGATGGTCGCAGGTGCGGCTGTGGTCCTGATCTCGGAGATCCTCCTTCGTTTCCCTGCGAGCGTGTCGGGCTTGCTCGAACGAGAAGCCGTCACGACCTGGTATTCGGTTCCGACGATCCTTCGCCAGCTGCTCGAACGGGGGGCCATCGAGGAGCGAGACCTGTCGGCTCTGCGCTGGGTGTTGTTCGGCGGCGAGGTCTTCCCTCCGGCCCAACTCCGCCGCCTGATGGAAATGCTTCCGTCCGCTCGATTCAGCAACGTGTACGGCCCGGCCGAAGTGAACCAGTGCATGTTCCACCATCTCGAAACACCACCCGATGATGAAGCAAACATCCCGATCGGCCGGCCGTGGGCCGACACCGATCTCCGTATCGTCGACCGGGAAGGGTCCGCGCTCAGCGGGGCTTGCCGTGGAGAACTCCACGTCCGCTCCTCGACGACCATGGCCGGTTACTGGAATCGGCCGGATGTCAATCGAAGCGTCTTCGATGAGCGGCAGGAAGTCGGGGGCCTCACCAGTCGGTGGTATCGAACCGGCGACCTCGTGGAGCGCGACGTCGACGGTGTCATGTACTTCTTGGGGCGCGTCGACCGTCAGGTCAAGGTCCGCGGTGTCCGGATAGAACTCGAGGCCGTCGAGATGGCCTTGGGGGCACTCGATGGGATCACGGGAAGCGCCGCCTATCTCGACCCGCTCGCCGACAACACGTTGGTGGGTGTCGTCGAAAGTGACGCGACGATCGCCGAGTCCGACATCCTGATCTCCTTGGCCAATGTGCTCGTCAACGAATCGATTCCCAGCCGAGTCGTGGTCGTCCCGCGACTGCCGCGTACGACCTCGGGCAAGGTCGACGTCAACCGAGCGGCAGCACTGGTGACCGCCTCCATCGACGCCGACACGACGACTCCCGGCGCCCCGGGACCAAAAGCCAGCGACCAAGTGAGCCCCACATGAGGACCGACCGACTCGATGAGCTCGAGCATGCCTTGATCGAAATGATCCAGGTCGAGGTGACCGCGGGGAAACCTGTCGAGGCTCACACCGACCTGCTGCTGACCGGACTGGTCAGCTCGATCAGCGTCGTCCGAATCGTCACCTGGCTCGAAGAGCACCTCGACATCGAGATCGACCCTGTCGACGTGGTGCTCGAGAACTTCCAAACTGTTGCGCTGATGATCGACTATGCCCGACGACGCTAGCGCCGCGTCATGCGCCGCTCAGCAGCCGTTCGACAGCCCGAACCGCCGCACGATCGTCGTCGTAGCGAGCGATCGCTGCGGAGAACGCACGCAGGCGGTTGCGAATGGATCCGTCCACCATCACCTCGTCGAGCCTGCCGACAATGGCCTCCGCAGAGTCGTTGTTGCGGTCGCCCAGCACACCGAGCCCGTGATGTTCGGTGCGGGCTGCGTTGCCGAGTTGATCGTTGAAGGCCAGCGGGTACACGACGGTCGGCACCGCGGCGGCGACACACTCGTGCAAGGTGCCCGCGCCGGAGTGAACGATTGCCGCTGCGGCGAGCGCCAGCAAGGGGCGCTGCGGCAACCACGGTCGCGCCACGACATTGGTTGCATTGTTCCACCGCGGGTGTTCCCCGTCGTCAGCAACGATGAACTGGATCTCCGGGCGCAGCCGCGTCGCCCCGGCCAGGCGATCCATGAAATCGTGCTCACCGGCCATGAACGCCCCGAACACACAGACCACCACGGGAGTCCCGCACCGCTGCGCAGTGTCGATGGCGTCGCTCAGAACGTCGTCGTCGATGGCCGTGGCATCGGTGCTCGGATCGAGCAAGGGGCCGATCGCGTACACATTTTTCGCCACGGCATGAGGCAGGTCGAGTTCGAGAGCCGTTGTCTGCAGCACGGGAAGCCGCTTCGGAGCGAAGGGGCGCAACCATTGCCAGCGGGTCATGGAACGACGAACACCCTGCATTCGGGCAACCGAGCGGAGCAGCTCGAATCGGCTCAAGCCGTCACCTCGGAGCCTCCGGTACAACGAATCTTTTTCTGCGTCGATCCATCCCGAAATCCACGCCACGCCAATTCGAACGCGCTGGCGGCCGCCGCGGCCCGGCAACAGCGAGCTGTGCAGGGGCGGAGTAGTCGTCGACGGAATCAGGTTGAAAAAGTTGTTGAGTACGGCGATCGGGGGACCCCGATCGATCGCCAGAGCGGCAATCATGGCCTCGTGTTCTTCGATGTCGATCACCAACAGATCGACCTGTTCTGCGTCGAGCAGACGGGCCAGGCGATCAGGAGCGAACGCCGCTGCCCGTTGTCGCCGCTGCCGCCATTCGCTCCACACCCTGGGTCGACCGAACGAGGCACTCAGATCGCAGCGCAGGTCGAGGCTGCGGTGTTCGAACGGCGAATCTGGACTCCCTTCGCCGGGGCTGAAAACCACGATCCTGTGTCCTGCGGTGGCGAGTCGATCACCCAGCCCGAGTGCCTGACGGTGCTTGGAAGCGACGGGACTGGGGACGATTGCAACAGTAGCGATCTCATCAGTGTGGCATTTCCGGGCGCCGGACCCGGCGATCGAGGGACACGCCGGTGAGTCGGCAAACGGTTTCCCTTGGCCGGCGCTACACGCTCAGCCCCGCCCAACGAGCGCTGTACGCATCGCAGCAGCGCCACCCACGTGCGCCACTGCAGAACATGGTTCGCCTCACGCACATCGCCGGGCCGATCGATCCGGAGCGATTGGCCGCGGCCTTCGCTGCCGTGGTTCGGTCGAGCGACGCGCTGCGAACCCAGCTCTCGACCGAGGCCGGAGAGACGATCGTGATGATCGACGGCCGGCCGGGATCCACCGACATCATCGAACTCCCCCAGGCCGAGGCCTCGGCCTGGGCCGCAGCGCGGGCCTCCGTGGTGCTTTCAATGAGCGACCGCTCCTACGACAGCGCCATTCTCGTGCACGAGGACGAAACGGTCTCGTGGTACCTGGCGATGCACCACTGCATCACCGATGCCGGAGCTGCGAGTCTCATCTTCGGGAGAACGGCCGAGGCCTACGAAGGCCGTGACGTCGAGCCCTCCTCGTATTACGACTGGGCTCGCACGGCGGCGGCGGGTGGCCCAGCTTTTGATGCGGCGCGTAAGCATTGGGCCGAGCGCGAGGCTCTGCCCCGCATCGGCCACTTGTACGAGCGGAACCTCCCGACTCTGCCGGCCAGTTCCCGCGTGGTGGTCGACATCGACGATGCGGTGGCCACGGCCCTTGCTGAGCGGCTCGAATCCGATTTCCGGTCGTTCTCGCTGGACCTCGCCTGGACGACCAGCCTGTTGACCTGCACGGCGGCGTACCTCCATCGCATCACCGGCGCGACCGAGTTCGCCATCGGTGTGCCGATCCACAACAGAGAAACCGATGCAGATCGTTCGGTCATCGGGCCGCTCGTCGACGTGTTCCCGGTCGACATCGCCGTCGAGGCCGACGACACCTTCATGACCTTGCATCGCCGGGTCAGCCGATCGCTCAAGCAGACACTGCGACACGCCCGACCGGGCACGGCCCCTTCCGGAGCCGACATCGAAGCGGTGGTCAATGTCATCCCAGAGGCGCCGTTGGAACGTTTCGGACCCTACGAGGCATCGACCGATCGAATACATGCGGGGGCGCAGGACAGCAACCACCTTCTCCGTGTCCAGCTCACTCGTTATTCCGGACTCGATCTGTCGCTCGATCTCAATCACCGTGGTGTTGCCCCGAACCGTCAGGGCGCAGCCACCGGACACTTCGGCGCTGTCCTCGAAACGATGGCAATGACCCCGCAGCACCACATCGGGCGGGTCGAGCTGCTGACCGCGCAGGAGGTCGTCGATCTCGAGACATGGGGCCAGGGTCCCGGCCGTGTCGGACCGACGGTGCACATCGTCGAGTCATTGGCCGAGGTACTCGAAGGCAACGACTCGATCGTTCTGGAAACTTCTGTTGACGGCGGCGGGTCGACGGCCGGCTCGCTGACCGGAGCGAACCTCTGGCGATGGGTGGCGCATGTTGCCGCTTCACTCCAGCGGAGCGGCGTAGGCCCATCCACCAGGGTTGCCCTGGAAATGCACCGATCAGCGGAGGCCGTCGTCGCCATCCTGGCGATCGCCGTCTGCGGAGCGTCCTACGTCCCGATCGACCCCGATCAGCCTGCAACCCGCCGCTCGCGCCTGATCGAACGGGCCAACTGCGTACTGACACTTCGAACCATCCCCTCTCTTCCCGCAGCGGGCGGCGACCGCCCCGTGCCAGTCGATCGATCCCTCGACGACGAGGCGTATCTCCTGTTCACATCGGGCTCGACCGGGGAGCCGAAAGGCGTACCGATCAGCCACCGAGGTCTGGCCGACTACGTGCAGTTCGCCGCCGGCAGCTATCTCGCTCCCGGTGAGCAACCGATCGTGCCGCTCTTCAGTGCCCTGACCTTCGATCTCACGGTCACCAGCCTCTTTCTGCCCCTGCTGGCTGGAGGGCGAATGATCATCATCGAGGGCGACGGGCCTGCGGCCGTCCGCACGTTGGCCACCTGTCGGCAGCTCACGTGGTGCAAGGCAACACCATCCCATGTCGAGATGTTGATGCGTCTCCTCCCCGAGGGCCATCAGCTGGCAACGCTGGTTGTCGGCGGTGAGGCGTTCACCTCATCACTACTGAAGAGCATTCAGGCCGGGCCGTCACCGATCCGTGTGTTCAACGAGTACGGCCCGACCGAAGCGGTGGTCGGCTGCATGATCTACGAAGTGCCGGCGGCGGAGCCGAATCAAGGGCCCGACGTCCCGATCGGGGGACCGGCTCCCGGCGTGCGGCTGCAGATCGTCGATATCAACCTCGAACGCGTTCCCCTCGGAGTGGCGGGCGAGCTGTGTATATCCCATGACGGGTTGACCAACGGTTACATCGACGGCGACACGGGATCGTTCTTCGAGCAGCGAGGCCATCGCTGGTACCGATCCGGAGACCTGGTTCGACTGCGAGACGATGGAGCGCTGGTGTATCTGCGCCGGGTCGATGAGCAATTGAAGGTCGGGGGTATCCGCCTCGATCCCAGCGAAATCGAGGCCGCGCTCACCGAGCACCCCGCAGTACGGAGCGCAGCAGTGCGCTCATGGTCGCCCCGACATCGAGAGCCGTCGACGTACTGCGCTCGTTGCGGGCTGGCCGACAACGTACCCGGCGTCGTCTACGACGACATCGGAGTCTGCGACCGGTGTCATTCCTACGATGCAGTCAAGGACCAGGCCGAAATCTGGTTCAAGACGCCGGACGATCTGGTCGTCCTGCGCGATGAAGCTCGCGCCGAGCGCACCGGTAGCTACGACTGCATCGCACTGCTCAGTGGCGGGAAGGATTCGACCTACACCCTCTATCAGCTGGTTGACCTCGGCTTCGATGTGTACGCCCTGACGCTCGACAACGGCTTCATCTCCGATCAGGCAAAGGCGAACATCAGCCGGACGATCGAGGACCTCGGCGTCGAGCACGAATTCGCAACAACTGACGCCATGGCTGCGATCTTTCGAGATTCGCTCGACCGCCACAGCAACGTGTGCCACGGGTGCTTCAAAACGATCTACACGCTGGCGACGGCCCGTGCCGTCGAGCTGGGAGCGCCGATGATCGTGACCGGCTTGTCCCGGGGGCAGTTGTTCGAGACCCGCCTGATTCCCTCGCAGTTCAGCCAGAACCGTTTCGATCCGGATGCGATCGACGACGCCGTCATCGCTGCCCGGATCGCCTATCACCGACAGGATGACGCCGTCACCCGTCTGCTCGATAACACCGTGTTCGCCGACGACAGCCTGTTCGACCGCGTGCGATATGTCGACTTTTATCGATACGTCGATGTCGAGCTCGAGGAAATGCTTCGTTTCCTCCATCAGGAAGCACCATGGGTCCGACCCGCAGACACCGGCCGATCGACCAACTGCACAATCAATGCCGCCGGGATCCAGACCCACCTGCAGGAGCAAGGGTTCCACAACTACGCCGAACCGTACGCATGGGATGTCCGCCTCGGACACAAGCAGCGCGACGAGGCGCTCGCCGAACTCGATGATCGTGATGAGGCCGACGAAGTGGCATCGATGCTCGACGAGGTCGGCTACCGGCCTCGTGTCCGTGAGCTGTTGACGGGTTGGATCGACGTCGAAACCGGCTGGCCCGTTCCCACCCCCGGCGAGCTTCGAGCCCATCTGCTCCAGCTGCTGCCAGCACATGCGATCCCCTCGGCCTTCGTCGCTGTCGATGAGCTCCCGATCACGGCGAATGGAAAGCTCGACACCGATGCGCTCCCGGCACCCGACCGTGTACATCGATCGAGCCCAGCGGTCGTCGTCGAACCCACATCGCTGCTCGAGCGGACCATCGTGGCGACGTGGGAACGACTGCTCGGTGTCGAACCGATCTCGGTCGACGACGACTTCTTCGCTCTCGGCGGCGACTCATTGGCAGCACTCGAGATGACGATGGCGCTGCGGGACGAACTCGACGTCGAGATCCCGGACGAGATCGTCTTCGGTTCTGCCAGCCCGCGCCGCCTCGCCGCTGTTGTCGCCGAATACCTGGTTCATGGTGGTCGAGTTCACCAGCGACCCCCGCAGCCCGGGGAAGGCGGCGATCCGCCTGCACTCTCGGCGGGCGAGCGATCCATGCTCTTCGAGCAGGCTCTGGAGCCCGAGGATCCCCGGTATCACCAAGGTCGGCTGTATCGAATCGACGGCACGATCGACCCCGAGCGACTGCAACAGGCGGTCGCTCGCGTCGTCGAACGGCATCAGCCCCTCCACTGGACATTCGGCTCTCCACGGCGACGACTTGCCACGGCCGACGCACTCTCGTTCGAGACCGACGACTTGGCCGCATGGTCCGATGTCGAGGAACGGGCAACCGTCGTGCACCGTTCCCGGTTCGATCTCGAGCACGGCCCGCTCGTTCGCTGCGGTGTGTACCGGGTCAGCGCGGACAGCGGCGGTACGATCACCGGGTTCGTGATCGCGACCCACCACATCTCCACCGACGCGAGCTCGTTCGAACTGTTGTGGCGTGAGATCGAGGCTGCGTATCACGGAGACCAGCTGCACTCGCTCACCGTCGGCTATGCCGACCACACGTCGTGGCAGGCATCCCGAGACCGTGACGCGTCACGCAACTACTGGCGAGATGCGATCGGTTCGACCGCACCGCTCGCCTTGCAACAACCCCTTCGCAGCGAGCCCGACGGTCTGCGGGTACGCCAGACCGAGATCCGAGCCGAGGAGCTGACCGCAGCGGCAGGATCGTCGCCGTTTGCTGCGGTATTGGCCGCAGCCGGGAAGGTGCTCAGCGCCTACACCCAGGCCGGCGAAATCACGCTCGGAGCCTTGGTCACCACGCGTGACCACCCAACCGCCGACCCGCTGATCGGCTACTACCTCAACTCCCTCCCGTTGACGATCAACGTCGATCCATCGTCGACCCTCTCACAGCTGCGGGCCGAGTGTGGTGAGCTGTTGGCCCACTCGCTCAGTCACCGTGCCTATCCGTTCGCCGAGATGGTCCTCGACCGCCGGCGAGCAGACCAAGCGGCCCCGATACCGCAGGTGCTGATCGCCCTGCAGGATCTGAGTGAACTCACGTTCGGGCAGCACGGAGTCGACCAGGAAATTCTGTACACCGGTTCGTCGGTCGCCGACGCCACGTTCTTCGTCCAGACCGCAGGCGACGACGTCACGCTGGCGGTTGAACACCGCGGATCGGTCATCGACAGCCGAACAGCAGATCACCTCCTGTTCGATCTCGAGGTCGCGCTCACTGCGGTCCTACGACGATCATCTGCGCTGGTCTCGACCGTCGACCTTCCGTCGACCAACGGCGCTGCGGTGGTGGGGTTGCCTCTGTCCGACGCCACCCATGTCATCGACGCGATTTTGGATCACGGCAACCAACGCTCAGACCAACCGGCCGTCATCCATCAAGGCCAGGCCGTGACCTGGGGCGAGCTGGCCCGGTGGTCCCATGCAATCGCCACTCGACTGATCGACGAGGGCGTGGCTCCTGGCGACCGTGTGGTGGTGCACCTACCTCGTTCACCGGCACTGATTGCGGCGATCGTCGGTGTCCTCCGGGCTCGCGCCGCGTACGTTCCGGTCGACCCGACATACCCGACCAGTCGAAACGAAACGATCATCGCGGTGTCGGGCGCTCGGTACGTCCTCGGGGACTCCCCAGGGGCCGCGACCGGATCATTCCAGACATTCGTCCCGGTTCCCGGCAGACCGGACGCAACCACCGTTTTGCCGACGCTGCCCGAGCCCCAACTCGACGATCTCGCCTATGTGATTTTCACCTCCGGATCGACTGGCGAGCCGAAAGGAGTCCCGATCCGACACCGGCAGCTGGCGCTCAGCACCGAAGCTCGCCGGCTCGAATACTCGGATGCGCCGGAGCGATTCCTCCTCGTGTCGAGCGCAGCATTCGACAGTTCGGTCGCCGGATTGTTCTGGACGTTGACCACGGGAGGGACGTTGGTGGTTGCCGACGACCAGCAGGTTCATGACGTCGATGCGCTTCTCGATCTGATCACCGAGCAGCGTGTGACTCACACACTCGTCGTGCCATCGCTGTATCGCGGAATGCTGACCCGGGGCGTCCACCACACGTCATGGCCGGGCCAGATTATCGTTGCCGGGGAGGCCTGTCCCCCCGACGTCGTCGACCGTCACCTCGCCGAGCGACCGTCGTCCAAACTCTCCAATGAGTACGGCCCGACCGAGGCGACCGTGTGGTCCACGGTCCATCACCTCGATGCCAATTCCGGCCCCGCAATCCCGATCGGACACCCGATCGCTGGGCTGTGGGCGGTGATCGCCGATGCGGGGCTGCGGCCGTGTCCGGCCGGTGTCGTAGGAGAACTCATCGTTGGCGGCCCAACCGTGGCCGAGGGATACGACGGGCATGAATCCGACCGATTCCTCACCGAGACGGACCTCGGCCCGGGTCGGGCCTTCCGGACCGGCGACCGAGCTGCGTTGGTCGATGGTGTGTTGTGGTTCCACGGCCGTATCGACGAGCAGCTGAATGCCGGCGGCGTCCGAATCGAACCAGGGGAAGTGGAGCGATCACTCGAGCTGCTGGCCGGAATCGAATCAGCCGTGGTTGTTGCCACCGACACTCGCTCACTCGAGGAGAAGATCCGCACTGCGGGTGAGGACATGCTGCGAACCGCACTTCGCACATCGGCCCGTTCTGCTGATCCCAGTGCGGTTCTTGCCGATCTGCTGGCTGACCCGGCTCGAGCCGTCATCGTCGCCCATCTCGAAGGCGACGAAGTTTCGATCGACCCGACCGAGCTCCGACGAAACCTCCGGGCCACGCTCCCACCGGCCTCGATACCGGCAATCTTCAGCGTGCATCAACGGTTGCCGAGGTCACCGAACGGCAAACTGGATCGTGAGGCCGCAACCACGCTGGAGGTCAGGCCACTACCAGCCCGATCCCCACTCGAAGGCAGCATCACGACCGGCGGCCCAGGGCTCGAAGAGTTCGTCGCGATCTGGCGCATTGCCCTGGACCGACCCGACGTCGGCCCCGACGACGACTTCTTCGACATGGGAGGTGATTCGCTACGCGCGCTGGAGCTTCTCTTCGCCATCGAACAGCGTTACGGCGTCCGGCCCCGCGTCTCGGCGCTCTTCGAGGCACGCACTCCTCGCGCCCTCTACGCACCCCTCGGCCCCGACGGGTCGAGACGATCCGATGTGGACGATCGAGTGGTCGTCGTGCGTGAGGGTGCGCACGCCGGTACCTCGAAGACCGGTTCGACTGCTGCCCCCCTGTGGCTGGTGCCGGGGGCTGGCGGTGTGCTGTTGGTGTTCCAGCCCCTCATCGAACGACTCGATCTCGGAATGCGCATGCTGGGTGTCGAATACGCGGGTACGAAGGGTGAGTGTGCACCATCGGAAACGATCGAGGAGATCGCCGACTTCGTCCATCGCTGCATCGTGCAGGCCCAACCCAATGGTCCGTATCGGCTCATGGGATACAGCGTCGGAGGTTTGGTGGCTGTCGAGGTCGCTCGCCGCTTGATGCACCAGAACCATGAGGTCGAGTTGTTGATGGCCATCGAATCCGGACTTTCCGACGGATCCAGCGCCAAGGGGATGCGGCGGAGGATCAACGAGCAACTGGAAAAGGGTGACCTGGCCGCGGCGGCCGGACTCGTGGCCAAGACGCTCCGCATTCGCTCGGGCGAATGGGCGGGGCGCATCGGCGAATCGTTCCGAACCTTCGTCGAGCACCAAGCCGTCAACCGATACGGTCTCCGACCCTCCGACCGGATCGTCTTCGATCGAATGCTGGCGGTTTCGACCGAGGCAGGAATGCGATATCGACCGACGATGATCGACCTACGAGTCGTCCTCTATCTGGGCGTCGACGGTGGCGATGCGTGGGTCGACCTGCTTCGTCGGCTGTGGAGCGACGTCGCCGGGCGCGGGTTGGATCTGCATCGTGTCCCCGGTTCCCACTTCCACGGAACCACACTCACCGAACCACACGTCGCGCTCCTGGCCGACCTCATTTCACAAGAGCTGGCTGGCCTCGACCGCAGGACAGGTGCACGATGACCTCGACCCGCGAGCACGTACTGTCAACGGCCAGAGAGCACCGCTGGCGGATCCTCCTTGCATCGTCGCTGTCGATCGCGCACGGACTGTTGCTCCTGCCGGTACCGCTCCTGCTCGGCTACGCATTCGACACCGCGCTTCCCGACGAGCGGAAGGGCCTGCTCGTTGCGATCGCGGCGGCCACTGCGGTGGTCGTCGCCGTGAGCGGTGTGACCCAGGTCGTCAGCATGCATCTGCAGATCGGCGTGGCGACCCGCATCGGGTTCGACCTGCGGCGCCGCCTCTATCGAAGACTGTTCGACGCTCCCCGCGAGCTCTTCGACCAGAGCTTGGTCTCGACCGTCCATGATCGCGTCGTGAACGACAGCTTGCGGTCGATCGAAATGTACGGAGCTGCTTTGAACAAGATCGTGCCAGACGTGATCGTCACCGTCGGAGTCGCCGTGATTCTCGTCGTGCTCGACTGGAAGTTGGCGGTCGTGACGCTGGCGTTCCTGCCGGTACTGCTCGTCGTCAGTCGATTCATGATCCGTCGACAACACCCTGCTGTGCGGGCTTACCACAGCGCATTTCGCGACCTCAGCGCTCGAGTGATGCTCGTGTTGAGAAGCCAAGACCTGATCCGGATCTCGGGTTCGGAAGGTCGCGAGCTGGAAACGGCCGAAACCGAACTGGAACACCTGAAGAAGGTCCAGCGACGATTCGAACTGATCGCCGCAGCTCACCATGCATCGCAACAAACCGTCATCGGCCTTGCCGGCGCAGCGCTGCTCGTTGCCGGCGGCTACGCCGTCATCGACACCCAGATGGAAATCGGCGAGTTGCTCGCCTTCTATGCCGCATTCGCGCTCCTGCGGGGCCCGGCCGGACGGGCAGCCGGAGCTTACGGTGAGGTGATCGGCGGATGGCAGGCCTACGGACGGGTGGTCGAGTTCCTCGAGGATCCGCTCGAGCTGCCGTATACCGGCGATCGCAAGGTCGACGCAGCACAAGAGTTGGTCGCATCCGACGTGTCGTTCGGCTACGACCCGGACCATCTGATCCTGGAAGGCCTCACGCTCCGCCTCCGGCCTGGACGGGTGGCTGCGCTCGTCGGACCGAACGGCTCCGGAAAGAGCACATTCGTGGATCTCTTGCTGGGGTTCTACCGACCGAGCGAAGGATCGGTCAGTGTCGATGGGATCCCGTTCGACGACGTCGATCTGCACCATCTGCGCTCCCAATTCGGGGTTGTCCGCCAGGAACCGTTCCTGCTGCCCGGCACGATCCTGGAGAACGTCACCTACGGCGCCAACGATGATCCAGCGGCGCTCGATCGGGCGCTTGCCCTGTCCGGTGCAGACGCCGTGATCGCCTCACTTCCAAAAGGGCTGCAGACGGTGGTCGGCGAGGATGGGCACCTGCTCTCCGGTGGTCAACGACAACGCATCGCCATCGCTCGGGCGCTCATGGGCGATCCGCGAATCCTGATTCTCGACGAGCCCACCAATCATCTCGACGAGCGGGCAATCGCTGATTTGCTCGAGCGGCTCGAGGACATCCGTTCTTCGATGGCCGTGCTCCTCATCAGTCACCAACGGGCCATGATCGACCTGGCCGACGACGTCGTCGAGCTCGAATCGATCGCCGAGCGGGTCGACTGACGCGACGAGCTGCCCAATCCTGCTCATGGCAGCCCAAAAAGGAAGAGAGACCCCGGTCAGAAGCGGAGGGATTGCCGCTGACCTGAGGTCTCTCCAGTGGAGCTGAGGGGAGTCGAACCCCTGGCCTCCTCGATGCGACCGAGGCGCTCTAGCCAGCTGAGCTACAGCCCCGAAGGGATGGCAGAGGGTAGCACCGGGTCGCCGTCGTACTTACCCGTTCGAGGGCGAAATCAGCGATCTCCGACCGCTCGGAGGAACGTGGGTTGTGCCTGGCTGCGGTTGCCGACAACCCGGAGGTTCGTGACCTTGGCCGAACGCTCTCGTTCGAGGGATCCGGCTCGGGCCGCATAGACGACGTATCCGACGAGGCTCAGATCAATGAGCAGGTGCTGCCAAACGAAAACTCCACCGACGAGGACCGCCAGAACGAGTGAGACGAAAGCAGCCATCACGAACCCGAGGAACCACTGCAGACGTCGGCTCTTGGCCGACTGGGCCTGGAATCCACCGGCGAACGCTCGAGGACTCTGCAGGGAGTGCTGCGGGGCTTGCCCCAAGACCGAGAGTTGTCGGTTGAAGTGACCGACCGGATCGCGGTGCGACGTGTTGAGCAAATTCTGGAGGAGCGGTCGGCCGAGGACCCAGGTCCAAGCGCTCACGAGCAGAATCAGCACAACATAGGAAATGGTGTTCATACGGCGGAACTCACTATCTGTTGCCCGAACGACGTGGCCTGACAATCGGAACTGCCGACCACGCGTGCGTCCTTCACCGCCCGGGAGGCGAACGGTGTTAACCCAACAGGTTACAAAACTACTACGGAACGTTACGAAAGCGCAACCGATTCAAATCTGCCATGAACCGGCCGACAAGGTCGTTCAATCGGCGTCGAGCTCACTTTGGCGTCGATAGGTGCCCGAACGACCCCCCGTTTTTTCCCAAAGTGTGACATCGCCGATCACCATTGACCGATCTGCCGACTTGCACATGTCGTAAATCGTGAGGGCGGCCACCGAACAAGCCGTCAATGCTTCCATCTCGACGCCCGTGCGATCAACAGTGTCGACCTGGGCCTCGATCTCGACGAACGTGTCTTGGATCTCGAAGTTGATCAGCACGGCACCGATGAGTAGCGGGTGGCAGAGCGGGAGGAGATCGCTCGTGCGTTTGGCAGCCATGATCCCGGCCACTCGGGCCACCGCCAGCACGTCACCCTTGGCCACCGCTCGCTGCGCAACGAGCGCAGTGGTGGCCGGCAACATGTACACCCGCCCCTTCGCAACCGCCCGGCGGGACGTTGGATCCTTCTGGGTCACATCGACCATTCGGGCGTGGCCCTGGGAATCAAGATGCGTGAGCGTCGGTTCATTCACGGCTGGCAGCTTAGTACCGACGCAAACCTCTCTCGGAACCGGTCAGCCTCCGAGTTGGGACATCGACTTGCTGGGCCGGATGAAATGAACTTGGCCGATGGCGTGGCCGGCCCATTTCCGGTCGATCTCACCGGCGACGGCGGCGACCAATTCTTGGTCCGAGCCTCCGTTTCGGAGGATGCCCATCAAATCAACGTGTCCGAGGGCGAAGAGACAGTTCCTGATCTGGCCGTCGGCGGTGAGCCGCATCCGGTCACAACTCTCACAGAATGGTTCGGTGACGCTGGCGATGACGCCGAACTCGCCCCCTGGACCCTCGGGCCCGTCGGTGTAACGGAAGCGCTCGGCCGGCGAGGACCCTCGTTCGACGGGTTCGAATTCGAATGCTTCCCGGGCCCGTTCGAGGATCTCGGCGTAGGGAACCACACGATCGGCCGACCATTGGCCCTGCGCATCGAGCGGCATGAATTCGATGAATCGGATCGTGACGCCCTTCCGGCGACCAAGGTCGAGAAAGTCGACGATCTCGTCGTCGTTGATGCCTCGCATGAGTACGGCATTGACCTTGACGGGGGAGAATCCGGACGCCACGGCGGCGTCGATTCCTTCGAGAACACGAGCGAGTTCGTCTCGTCGGGTGAGTTCGAGAAATCGTTCCGGATCGAGTGTGTCGAGGCTGATGTTGAGTCGTTGGAGCCCAGCCGCCCGGAGGTCGGCGGCGATGAGGGCCAGGGTGGCCCCGTTGGTGGACATCGACAGATCCACATCGAGCTTGGACAACTTCTCGACCAGCAACGGCAGACGGGCCCGAACGGTGGGTTCACCTCCGGTGAGGCGGATCGATCGAACGCCTGCATGCTCCACCAACACGCGAGCCACACGCTCGATTTCTTCGAAGGAGAGGATGTCGGAGCGGTCGAGCCACGTCATTCCCTCCTCGGGCATGCAATAGGCACAGCGGAAATTGCACCGATCCGTTACCGAAATCCGCAAATCCTTGTGCACTCGACCGAATCGGTCGACGAGCTCAGTCGTCATGACAGCAGGTTATAGGTCCATACCGGCAACTGTCAGAGCAGCATGACCTGCACACGATTCCCGGCTTGGATTCCATCACCGTCGGGGATGATCGCCAAACCGTTGGCGGCAGCGAGTGCGGCGAGTTGATGCGACCCCTGTCCGCCGGCGGAACGCACGTGCCAGCCATCGCCGTGTTGCACCGCCCGCACTCGTTGGAAGTGGGTTTTGCCGTCTTTGGACCGAAGGAGTGGCTCGTCGGCAATCGCTGATTCCTGTATGCGTTGCGTGTCGGGCCGCCCCATCATCTTCAGGATCGCGGGTCGAGCGAACAATTCGAAACTCACCGCCGAGCTCACCGGATTTCCGGGAAGACCGAAGATCGGCGTGCCGAAGAGAAACCCGAATGCAAATGGCTTCGCTGGTTTGATCGCCACTTGCATCCAGTTGAGATCCCCGAGCGTCATCAAGACCCGCTTCACGAAATCGAAGTCGCCCATGCTCACGCCCCCCGACGTGATCATCGCGTCGCACCGCTCGACCGCAGATCGGAGGCCGGCTTCGATCTCGTCGAAATCATCGCGTAGCACGCCGAGATCAATCGGCTCGAAACCAGCCTCGGCGACGAGGCTCAACAACGTGGGGCGATTCGAATCTCTGATCTGACCGGGAGCCAAGACCTGTGGTCCGACGACGAGCTCGTCGCCAGTTGAGAAAACCCCCACCTTCGGGCGGCGATGCACGAGAACGGTTTCTCGACCGAGGCTGGCCAGGACGCCGATGTGATGTGCGCTCAGCACCTCGCCTGGCTCGAACACGACGGCACCGGCTCCGAGATCGTCGCCGGCCGGTCGAATGTGATTGCCGACCGGGACCGCCGCCAGGCATCGCACTCGCTCGCCCCCGCCATCGTTCTCGCGCTCCGAGTCGGAGCGGCCGGACTCGTCGTCATCTCCATCGACGATCCCATTCATCGTTTTCCCAGCCACGATTTCGGTGAGTTCGACCATGATGACCGCGTCGGCGCCTTCGGGAATCGGGGCTCCGGTCATGATTCGCATCGCCTCGCCGCGTTCCAGGGCTCGCTCGGCAACAGCCCCGGCTGCAATCGTGCCGACAACCCGTAACTCAGTGGGGCGGTCAGTAGCAACCCCTTCGAGGTCATCGGCCCGAACGGCGAAACCGTCCATCGCCGTGTTGGCAAACGGCGGGATGGCCTCGAGGGCGCTGACCTCTTCGGCCAACACCAGGCCTCGGGCATCGGCGATCGCCACGTCCACCGCAGGGAGTATTTCGATGCCGGCGTTGACTCGGGCCTGAGCGTCTTCGAGCGAAATCATCGCCGCCAACGCTAGTGCTGCAGCCGCCCACTGACGCTCAGACGATGCCTTCGCGAATGCAGATGGTTCTGAGAATTTCTCTGAACTCGGGGCCGAGATCGTCTCGCTCGAGCGCGAACTCCACGACGGCGCGGAGATAGTCGATCTTCTTGCCGGTATCGAAACGACCTTCGGTGAAGGTGAAACCTTTGATGGTCTCGTGCTGCAACAGTCGAACCATCGCATCAGTGATCTGAATCTCACCGCCGACCCCGGGCGGCGTCTGATCGATTTCGTCGAAGATGGCCGGAGTGAAGAGGTAGCGGCCCATCACAGCGAGGTTCGATGGGGCATCGGCCACGGCCGGTTTCTCGACGAGCGCTGTGACATCCACGACGGCGTTGCCGAGTCCGTTGACTGCGGCGCACCCGTAGGAAGAGACGTCTTCCTTCGGAACCTCCATCAGTGCGACCACGGAGGTGCCGTGCTCTTCGTAGGTCGCCACCATTCCCTTGAGAACATCCGAGCGCATGATGTCGTCACCGAGCAGAACGGCGAAGGGCTCATTGCCGACATGGTGTTTGGCCACGCCGATCGCATGCCCGAGTCCTCGGGCCTCACCCTGGCGAACGAAATGGATGTTCGCCATTTCGCCGAGGGCACGAACCTCATCCGCCTCCGACGACTTGCCCTTGGAAGACAACGCTTCCTCGAGTTCGGTGTGTCGGTCGAAATGATCTTCCATCACCTTTTTGTGACGGGAGGTGATGATCAGGATGTCGTCCATCCCGGCTTCGATGGCCTCCTCGACGATGTACTGGATCACCGGTCGATCGATGATCGGCAACATCTCCTTCGGGACCGCCTTGGTGAAGGGGAGGAAACGGGTGCCGAGCCCGGCAGCGGGAATGACGGCTTTACGAACACGACGGGTCATGACTTCTCCAATTTGCCGCAAGAGTTGCGACTCGATCGCTGGGTTGCCCCAGTGTGCAAGTTCTAACCGCCTCGTTGGCGGCACTCACACCCATTCGTTTGTCATCGGCACCGGTTCGTGCATCTGGAGCGGAGACATGCTTCGTCGTCTGCCGAGTTCCAGCCGATACGATCCTGGGTCGCTGTGCCTGCAATTGGAGTAGACCTTGCCTACCTATGAATACAAGTGCACCGAGTGCACGGAGCGCTTCGAGATCGAACAGTCGATCCACGACGATGCCCTCACCACCTTGCCTGGTAAGAAGCACGAGCATCAGCTGAAAAAGGTCTTCAGCCCGGTCGGGATCTCTTTCCGGGGCGATGGCTTCTACAAGAATGATGCTCGGGGCAAGAAGCCGAAATCATCGACGTCGAACGGCTCGAATTCGTCTGACTCGAGTTCATCTGACTCGACCTCGTCGACGAGCTCGGACACCTCATCCTCCTCGAGCGACAGCAGCTCCAACAGCGACTCCAAGTCGAAGAGCGACAGCGGCTCCAACGGTTCCTCGTCGAAGGGCTCTTCGTCGAAGGGCTCTTCGTCGAACGGTTCTGGGTCGAACGGTTCAGGGTCCGGCTCGAAGGATTCGGGGTCGAACGGTTCGAGCTCCAAGGCTCCGGCGAAGAAGTCCAAAGCAAGCACCTCGTCCGACTGAGAGCCACGGTCCCACCGAGTACCAGCTCGACGAGGTCAACCGACGAGTTGTCTTCCCCCACATGATCGCGAGCGTTCACCGATGTGTGAACGAGTCATGCGGAGGAATCCAACGTGCTACCCCTACGACCGTCGCTCACGCCGGTTCCCGTTCGCGCCCGTCTGACGTTGTGGTTGCAGAGACTCAATCGACGGCGGCTCGTTGCGATCGCTTCGAGCCTCGTTGCAATCGTGGTCGTCAACGGCGTCGTGCAACGGGCCCGTAACACGATCGCCGAACTCGGAACTCGGCAAGAAGTTTCCGTGTTGGCTCGGGATCTCCCCGCCGGGGCCATCCTCACCTCCGAGGATCTCACCACAGCCTCCTGGCCGTCGGGTCTCATTCCGAGTGGTGAGATCGCCCAGGCCACCGTCGGTCGCGTGGCCATGGACGATCTCATTGCCGGTGAGGTGCTGATCGAGAGTCGACTCTTTCCGCCCGACGGACTCATCTCGCCCGGACAACGACAGATCACATTGCCGCTGCCTCTGGCTCCCCCACCGCTCGCCGTCGGCGATCAGGTGGAACTCGTCGGTGTGCTGCCCCCTGACGGACCGTTCAGCACCGCTCCTGCGGTCTTGGCCCTCGCAACCGTGGTGGCCGCCGACGAAGCCGGCATCTCGGTGGTCGTGCCACGGGAACAGGCGCTCATCGTCGTCGAATATCTGGTGCTTGGCGTGATCGAATTCTTGGTTGTGCCGTGAGGTCACACGTCGACATATCGATGACTCGGGTCAGTACTGCACGCCGGCGGCGCGGTTGGTCCAGTCTTCCTTCGTCTTGGCAATGGCGTCGGCCGGCAGATCGACGTAACCGCTGGAGGTCACGGCCTTCAAACCCTCATCGCTGAGCATGTAATCGACGAACTCGGCGACACCCGGCTGGCTGGCTGCGGCGTCCACATTCACGTAGGTGTAGAGGAAACGGGCGATCGGAAACTCGGCTGCGGCGATCGTCTCGGGGGTGGGTGTCACACACTCACCACCGTCTTCCTTGGAAACGGCGAGCAGCTTGGCCTTTCCGGCGTCGGCCGCCTCCTGGGCAAAGGCGTATCCAACCCAGCCGAGGGAGTACTGGCTGCTGGTGATCCCTTCGATGATGACATTGTCATCGGGACTCGAGGTGTAGTCCGGACGGATCGTTTCGACGAACGCTCGACTGTCGACATCGAGACCGGTCTTACCTCCGGCAACGGCGTCGATGACGAGCTCACCGAATGAATCGAAGGTGCCCGATTCCTCGCCTGGACCGAACACATCGAGTGGCACGTCCGGGAATTCGGTGCCGCTCCACTCGGATGTGAGCGTGTTGGCGTCGGCCCAGGACTCGAAGCCGAGGGATTCGTCGCTGAGCAAGGCGTAGAGGTCGTTGAACGAGAGGCATTCGATCTGGTCGTTGTCCGCCGAGGTGATCACGCTGATGCCGTCAATACCGCGCCGGAGTTCGATGAACTCGATTCCGGCTGCGATGCAGAGCTCGATCTCTTCGTCTTTGAATTGGCGAGAGGCGTTGGCGATAGGGACTTCGCCGGCGCAGAACTTCTTTGCGCCGTCACCCGATCCGGGGCCTTCGACAGCAATGGCCACGCCCGGTTGAATCGAGGCGAAGTCTTCGGCCTGTTGTTGCACGATCGGGAACACGGTCGAGGATCCCGAGACGAGAAACGATCCCTCGAGGCCGGCGCCATCGCTCATGGCCGCTGTCGTGCTTGTCTCCGCGTCCCCGCTATCGGTACTGCTTTCCGTACTGCTTCCGCACGCAGCGGCAACGAGGACGAACGCGACGAGGAGCGCGATCATCCGTGATTGATTCAAACGTCGTTTTGTCATGCCGTGGAAGCTATAGAGGTCAGATTTCGGGCACCCGACAGGCGGATGGCGACGGTCTGATCGTTCTGCAAACTCTGGGTGAACGAACGCCTGGCCGACGACGGGGCTCACGAAGCGCAATACGAATAATCATCCTTGTTGATTCAGCTATCTGCTACCCGACCCAGATTGATGGAAAGTCAACCAGCGCCTCATAGCCGGGGGCCGTCGGTCCGACAACTTCTTGGACTGTAGGCGGCAACCGGTCCACCGAAAGGCACAGATCTCCATGCGCAAGCTCTCGATGCACCAACGCTCGATTCCCAACTCGGACCGACCAGATCGGAACGGCCGTGTCGAACCCTCCGTGCCGAGTCCGATGGCAAGGGGCAGGGCGGCATCCACCCGCCTCATGACGGTCTCGGCGGCTGTCCTGGTCACTGGATTCATGGTGATGAGCGTCTCCCGTGCCGCCTTCACGAGCACGACGACCAATCCGACCAACGCAATGGCGACCGGAACGTTGCTACTCACCGATGACGACCTCGATGTTGCGATGTTCACGCTCGCCGGGCTCGGACCGGGTTCCGTCACGTCGAAATGTACGACCGTGACCTACGCCGGTTCATTGTCCGCAGCCGCGGTTCATATCTACGCAGGCGGGATCGTCGGTCCTCTGGCGACAATGGTCGATGTCGTGATCGAGTCGGGCGATGGCGGGTCGTTCGATGACTGCACGGGCTTCACCAATGCCGTCGTGCTCTATTCGGGCCTGATGAGTGACCTTCCGACGACCTACGCCACTGGTGCCGGCACTTGGGTTCCGTCGAGTGGCGACAGCAGGACCTATCGGGTCACGCTGACCGTGCAGGACGAGCCAGGTGGCGCCGGGCTGACCGCCAACTGGGGTCTCGTCTGGGAAACCCAGTCGATCTGACCGGATTGACCGGCCGATGAACCCTGCGCCGATGAATACTGCGCCGCTGAACCCTGGGAGCCCGCAGCTGAAGGCGGTGAGCCTTTTCGCCGTGGGACTCGGATCCCTCTTCGCGACATCCGTCGGAACCCTGCTGTGTTTGCTCTCGGTCGGACTCGGCGCCGTCCCCTGGTTGGAGACAACGGTGGTCGCCTCGGGCTCGATGGCGCCCGCGCTCCGCCCGGGTGACGTTGTCGTTGTGAAGGCCATGGAGATCGACGAGATCGGCATCGGTGACATCGTCGTCTTCGATTCCGGGGATCATTCTGTGGTCCACCGAGTGGTTGCCAGCGCAACCGAATCCGATGGCCGTGCGGTGTTGACGACCCGGGGTGACGCCAACTCGGTCGATGATTCCGCCGCCTTGTTCTCGGCGTCGCTACGGGGCAAGGGAGTCGTGGTCATCCCCTGGGTCGGGCAGATACGGCTCTGGATCGACGGGCTCGATTGGCCGGCAACCGTTGGAATGGTCCTCGCCCTCTTCGTCCTCATTCGCTCATCGGGCCTGGCCTGGTATCCAACCAACGACCCTTGGGCCGGACGGCCGATCCAGCGAACGCCGACGGTGGCCTGGATCGGCCGACCCGTCACTGATCTCCAGCTCCATCTGCTTGCCTTCGACGTTCATCGCTCGCTGCTTCTCGGCCCCCGAACGGATGCCGATGATCACTGAGGACCCGATCGGGCAAACCCTGGCGCGCCTGCGGTATGGCTTGGCCACGATTCTGGCAATCTCCGCCGTTCGTGGATGGGCCGACGACGTCAGCCTCACCGCCATTGCGGCGACCATTTCCATCGTCGGAATCATCGTGTGTTCTACCCGGTTCGAACATGCCGCTCATTCCGAGTTCGGGCCCGTCGATGCTTCTCGTTCTGCGGTCGCCATCGATGCTGTCATGACCGTTGTCGCCCTTCAGGCATTGGGGATCCGGCTCGGAGACACACTCACCCTCGTGTCGCTGCTCGTGGTGGTCGAAGCGGGAGTGCGGCTCGGCCCCTGGGAACTCGTCGTCACGTGGATCTCGATTCAACTCGCGTTCATGGCAGCGGCCTTGGCGACCTGGAACGGCCAATCCGTACCTCTGTTCGAATCGGTCTTCGTGGCCGCACTCGTCCTGATCCTCGGATTGACCGTTGCCGGGCTGACGGATCATCTGAGCCGGCGGGTCGACGACTACGAGTCGGCACTCGCCGAAATGCGGATCGGATCGGAGCTGCTCGGCGACGTGCTCCGAACATCGAGACGGCTGCTCTCCGTCGCTCCCGACGACACCGCCGATCCCTCCGCCGAGGAGACTGCCGATGACACCTTCGATGCGCAGTCGAACGACTTGCTGGTCGAGACCGCGACTCGGCTGACCGGCGGCGTGTGCAGCATCGTTGGATCTGACACGCCGTGGCCTCCCGACGTGGCCGTCAGCTGTGTCGGATCGAACGGTCGAGGCCAAACCGCAGTGGACCGACTCGGTTTGCATCAGACAGCCGTGAGCATCTCGAACCGGGACGAACGGATGCTGTGGTGTTCAACGCTCAGCGCCCCCGGTCCGCTCGTACTCGAGGCGCTCGAGTTGTTGTGCGCTCACCGTCGCTTTCTCCAGACACAACGCCATGATCTCCACCGCTGAAACGAAAGGGCGAGCCGTCGCTTCGGCATTCGCCCAACTCCTCTTGGTGCTCGTCGTCGTGGCCGGGGTGGCCCGGTTGCCACTGAGCGATGCTGGCTTCGTCGCCTCGACGTCGACGGCGTCGAACTCAATCGAAACCCGAACCATCGACCCACCGTCCGCAGGGGCCGGAGTGTCCACGCTGGTGTCTGTTCTGCCCCTCAGGTGCCGAGTCGATCTCAGTTGGACCGCGTCGAATTCGATCGGTGTCAGCGGCTATGTCATCCAGCGGCTGGCGCCCGTCACCGGCGCCCTCATCGACTCCTGGACCACGAGTGGGACCACGTTCTCCGCAACGGTGGATCACCTCGGACCCTCGACTTGGCGAATCCGGTCGGTTTCCGGGTCCTGGTACTCCACTTGGTTGAACGTGGTCGTCGATTATTTGCTGTGCAACGTTCTCTGAACCTGGCCCGTCCGAAACTCAGGGCAGCATCTTGTAGCCGAGGCCACGGATCGTCGTGATGAGCTGCGGATCTGCTGGGTCGGCTTCGATCTTGGATCGGAGACGCTTGATGTGGACGTCCAAGGTCTTCGTGTCACCGATGTAGTCGTAGCCCCAAACCCGATTGATGAGATCGTCTCGGGTGACGACAAAACCCGCCTGCTGCATCAATTCGGCGAGCAGCTGAAACTCCTTCAATGGCAGCTCGACCCTCTCTCCGTCGAGACGCACCTCGTGCCGTTCCCGATCGAGGAGAATCGGCCCCACCGTCAGGTTGCTGTCTTGGCCCTCGGGCTCTGAGGTACCGGCCCGGCGCAACACGGTTCGCATCCGGGCCACGAGTTCACGAAGGCGATAGGGCTTGGTGATGTAGTCATCGGCACCGACCTCCAGCGCAACGACGGCATCGATCTCTTCTGACCGGGCCGACACCATGATCACCGGTGTGTTCGATGTGTTTCGGATGTGTCGACAGACGTCAATGCCGGACATCCGAGGCAACATCACATCCAGCAGCACGATGTCGGGATGGGCGGAGTCGAACACGGCCACGGCCTGCTCACCGTCCTCGGCGGTGTGCACGATGAAACCTTCCTTCTTCAATGCCTGCTCGAGGCCGACGACAAACGCCGGTTCGTCGTCGACGACGAGTACCGAAGTGGCGTTCATGCCTCCCCTGGTTCGTCGGCGACAACGGGGAGCTGCAACGTGAAGTTCGACCCCGATCCGAGTTTGGATTCGACGAGCACCCGACCGCGATGGTTGTCGGCGACATGCCGCACGATGGAGAGCCCGAGTCCGGTGCCGCCCGTCTCGCGACTCCTGGCCCGGTCGACGCGGTAGAAACGTTCGAAAATGCGTTCGAGCTCTGGACGGGCAATTCCGAGACCGGAGTCGGCAACTTCGATGTCGACGGCACCCCGGATCGGATCCACCGTGATCGACACCCTGCTGTCCTGATCCGAATAGCGCACCGCATTGTCGATGAGGTTCACCAGTGCGCGTATGAGCTGTCGACGTTCACCATCGACGACTGCACCGCTCGGAACACCCACGATGGCCAGCTCGATGCCGCGCGCATCAGCCAGGCCGCGGGCGATGTCGACCGCTTCGTAGACGACATCATCGATCTTGAGGTGTTCGGTCGGAGCTCCGTCTTCTTCCAGCCTCGTGAGCTCGAGGAGATCGTCGATGATGCTCTCCATTCGCTTCACCTCACGATTGAGATAGAGCGTGAGACGACCTCGATCGTCTTCGGGCCCAGCTTCGGCCAGCGTTTCGGCCAGCAGCGAGATCGCTCCGATGGGGGTCTTCAACTCATGGCTGACGTTGGCAACGAAGTCGCGACGGATGGCATCAATGCGTCGCTCCTCGGAAATCGCGTCGATCACGGCGAGGCCCCGGGTGGGAGTCGGCTCTTCGTCGTCCTCGCTCTCGCCCGTGGCCCGAGCCCTGGCCCGGTCGGCACCGGCCCGCTCCGGAGTCCAACCATCGATGATGTAGCGGATCCGCTCGCCCATGTTTTCAGCGTGATCGCCGATGCGTTCGTAGAAGCGACCGATCATCGCCATCTGCAGGGTCTCGTGTGGGGCCAGCAAACCGTGTCGAGATTCGGAAATCACCAACTGGATGAAGGTGCGGTGAAGGTCGTCGAGTACATCATCGAGTTCGTCGATGGTTGCTGCGAGTTTCGGGTCGAGGGTCTGGTAGGCCTCGGCCGAACGTTCGAAGAGGATCTTGGCCTGGGCCGCCATACGCAGAATGAGACTGCGGAGGCGATCGTCGGCGTGCATGCCCTGCAGGCGTCCGACGGCCTTGGCGATGTTTGTGGTGAGGTCGCCACTTCGCTCTACGTCGGAGTTCATGTGGATGGCCGCCAACACGGCACGCAGATCGCCGGCGAATGGCTGCTCACGAACGAGCGTGTCGATGCAGAGATCCTCGAGTTCCTGGGAGAGCAGGTCGATTTCGTCGTCGCCGATGATCAGTCGGTCGGCTTCAGCCACGTCTCGTTCGAGCAATGCGGCGGTGACCAGATCGATTCGCGAGCCGACGAGTTCGATCATGGCAACGAGGTCGCGTCGGATCTTTTCCAGGCGGTCGGTGAGTTCGGTGCGGGTCTGGTTCATTGACTGCTTCTTGTCGTCATCCGAATCGGCCTGTGATGTAGGCCTCGGTGCGTGAATCGGATGGGTTGGAGAACATCAAACTGGTGTCGCCGAATTCGACCAGCTTGCCCCTTCGTTGGCCGGTGTGCTCGTCGGCTTCGGCGGTGAAGAAGGCCGTGCGGTCACTGACCCTGGCTGCCTGTTGCATGTTGTGGGTGACGATCACGATCGTGTAGTCGTCCTTCATCTCACGCATCAATTCCTCGATGGTGCCCGTGGCGATGGGGTCGAGCGCTGAGCACGGCTCATCCATGAGGAGCACATCGGGATTCACGGCAATGGCTCGGGCGATACAAAGCCGCTGCTGCTGTCCGCCCGAAAGCCCGAGCGCAGAGCTGTTGAGACGGTCCTTGACCTCATCCCACAGCCCGGCACCTCGCAACGAACGCTCGACCGTTTCATCCATGTTTGCGCGCATGCCGGCAACACGAGGACCGTAGGCGACGTTGTCGAAGATGGATTTCGGAAATGGATTCGGCTTCTGGAACACCATGCCGATGCGGCGCCGTACGGCAACGGGGTCGACGGCCCGGTCGTAGAGATCGATGTCGTGATAGAGCAGCTTGCCCTCGACACGAGCGATGTCGATCAGGTCGTTCATCCGATTGAAGCAGCGCAACACGGTGGACTTGCCACAGCCCGAGGGGCCGATGAAGGCAGTGATTTCGCGTTCGCGAACATCGAGGTTGACGTCGACGACCGCTCGGAAGTCGCCGTAGTAGACGTTGAGGTCGCGGGCTGTGAACACCGCCGGGGCTGACGTCACGGTCACGGATCCGTGGCTGGTTGGAACGGGCGTGATCACTGGGTTCAACCGTACTGTGTCGGTCATCTCGGGGTTGGTGTCACTTTCCATCGTGTCGATTTCGATTCTCATCCTGCGTCGTGGTCATCGGCTCAGCCGTTTCGAGATCCGGGCCCGGGCGATGATGGCGGCGAGGTTGATGGCGAAGACAACCGCCATCACAACCACGCTGGCGGCGGCTGCGTGTCCGGCCCATTTGTCGGCCGGCAATTTGGCGAAATTCGCCACGTTCATCGGCAGTGCGGTGAACGCTCCCTGCATCTGATCGAGGAAACCTTGAAACCCCGTCGAGTAGAAGGCTGCGGCTCCGATCACCAGCAGCGGGGCGGCTTCTCCGAGTGCTCGGGCGATGGACAACACTGCGCCGGTGAGGATGCCGGGTAGTGCCGCCGGCAGGACCTGCGTGCGTATCGTTTCCCACTGCGTGGCGCCGAGTCCGTAAGCCGCATCTCGGAGGGACGACGGAACCGCCCGCAAGGCTTCGCTCGCGGTGATGATCACGATCGGAAGCACCAGTGCCGAAAGCGTCAAGCCGGCCGAGATCACGGTGCTCCCGCCGGTGATTCCTCGGAGGGCCTGAACGAACACGGCGAGTCCGAGCAACCCGTAGACGATCGATGGCACGCCGGCCAGATTTCGAACGGTGATCTCGAGCAGACGCGTCAGTTTCGATTGCTCGGCGTATTCCTCGAGGTAGATGGCGGCCCCGATTCCGAGCGGAAAGGCGACGAGCACCACCACCAGTGCGATGAGGAGGCTGCCCCGGATTCCTTGAGCCACACCAGCCTTGGCCGGATCGCTCGAGGAAGGATTCGAGAGAAAGTCCCAGAATTGCGTGCTCAACACTTCGAAGCCGTCGCTGACGACACTGACCAAAACCGTTCCGACCATCGCAAATGCCGTACCCACCGCGATGAGTAGCAGGCCGAGGAAGATCTGACCTCCGAGATCGGCCGTCGGCTTCTTTCGCAACTGGTCGAGCGTGGGCTGTGTTGCGGATTCAGTCTCGGCCCGCGGTGTCGAGCCCATGTTTGTGACCGCCATCAGTACACCTGCCGGAATCGTCGAACGATGACATCGGAAAAGACATTGAGAAGGAGGGTGATCACGAAGAGCAGCGCTCCGAGGAAGTAGAGGCTCTGAAACGCAATTCCGGACCCGGCGACACTGTCGGTGCCGGCGCCGAGCGAGGCCATCGCGGCGGTGATGGTCTGGCCCGGCTCGGTGGGATTGGCCTCGAAGATGGCGCCTCCGGAACCCCCGGCGGCGATGAAGACGACCATCGTCTCGCCGATCGCCCGGGAAATTCCGACGATGAATGCAGCCGAGATACCCGACAGCGCGGCGGGAAAGACCACCCGCATCGCGGTGCTGACCTTGCGACTACCGAGTCCGTAGCTGGCCTCGCGGAGTTCGTTCGGGACCGCCCGCATTGCGTCTTCGGCGATGGACGCAACGATCGGGACGGTCAGGATCCCGACGGCAATTCCGGCGCTCACCAAACTGAAGATGCCGAACTCGACGCCGATCAACGAACCACCAGGTTCCAGAATCGAGGGGCTGATGAACGCAATGGCGAAGAATCCGAGAACCACCGATGGAATGCTGGCGAGTGTTTCGATTCCGGGTTTGACGATGTTTCGAATCTTGGGCTTTGCGTATTCGGAGAGGTAGATCGCAACACCGATGCCCACCGGACCGGCAACGAGGATGGCAATGCCGGTGATCCACAACGTTCCGACGATGAGCGTCGAGAGGTCGAACTTGTTCCGCCGGGGGAACCAGCCGATGTCACGCAGCAGCCCCCAATGGAATTCTGACGCAGCCACGAACTGCCACGCCTCACTGAAGATGCTCCAGACGATCAATGCGCTCACGAGAACCGAACTCATCCCGGCGAGTTGCATCATTCGTCGAGCCCTCCGGTTTTCCGACACTCGCTGTGGGCTGACGCGGAGATCCGAGGCTGCGGTGAGGAGCGGGAGCACCGGAGCCGTCTCGCCCGCCAGCGACTCGGTCATGACCGTGCCCGCAACCAGGTCCCAAGGGGCTCGTCCGTTGGGCGTGAAGTGGATGGCAACGCCGCTGAGGACGAACAGCAGCACCATCACGGTGACGTTGCGGTCGAGCAGGAGGAACGGGATGCCATAGAGCACACCGAAGCGTGTGAGCTGGCGAACGGCGATGCAGCTGAAACAAGCAGGCAGACCATTGCGATCAGCGATGTAGTGATCGACGTACGATCCGACGGGGGTCTGGGCTCCGGCCCATTGCCACCCGGTCCACGCCGCCATGATGACGAAGGCGATCCACCAGTTGGAGGGCCCGAAGTCGGTCATCGGACCGGCAACGTAATATTCGACGATGGCCACGAGCACGGTGACGAGTAGGTAGAGCAGACCTTCGATCGCGGCGCTCGCTCCTCGAGACTTGAGCGACGGTTGCAGCGGTTGCCAGATCACTCGTATTGCCGGCCTGTGAGTCGGTCGGTCCAGATTCCGGCCGCTTTGGCTAGCTCCTCATCCGGGAGATCGACGTAACCGCTGGCACTCACGGCCTCCAGGCCGACGTCGCTGAGCATGTAGTCGACGAACTGGGCAACGCCCGGCTGGTTTGCTGCCGCGTCGGCGTTCACGTAGGTGTAGAGGAATCGGGCAATCGGAAACTCGGCGGAGGCAATCGTTTCAGGAGTGGGGATCACGCAGTCGCCACCATCTTCGACCGAAACGGCCAGGAGCTTGGCCCGTCCAGCAGCGGCTGATTGTTCGGCGTAGGCAAATCCCACCCAGCCCAGCGAGTATTGGCTGGCCTGGATGCCTTCCATCACGACGTTGTCGTCAGGACTCGACGTGTAGTCGGGTCGAATCGTCTCGACGAAGGCTCGGGATTCCACGTCGAGCCCGGTCTTTCCCGCCCCTACCGTCTGAATCACGATCTCGTCGAACGAGTCGAACGTGCCTGATTCCTCGCCCGGTCCGAAGATGCTCAGCGGCACGTCGGGGAAGGTTTGGCCACCCCAGATCTGGGTCAGTTGGTTGGCATCGGCCCACGAGTCGGTCTGGGTTGCTTCCTCACTGATCAATGCGTAGAGGTCGTTGAAGGAGACGCATTCGACCAGATCATTGTCGATCGAGGTGATGACGCTGATGCCGTCGATGCCACGGCGAATCTCGATGAACTCGATTCCGTTCGCCGCGCAGTCGGCGAGTTCTTCGTCCTTGAACAATCGTGACGCATTGGCAATGGGCACTTCGCCGGCGCAGAACTTCTTCGCTCCGTCGCCCGATCCCGGCCCCTCGACGGCGACGGCGACACCTGGTTCCTGCTGCTGAAAATCTTCGGCCTGGAGCTGGACGATGGGGAACACCGTCGAGGAGCCGGAGATGAGAAAGGCTCCCTCGATACCCGTTTCGGTGCCTGTAGCGGGTTCGGTGACGGCGTCGGAACCGCCAGTGGTGGCGTCGGGCTGGGAGGTCGGGGCCGCAACGGCGGGACCGTCGTCAAAGGCGTTGACGGCAGCAGAGATGATGGCAAAGACGGCCAGAAGACCGAGCAATTTCATCATGCATTGAAAGCGCTGACCGGCCGTGGGGTCAACGTTCGATGGTGGCTTCGTGGGTGGTGAGGTCATCGTCAAGTCACTGATGTCTCGAACGTACTGACGTCATCTGACCGCCGTCCCAAGGCGTGGTGAATACTCCGGAGCGATCAGGTGAACAGCGGGTGAACGAATTGGCCCAGAAGGTCCGAAGGCCCTGCCGCCTCGGCGAATGGGCACGTAGTCTTGGCCCAACGACACAACTCCCAACGACACCCCCAGAGAAGGAGACCGGCTCATGATCTTCGAAGAAACCGTGGTTCTCACCCGACCGTTCGACGAAGCACTCGATGCGGTGAAGGCCGCATTCGCCTCCGTCGGATTCGGAACGCTCACCGAGATCGACATGCAGAAGACGCTGAAGTCGAAGATCGACAAGGATCTCGAGGGCTACACCATCATTGGTGCCTGTAACCCGAAGTTGGCGGCGCGAGCTCTCGACGTCGACCGTCAGATAGGGGTGCTCTTGCCCTGCAACGTTGTCGTTCGCCAGGTCGGCGAGAACGTCGTTGTCGAGGTCATGGATCCCGGGCTCATGGCCTCGATCACGGGCAATGACGACGTGGTCCCGATCGCCGCAGAGGCCCGGCAACTCGTCAACACCGCCCTCGAAACGTTGATGGCAACACCAGTACTAAGCACCGAAGCGCCGGGCTGAAGATGGCCGCAGCCAAGCCGGCACCGTCAACGACGATCGCCTGCTCAACGTGCTCGACCAGAAATCGAGTGCCGGTGTCCTCCTCGGGAAAACCGCGATGCGCTACATGCCACGCCGACCTTCCCTGGCTGGCCGACGTCTCGTCCGCAGCGTTCAACGCCGTCGTCGCTTCATCAGCGCTACCAATCGTGGTCGACCTCTGGGCGCCATGGTGTGGTCCGTGTCGCACGATCGCTCCGGCGTTGGAGAAGATCGCGCGGGAACGGGCCGGCCGCCTGCGGGTGGTCAAGATCAACGTCGAGAAGGAACCCGAAATGTCAGCCCGACTGGGCGTGCAAGGCATCCCCACACTGGTTCTGTTCAACGGGGGCAAGGAGATCGGCCGACAGGTCGGCGCCGTCCCGGCAGCCCGAATCGCCACGTGGATCGACTCGTCACTTGCGGCGGTCACTCGGTGAGCTCCCCCACTCCGGCTGAGATGTGGGAAGCCCGCTACGGAGCCGACAGTGGCTACCTGTACGGCACCGAACCGAATGACTTCCTGGCCGCATCGGTAATCGGCCTTCCCATCGGCGATGTGCTCTGCATCGCCGACGGCGAAGGGCGAAACGGCGTTCATCTAGCCGGCCTCGGGCACCGAGTCACCTCGGTAGACCTCACCAGATCCGGCATGGACAAGGCAGCCCGTCTCGCCAACGATCGAGGAGTCGAACTCACGACGATCGTTGCCGATCTCGCCGACTTCGACCTCGGCTCCGATCGTTGGGACCTCATCGTCTCCATCTTTGCCCACACCCCTCCTCCGATCAGGACTCGGGTCCACGCCGCCATCGCCCAGGCCCTTCGACCCGGGGGCCGCTTCATTCTGGAGTCGTACACCCCGGACCAGATCGGTCGAGGCACCGGCGGTCCGCCCACTCCCGAGTTGACGATGACGCTCGCCGGTCTACGACAAGAACTGATCGGGCTGCAGATCACCCTGGGAAGTGAACTCGTTCGGCCGGTGGTGGAGGGCCCTGGCCACACCGGCGATGGCGCCGTCGTTCAGGTCATCGCCCAGCGCAGTCCCTGAGCGATCCCTGCCCGCCTCACCGGTCGAGAACTCTGGGAATTTCGAGGAGCAGATCGGACGCGAGCAAGCCAACTCGTCTGTTGGTGAGGAGGGCAGCCATGCCATGGACCTGAGCACCCAGGGCAGCGGCGTCCAAGGGATCGAGGCCCGATGCCAAGGCGGCGCCGATCACACCGCTCAAGACATCGCCGGTGCCGGCCGTGGCGAGCCTCTCGTCACCGCTGTCGACCAACCGCACGTCGCCATTCGGTGCCGCGATCACGGTGGGCGAGCCCTTCAGCAACACCACGGAACCGAAGTGTTGTGCTGCCGATCGCACGGCTCCGAGGCGATCATTCTGGGTCTCGGCGTCGACCAACTGGAGAAACTCACCCGCGTGGGGCGTGAGCACTGCGGGCGAACGCCGGGCCCGCAGAACGTCGGGTAGCGAGGAGGCAGCGGGCAGAGCTCCAGCATCGATGAGGAGGGGACGATCGACGGCCAGGAGACGGTGCAGATCTTCCTCTGACGCGGCGGCGGCATCGAGTCCGGGTCCGATGACAACGGCGCGGAATCGGTCAGCGGCGGCCACCGCCTCGCCGGCCCAGTTGGCGGCCGGAAGCGGCAATGAGATCGATTCGACGTGTCCTTCGGCAAGGTCGCCCGGCGTGGCAACCGCGACCAGGCCGGCCCCTGCCCTCGCCGCCGCTTCACCGGCGAGCCTCACTGCGCCGTACATGCCAGGGCTCCCGCCGATGACGAGGACGGCTGTCTGCCATTTGTGCGCCTCCCGCGCTGCGTCCGGCCAACATCGGGCGACATCGGTGTCTTCCATCAGATGGGCAGTAGCGCTAGAGGTGTCCAGCCCAAGACCGACAACGACGATTTCTCCGGCGTGATCGGGGCCGACCCCGAGCAGCAAACCCGGTTTGAGCGCGCCGAACGTCACGGTCCGGATCGCACGGACGGCAGTCCCGCGGAGCTCACCGGTCGCACCATCGATTCCACTCGGTATGTCAACGGCGAGGACAGGCACCGATTCCGTCGCCGGCGCTTCGAATGCACGACTGATTCCGGTGCCGAGACATGCATCGATGATCAGATTCGCTCGTTCGAGGTCTCGAGCCGGCGATCCGATGGGAACGATCTCGCAACGAACGCCCCGCTCCCCCAACAATCTCGCCGCAACCCGCCCGTCGGCTCCGTTGTTTCCCGGTCCGACGAAGACCGTGACGCGCTTCCCGTACGCACCACCCAACATTCGCAGCGCTTCACGGTGCACCGCCCAGCCCGCCTTCTCGATCAGCACCTCGACTGGATCCGACGCCGCAGCATCGATCACACGCATCTCGGATGGGCTGACGATCGGCTTCACCGGTGGAGTGTGTATCCAGATGGAGCGGTGAGCAAGGCCGGGCGGATCCGAGAACCCGAACCGGTCGGACACATGACTTACTCCTCTGACACCTACTGCTCTGAGATTGTGTGCGCCCCTGACCCACGCTGACACCGCCGATCAATACGATGGCAAGCAGCACAGCACGCCCACCCGCAACAGACGGAGCAGAAATGACGACACACGATGTGAAGACCGCATGGAGTCGCGTCGGCGACGAACTCTCGGGCCTCGGACTGAAGTTGAAACTTCACGCCGAGCAGGAGATGGGCGACGATGATCCGACCGAGGTGAAGGCTGCCCTGAAGCGTCTGAGCGATGCCATCGAAGACGCCGCCGAGGCCGTGGGCAACGCGGCGAAGGATCCCTCGGTGAGAGAGGACATCGTCGATGTCGGCCACAGCCTGGCCTCGGCGATGGGCCAGACGATGTCGCACGCAGGCCAAACGATGTCTCGAGCCGGCAAGGAGATCCGTTCCAAGATCAAGCCCTGAAACCTTTGGGCCGCGAAAGAAAGAGGTGCCTCGGCCCGCCTGGTACCCACATGAGTCGGACGAACCGACACCCCTCGACGCGGGGCGGGCGGTGGGTGGATGGGGCCAAGGCACCAACAGCGGTGGAAGTCCTCGCTGGGTTCACCGCTGCGAACTGTCTCTGGAACAAATCATGCGCCCGGAGCGAGCGGATTGCAAGGGACCTTTGTCCTCGCTGTGTCCGATGCACGCTGGATCCGATGAATTCCCGGAGCCTTCGACCGCTACCGTCGAGAGCCATGCCATCCCCGAGCGTCGTGTTGGACGCACCAAACCAGACGCCTCGGCCGCTCCTTCGGGGCTGGTCTCATGTGGCGATGTTCGTCGCCTCGATTCCGGCCGGCACGCTCCTCATCGTCAAGGCCGACCACGCAATGGCACGAGTGGCAGCAGCGATTTACGCAACGACGCTTCTTCTCAGCTTCGGCACCTCGGCCGCCTACCACCGGCTTGCCCGGTCCGAGCGAGCCTGCTCGGTGATGCAGCGCCTCGATCACGCGATGATCTACCTCTTGATCGCCGGCACCTACGTGCCGGCCTGTCTGGTGGCGTTGCCCCCTCGTTGGGGACTACCGCTCTTGGCCGCGGTGACGGTCGGCGCCATCGCCGGCGTTGTGATGAAGCTCACCGCGTTTCACCTGACGTGGCTCGGCTACGCCTTGTATCCGATCCTGGGTTGGGCCGCGCTGGGCGCTCTCCCGGGAATGTTGTGGTACGTACCGACTCCGGTGTTCCTGCTGATCGTTGCCGGTGGCGTGTTCTACACCATCGGATTCCCGGTACTCCTCCTCAAACGCCCCAATCCCTGGCCCCGTATCTTCGGCTACCACGAGGTGTGGCACGTGTTCACCATCGTCGCCGCCGTGCTGCACTTCGGTGCCGTCGCCCAAATGGTCGCCTGAATCGAGCCCTGGTTGCGCTTGGCCGCTGCGTTTCGATCGACCGTGACTCAATCGACCGTGACTCAATCGACCGTGACTCAATCGACCGTGCTTCGATCGACCGTGCTTCGATCGACGGTGCTTCGATCGACGGTGCTTCGACCCCAGCCGGGACCGCCCATGAGCAGGCCCACGAACCCGGCAATCGCCATGGCGAGCGCGGCTCCGACGAACGTCTCGGCCAACGCCGTCGTCGTGATCCGAACGGCTGCTTCGGCCAACGCATCCTCATAGCCGGGCGTACCGAGCGCGGGCAGGGCCAGTCGGCCCCGTAGCTCGTTGTACCGATGGAGCCCCCAAGCCGTGAGTGCCGCCAGCCCGACGCTGAACCCGATCAAACGGGCCACGATGACCAAACTCGCGGCACTCCCTCGCTCGTCCTCGCCGGCGCCATCGACGACGGCAGCCGCCGTCGGAGCCAGGACGAGTCCGATACCTGCGCCAACAAGAGCCAACTGCAATCCCATGGCGGTGTGGCTGGTGTCGGCCGACCACTGCCAGCCCATCAGCGCCAACCCCGCCGTTGCGAGGACCAGCCCGCAGACCGTCGGCAACACGTAACCACGGCGACCAGCCACCGCCCCGCCGATATAGGACGCAACCGCCATCGATGCGGTCAACGCCGTGAGTAGCCAACCAGCGAGGAGCGCCGTGGATCCCACTCCCCGATCGTTCCCGCTCTCGACAATGTTCACGAAGAGCGGAACATTGACCAGCGAGATCACGAGGCCGACCCCGACCAAGGCGTTGACGGTGAGGGCGGCGGCTGGGGCTTTCCGACCGAAGGTGGCCACGGCGATGAGCGGTTCGACATCCGGTCGATCCGAGCGCCGCCGTTCCACCAAGACGAACGCGGCCAACGCCACAACGGCCACCAGATAGAGCCATGGCCCAGCCAGCGATCCCGACGAATCGCCCGTCAGTTCCTCCAATCCGGTGACCGTTTGGATCTTGGCCTGCGACAACAAGGCAACCGACAGGCTGATCAGACCCACGGTGAGCAGCGCCGCTCCGAACCAATCGATCCGATGGCCCGTCCGGCGCGTCGGGTCCAGTGCTCGCCATCCCAATGCGATGCCGATGAGAGCGAGTGGCACGTTGAGATAGAACTGCCACTCCCACGAGAGCCATCGCACGAGGATGGCTCCATACAGCGGACCCCAGACCCATCCGAGCGTTTCGATCGCACTCAGCGTGCCCAGAGCGCGACTCCGCCGGGCTCCGCGATAGAGGTCGCCGGCAACAGCCAACGCGATCGGAACGAGGGCGCCTCCTCCGACGGCGCTCAGCGCCCGACCGAACAAGAGAATCCCGAACGAATCGGTGCTCGGCACGATCACCGACCCGACCATGAAGATCACCAACGCCGAAATGAAAACCGCACGGCGGCCGAAGACATCACTCAACTTGCCGGCCAGCGGCATCGCCGTGATGTAGGCGATCAAGTAGATGTTCACGATCCACGCCGTGGCATCGAGATCGTCGGGAAGAATCAGCCCGACATCGTCGATGATCGGTCGGAGCATCGTGGCAACGACCATCAGATCGTCAGCGGCCACGAAGACGCCGAAGGCGGCCACCCAGAAGGCCCAGGCGTTCGCTCGATCGGTCGTCGTCGATGTTGTCACGGAGGCCAAGATCAGTTGCTCGTCACGACGACGGGCTTCTCGATCGAAACGTCGGCCCCATAGTCGGACAGTTCGAGGTTCCAGCTCGTGAGACCCTCGTCGATCGTCACGTCAAAGCTCACTTCTGAGATTCGGGCTGTCTTGCCGTCGATCCAAAGTGTGACGTCGGACGACTCCTCGACGAGTCCACCGGTGAGCACGCCGACTCGACCCGCACTGATCGTGGCGCTGATCTCATAACGCCCTTCGGCGTCGGGGCTGTTCGCAACCAATGACGGATCGTCGAGTCCTTCGGCCAACAGGACGCTCCAACCCTGTTGGTCATCGAAAAGAATCGTCGGATCGAAGCTGAACCCCTCAGGAGCCACTTCCCAGGCACCAGTGAGGGGATTGGTTATCCAGATCTCTCCGTCGATGGCAACGGCTCCGACCTCGGTGGCCAAACCGAGGGCCTCGACACTGACCAGCGCGTCGGCTGATTCGGGCGCCGCATACCGACCCTTGGCTCCGACGAATCGGATCAGCGAATCATTGTCGATGAAAACCGGAGCTCCGGTTTGGGCGATCTCGAATCGAGCCGTCTCGACCTCGGCCATCGCCGCGCTGGAAGCGGTGAGGATCTCGTCGATCGTGGGATCGACCAATGCTGCGGCGCTCTCGCCATCGGAAGAACAGCCCGATGACGCCGCGAGAACCGCCAAGGCAAGGGCCAGAATTCGGAAGCTTCGAGGCATGAGGCACGATCGTAGGTTGCTACCGGCGAAGTGTGACCACGGGCCTCGAAAGGCCGAGACGGTGGTTGGCCTCCTTTCCACTACCGTGCTGGATCGCCGCCCGCTCAGCCGCCGACCAGAGGAGCCTTTTGACCAACTTTCTGAGCACCGTCTTCGCCGTCCTGGCCATCGCCGGCACCGGTTTCGTGGTTGCCACGCTGGCTGCGCTGTTGACAACCCAGCGGGCCCGCCTCCTCAATACCGTGCGACCGTTCGCAGGCTGGTTGGCCCTCTCGGCCGCAACAACGGCCACCGCCGGCAGCCTCTATTACTCCGAGATCGCCGGATTCGAACCATGCCAGCTCTGCTGGGTCCAGCGCATCTTCATGTACCCATCGGCGGCGATTCTGGCGCTCGCTGTTTTTCTTCCCCGTGAGCGCCTGGCCCTTGTGGCGATGTTCCTCAGCGTTCTCGGTCTTCCCGTGTCGCTCTTTCATCGCTTCGAGCAACAGTTTCCCGACTCGGCAAGTTCATGTTCGCTCGACAATCCGTGCTCGGGACGCTGGGTCAACGTCTTCGGATTCATCACGATCCCCACGATGGCTGCCGTTGCGTTCGCCCTGGTGATCGTGTCGACCATGATCTGGGTCAGTGGCGTCGACCATCCGGTGCACGAGGACAGCTGAACGCCACACCACGGGCGCGTCCCATGCTCAACGGCGCAGCCCCATCTCGGTTGCTTCCCGTCGGAGCCAATCGCGGTACTCCGGCGCCGCCACCCGAATCAACGCCTCTGCCCGCTCGGCGAGGGTTCGACCCTGGAGTTCGGCGACCCCGTACTCGGTGACCACGTTGTCGACCGTGTTCTTCAGTGTGGTCACGACGGCGCCGCGGTTCAGGCTCGGCGTGATCCGACTGATCGTGCCGTCCTTGGCCGTTGCGTGGAGCACGACATATCCCGACCCTCCTTCGGAGTACTGCGCACCCCGAGCGAAGTCGGCCTGGCCGCCACTACCCGACCAATAGCGAGTGCCGATCGTCTCCGACGCACACTGACCGAAGAGATCGATCTCGAGGGTGGCGTTGATGGAGACGAAGTTGGGTTCGAGGCCGATGAGCCGGGGATCGTTGACCTCGTCGACGGGAAGGAACTGCACCACGTCATTTCGGTCGCAGAAGTCATAGAGGCGCTGCGTCCCGAGCGCGAATGTGGTGACGATCCGGCCACGGTTCGTTTTCTTCCTGACTCCGGTGACGGCGCCACATTCGACGAGGTCGACGACCGGATCGGAAAGAAGTTCGGTGTGGACACCAAGGTCTCGATGATCGGCGAGAAAGGTGGCAACAGCGCTCGGAATCGAACCGATCCCGAGCTGGATCGTGGCGCCGTCGGGGATGCGATTGGCGATGTGTCCGGCAACAGCCCGGTCGGCGTCGGTGATCGCAGCGAGGGGCATCTCGACCAACGGACGATTGGTTTCGCACCACCCCAGCACCTCACTGCGGTGCAGTCGGTTGGTTCCGTGCGATCGGGGCATGGCCTCGTTGACTTCGAGCACGAACGGCACCCGACCGATCATGGCCGCCGCATAGTCGGCGCTCGTGCCGAGCGAGAAGTAGCCGTGCCGATCGGGGGGTGAAGCAGCAGCAAGAACGACGAAGGGTTTCTTGGCCATCAAGAACTGCGGGACCTCACTGAAGTTCGCCGGCGCAAAATGGCATCCGCCGGCCCGGAAGGCGGGCCGGGTGATGTGCGACAAGAACCACGAGACATGTTCGAGGTGGCCCCGAAATGCTCCGTGCAAATAGGGGCGGTCGCGCAACACGTGCATCTGGTGGATGCGAACGTCGTCGAGACGATCGGCTCGGGCTTCGAGCTCGTCGAGGATTCCCACGGGCTCACCGTTGGCGATCGGCACCACGATCTCCGCCCCGCTCGGGATCTGATCGACCAGGGCATCGACGAGGTCAGAAGCAGAACAAGGAGCGTCGGGCAGGCGGATTTCCATGAGGCCCAACCGTACGGGCCACGAACGGTTGCGTACGGGTGATTCGGAACAACAAAGAGGGGTTCGGTCGGCTCAGGACGTTCGACCCTGCTAAGACAGAACCCGAAACGAGAGACTTCACGCGGGAGATCGTTCTGTTCTCCTGCCCGAGTTGTGGCCCACGGGTCCAGAAAATGAGAGGCGAAATATGGCTGTCATCCGTCACGAGGACGCAAAGACCGCGCGGATCCACTCAATCCCGCTGTTCAAGGATGCCGATCGAAAGGCGCTCGAACATCTGACGTCGGCCGCCGATGAGGTCAGCGTCGGTTCGGGCACGGTGCTCATTGCTCAGGGCCACCGGCATCAGGAGGCCTACATCATCATCAGCGGTGACTCCGTCGTCGAACTCGATGGCGAGGAGATCGCCGTCGTTCCCGAAGGTGAACTGATCGGCGAGTTGGGATTGTTCGGACACGGTCCGGCCAGTGCCACCGTGAGGGCGAAGTCCGATGTCACGGCACTCGTGATCCCCTACAACCGTTTCAATCAGATCCTCACCGACAATCCGATGCTGACCCTCGCAATCGCCAAACAGCTGGCCGGCCGCCTCTACGCAATGGACAGCCTTCACGGCAAAGCGGAGAAGAATAAGCAATGACCGAAGCGACCGAGACCAGCGAGGACATTGGAACCGTTGTCGAGCGGTCGATTGTCGTGGGCATCGATGGGTCGTCGGGTTCCGAACATGCACTTGCATGGGCCGTCGCCAACGCCCCTGGCCCTCGTTCGATCCAGCCGGTCGCTTGTTGGAACTATCCCTGGTGGGCCATCTCTCCGCCGATGGCCGGCAACCCCGGCCCTCCACCCGACGACTGGTTCCGAGAAGAGGCGAAGAAGTCCATCCGGAACTCGCTCGCCGAGCATGATGCGGAACTGTTCGTCGACCCGATCATCGGCAAGGGACGGGCCGGCCCGATGCTCGTGTCCCTGGCCGAACCCGCATCGGTGCTGGTGGTAGGAAGCCGGGGCCACGGTGCGCTTGTCAGTTCGCTCCTCGGATCAGTGAGTTCGTACTGCATCGCCCACAGCACAGTTCCGGTCGTCGTGGTACCCGACGATGCCGACGCCTCCCGACCTGTCGGCCGTGTCGTTGTCGGCGTCGATGGATCGGAGAACTCGATCGCCGCCCTTGCGTGGGCGATGAGTCACGTACCGATCGACACCCCGATCGACGTGATCCACGCCTGGAGTCCACCGGCAGTCGACTACGACTTCGGAGGGTTGATGGCACAGATGGAGAGCGGAGCCGATTCGATACTCGCCAGCGTCGTTGCGAGCGCCCGGGAACGATCTTCCCATGGCGACCGACCGCTCACGACAACCGCCGTGTTCGGCGATGCTCGAAGTGTGCTTCGTGATGCCCCCAGCGATCTCCTCGTGATCGGCACCCGGGGCCACCGCGGTATCACCCACTTGTTGCTCGGTTCCATCGCCTCGGCCCTGACCCACCATCCTGCCGTAGCGACGATCGTGGTTCCCGAAGGAAACTGATCTAGAGATCGCCAATCGCAGCGTGGCGATGGAACTCGACGAAGAACGTCGCTGGTCCGTCGAGTTCCAGATGGTGCGGTCGTGTGGGTGGGATGACCATGTGCTCTCCCGCACTGACACGATGGGGTCCACTCGGCTGATCTTCGAACACGAAGGTGAGCGCTCCCGAATGCACAACCAAGCGACCCCACACACCGGTACTCACCTCATGAGCGGCGAGAAGCCCGGCCGGAACCGTTTTCTCGTTGAATACCGGAGTTGTACGGACGTGTTGGAGACCATGCGGTAGCTCAGGCTGTTCGTCCTGACGCTGTTGGTTCGAGCTCATCGAGCTGCCCCGGTGCGATTGGTCGGGCGAGCAGCTTGTTCGAGTTCGGAAGCCAACGACCCGAGCACGTGGCGCACGAACGCCACGGTGAGGCGATGATCGAGGCTGGCCCGGAACGAGCAACTCCTCACACCAGGCGGAAGCTCAGAAAATCCCAAGAGATGGAGATGGGTTCGCCTGGGGCCGAACGCCACAAGCTCGAGATCGGCTTGCAGTGGCGGAATCCAGTCCGACGACCTCGATCGCCAGGCAACGGGGATCACCACCGAGTCCTGCCTGGCTCGCATCGCACCAGTGAAAACCTCGATCGATGCCGGTGTTTGCTCGACCAGCGTTGTCGGGCGCAGCGGCTGTCCCTCGATCTCCCGGCCGACTTCACTGAGTTCGGCGTCCCAGGCTTCGATCACGAGTCGACCGAGGAGTTCGGGCCGCACGTAATGCGTGAAGGCCCCAACGACTGCGCTCATCGGCAGATCGATCCGCACGAAGTCATGGATGGACAACATGCACTGACGATGAACGATCGAAGCCGTTGAGACCAGGGACCTTTGTCAACGAATCGGGCCGCATCCCGACGCTCGGCAATCCGTTTGGCCCGCTGTCAACTGGGCTGCCAGTCGGGCCCGACCACGGCGACCGGACGCCTCGATTCGGCGATCAGTCCGCTGCAAGTGCGGCTGAGCGAAGCACGCTGACTCGATCGATCACCTCGCGACGCGAGAACGATGAGGGGCGAGTCGAGCCGTTCGGCTTCGGCCGCGAGCGCCACAACGGGGTCATTCGATGGCACGACCGACGCCGAGTGAAGGGTGTACCTCGTTCCAATGGCTTGGAGATAGGCATCGGCGTCGTGATGAGTTGTCGACCCGTCCGGGCCGATCGGTTGAGGCACGACCCGGGCGAGCGCCACACCGCAGCCGAGGGCGTCCGACAGGATCTGCGCTGCGTCGAGCGCCCGCTCCGCGTCGAGCGATCCGTCGAGCGGCACCAGAATCGGCCCGGCACCAACGTCGACCTCGTCCACGGCTGGGCCGGCCACGGCGGTGATCCCGCCCCAGGCATCGATGATGTGCTCGGCGGTCGAACGTCTTCCGCTCCAGCGGTTGACGTGCTCGCTGTGCATGGCGATCAACGAGCCCGGCTGGCACACCGCAACGATTGCTTGTGCCAGATCGTCGGATTCACCACCGACATGCACCGTGCTCACCGGCAGCCCGAGAGCGTCACCCAGCCTCGATCCGAGCGCTGAGCCCAGATCGTCGATCGGCGTTTCATCGACCGCCCGCTCGAGGGGAACGATGATTCGCGCAGCGATCTGATCGGTTTTTGGCATCTGGTACCACTCCTTGTCCGACGGGCGACATCTCATCGTTTCGAGAATCGTTGCTTCCTGCTCTCACCATGCCACGCGGCCGGGAAACACGACAGAGGACCAAAGTCCCTGTCGCCGCCGATCCGATCGTGGGACAACAGGGGGCAACGTAGCCACACGAGGAGTCCTGATGACTGTTGTCGAAAAACCCGTCCCTGATGAAGGGACCCGTCCCTCGAGGACCACGCCGACGCCGGCCCAAACGATGGCTCGGGCCGAAGCCGACGCCCAGGGATTTCGCACCCTTATCGCGATGGTGCTGGGAATCGCCGCAATCGGCACGATCGGACTCGTGGCCTTGGTGGCCATCGCGTTGACCCAAGCCAGCTCGACCGCAACGGCGGTGGCAACCACTCTCGATCTGAGTGTCCAGGAATTCTCGATCACCGGCCAACTCACGGCCCCCGCTGGCGAGGTGACCCTGCGGATCACCAACAACGGATCGATGAGTCACAACGTCGTGTCCCGCAGTTCGGGACTCGAGAGCCCCATGGTGGGATCGGGAGGCACGGTCGAACTCGCACTCGGTGACCTCGCCCCAGGCACCTACGAACTGTTCTGTAGCGTGCCCGGCCACGAAGCCTCGGGTATGACCACCACGCTCACCATCACCGGCCCCGGGGCCGACGCCGCGGTAGGAGCAACAGCGGGCCACGGCGGCGAGGAGATGGACTACGCAGCGATGGATGCGGCCATGATGGAATCGATGCTGGCGTTCCCGGCCGAGACCGAAGGTGACGGCAATCCGGTGCTCGCACCCACCGAGGTTCTGGCCGACGGCACGAAGGTGTTCGACCTGACCGCGGAAATCGTCGAGTGGGAGGTCGAGCCCGGCAAGTTCGTCGAGGCGTGGACCTACAACGGTGTGGTTCCAGCACCCCAGATCTTGCTCGACCGAGGCGACAACGTGCAGGTGCGGGTCGTCAACAACCTCCCTCTGGGCACCGACATCCACTGGCACGGAATCCATACGCCGAACGATCAGGATGGCGTCGCCCCGTACACGCAAGATCTCATTCCACCGAACGGCGGAACCTTCACCTACGAGTACACGGCCGTTGATGACGCAATCGGTATGTACCACGCCCACAATCACGCCCAGATCCAGGTCGTGAACGGCATGTTCGGCGTCATCCGAATCGGAGACAATCCCATCCCTCGTGGAGCGACCGTGAGTGGCGTGGTGATCCCCGAAGATCTGGAACTGGCCATCGACATGCCAATGATTCTCAACGACGCCGGCACGATCGGCCTGAGCCTCAACGGCAAGAGCTTCCCCGCCACCGACCCGGTCATCGTCACGCAAGGCGACTGGGTGAGCGTGACCTACTACAACGAAGGCCTTCAGATCCACCCGATGCACCTGCACCAAATGCCCCAGATGGTGTACGCCAAGGACGGGATTCCGCTCGACGAGCCGTACTGGGTCGACACACTCAACGTGGCTCCCGGCGAGCGCTACACCGTGCTGTTCCGAGCCGATGACGCCGGCACGTGGGTCTGGCACTGCCACATCCTCAACCACGTCGAACGGGACGACGGAATGTTCGGCATGGTCACCGCCGTGGTGGTCACGGAGAACCCGTCGTTCGACCCCGAGCTCAATCCCGTCAG
>JBBKXQ010000100.1:0-6137 GCA_037969565.1 Acidimicrobiales bacterium | reverse complement strand
GAGTCGCCGCCATTGGGCGGGATCACCGCATGGTTCACGATGCGACTCACAGCGCTCGCGAACGGCAACGAAGACGATTTCGACCTGACGCTCAGCGAGGCGATCGACTCCTATGAGTCACGCGATGCTGAGCGCATCGGGATATGGGAGCGAGCCTTCGACCCGCGTTCTCGGAGCCGTGCACCCGACAAGCGAGACCGAGACCGAGGGCGATCAGCGCTCGGTTGCGGAACGGGTGAGATCAAGCCAGGCTCAGTCGATGTCGCTTCTGCTGTCGCTTCTGCTGTCGCTTCTGCTGTCGCTTCTGCTGTCGCTCCATGCACTACGAGATCGACGAGTTGCTCCAGACGAAGTCGGTGCGCGTTGAGTAACGAAATCGGTCGAATCGAGGGCGTCACGTTCATCGTTGACGCAGCCGATCCGCGTCTCGACGACTATCGCGAGCTGAACAGCATTGCGGTCCGTGCCGAGATGGAACGCGATGAGTTCTTCATGGGCGAGGGATATGTCCCGATCGACCGGATGCTCGACTCGGGGCATCGCATGCGTTCGGTTCTGCTCCATCCGAAACGTCTCAAGCGGTTCGTCCCCACGATGTCTCGGCCCGAGATGGCCGGGGTGCCGGTCTATGTCGCCGAGCAGGCAGTCCTTGCCGAGGTCGTTGGCTTCGACATGTACCGGTGTTGCCTGGCGTCAGCCTTCCGCGCTCCCATGCCGACCGTTGCTGAGTTGGCGAACACGTGCCGTCGTCTCGTCGTGCTCGAAGCGCTCAACGACGATCAGAACGTCGGCGCTATCGCCCGAGCCGCTCGTGCGTTCGGCATCGACGGCATGGTGATCAGCCCAACCTGCAACGATCCGTACCAACGGCGCACGGTCAGGGTGAGCATGGGTGAGATCCTGCACGTCCCGGTGGCCCGGGCATGCGCCGAGGATTGGCCGAGTGCCCTGAACACGCTTCGCGATGCCGGCTTCGAGACCTGGGCCCTCACTCCCGATGACGACGCGGTCGATCTCTGGGACATGGAGGTTCCCGACCGGGTCGCGGCAGTTCTTGGCGCTGAAGGCCATGGCCTGGAGGCCGAGACCATGGACGCGTCGACTCATCGCGTTCGGATCTCGATCTCGGCCAACGTCGACTCGCTCAACGTTGGTCACGCTGCTGCGGTCACGTTCGCCGTGATCGGTCGCCCCGAGCGGGCTCGATGAAGTGCCACCTCGAACCAGTCTGGCAACCTGCTGACAGGTCATGGATCGGCCGGAGCCATGACCCTGTTATGTCGGCCGCGAAGCCCAGTAAGGCCTTCTATCGCCGCCCCGGTCATTGTGACACAATCCAGTGATCGTGTTGCACCAATGCACTAGAGTGAGCAGATGGCGCTTTCCCAGGTGGCGACGACCGAGGAGTCGATCCTCGATGCGGCCGAGTCGTGCTTCCTGGCCGAGGGCGTACGGGCGACGACCATCGACGACGTCGCCGCTGCCGCCGGGGTGTCGCGGATCACCGTCTATCGGCGAATCGGCAACCGCGACGAACTGATCCGGACCGTTCTGTTGCGGGTGACGGTGCGGTTCTTGGAGCGGCTCCGGCCCAGTCTCCGCGCCGAGCCCGACCTTGCTTCCGCCCTCACCCTGCTGGTGAAGGCGACCGTGCGCTCTGCTAGGCGGGACGATCTGAGCCTGCTGTTCGCCTCGGAGGATCGGGGCGCCACGGGCACCCCGATCCCGGGGGCGACGGCGCCGTTGGTCGAGGCGTTCGGTGTCGTGGTCGCTGAGCTTGCTGCTCAGCATCGCAACCAGTTCGACCCGTCGGTCCCACCGTCGGAAGCCGGCGAGTGGTTGCTGCGCGTCATCTTGAGCCTGGCCACGATCGAGGTCGATCGATCGCCGTCGCAGGTGGATGCATGGATCTGCCGTTTCGTCCTGCCTGGTCTTGTGTTACATATTCCTGAGATGTAACATCGGTCGATGAGTCGGGGGATCGAGTGACGGATCCGGCGGACACTGCAGCCGGCCGACGTGGCCGGCACCGTTGGGCACCAGCCCTCCGACGAATCGACGTTCATCACCGCCCAGACCCTCATGGTCTACGGCGGGCCGTAGCCACCTGAGGTTCCCCATGCGCAACCAGGACTGTCAACCCATCATCCGGACCCTGCTCGAGCACCACGCCGAGGGCCGTTCGTGGCGCACCGCCCCGACCGGCGCGCTCGCCGAGCACTACACCGACCGAGCGTGGCTGGCCTTCGAGCAGGCCACCCTGTTCACCGACCTCCCTCGCGTGGCGGCACTGACACCGGACCTGGCACTCGGGTCGTTCCTGACGCTGGACACCTTCGGGCTGCCGTTGGTGCTGACCAGGGACGAGGACGGCGCCATCGCCGGCTTCGTCAATGCCTGTGCACACCGCGGTACCCAAGTCGTGTCCGAAGCGCGGGGATGCTCCCGTCGGTTGACCTGCCCCTACCACGCGTGGACCTACGACCTCGGAGGTCGGCTACGGGGCGTGCCCGATGCCGCATCCTTCCCAGACGTCGAGGTCGGCGGGCCGGGTTTGGTGCGTGTGCCGACGGTGGAAGATCACGGATTGATCTGGGTGCTGCCCCAGGTGCCAGGTCCGGAAGACCCCGTCGCACTGACTCCACCCGACCTCGGGGGTATCGCCGACGATCTCGACACGTTTGACATCGAGGCCCACCGCCACTGGCGTTCGCATCGGTTCGATCTGGCCATGAACTGGAAGCTGGTGGTCGATTCGTTTCTCGAGCCCTACCACTTCGCAAGCCTCCACCGGAACACCGTGGGCCCGATCTTCATGCACAATCTTTCCCACGCCCAACGGTTCGGACCCCACGTGCGAGAGGTGCTGCCCCGGTGGTCGTTGACCGAGCTGGCCGACCAGCCCCCCGACACGTGGGACATTGTTCCTTACAGCGCGCTGGTGTACGTGCTGTTCCCCAGCACGGTGATCATCGTGCAGGTGGACCACCTCGAGACCTGGCGGATTTCCCCCGACCCCGACGACCCGGGACGGTCGGTGTGTGACCTCGACTTCTACATTCCCGACGTCCCGGCGACGGAGAAGAGCGAGCGGCACTGGGAACGCAGCTGGCGCCTGACGATCGACACCGTCGTCGAGGAGGACTTCGCCGCGCTGGCCACGTCGCAGACGACATTGGAAACGGGGGCGGTCAGGGCACTCCGGTTCGGTGCCAACGAGCCCGCCCTGGGCATGTTCCACGCGTCACTGTCCGAGGCGGCAGCAAAGGCAGCGACGAATCTGTCCGCCGCGGGCGCCGACGCAATGGCAGGTCCGCTGGGCGGATTCGGCACCTGACCGACGAGTTGATCGGCTTTTGAGAGGCAAGTTCGCGGTGATGGCAGGCGCGATGGGTTTATTGCTCCTGGTTGTGGTCGTGTGCGCTCGCTCTACGAGTGATTGCCGACCGGTTGACGCTGGGCGGCGGCTGCCTCGAGGGCGGGACGAGCCACGACCAGATACAACACGGGTCCGACGAACCCGACGAAGATCACGACCAATGCCCATACGAGCTGGTTGTGACCGGATTCTTCCCATACCTCGGCAGGGCGCTTCACAAGGTCGATGAGCGCCAGTACCAGGAGCCCGAGAGTGGCCAGCATGAACAATCCAACCAGCATTGCCGCTCCGCCAACGACCATCTCTTCTCTTTTCCTCTTGGCTGCACGATGCAACTCTGTTGGGATCGAGTGTGAGGGCGTTGCGAGGGCGTGTCAATAGCTATTGCGGTATGGCTATTGACATGCGAGCTAGCGAAGAAGAGCAGAGATTCTCTGGCGGCTGACGCCGAACAGCTTTGCGATGACGTCCATGGTCATTCCCTCGGTGTGGAGGCTGCGTGCCAGCGCGGCTCTGAAGGCTGCTCCGCTGGTCTCGAGTGCGGCCATGTTCTGGGTGAGCAGTTCGACGATACGGGGTGCTGGTTCAGCGGCGACCGTGTCGATGATGCGGTCGCCAGCGGCGAGCCGAGATTCGATGTGGTCGAGTCGACGCAGGATTTCGGTGGTGCGGTCCAGGTTTGTGTTTGCCGCGCTACGGAGCGCGTGAAGTGCCTCCAGGAGCGACTCGGTTGGTTCGTCTCGGGCGGTCACGTTTCCTAGTCAATCATCGGTGGTCCGAGAAAGCAATGACCATTGCGGCAATAGCTATTGCGGCAATGTCGAAGAATGGATATCTTGTTCGAGCGACGAGGCTGCGCACTCGACCCGAGCAGGCAAAATTGCCGGCCGGGGTCTCAAGGAGCATCGATGAAGTCAAGGCACAAGTTGGTTGGCGTTTCGCTGGCAATGGCTGCAGGGCTGTTGGCAGCATCCTGTGGCTCGTCCGCCTCGTCGTCGGAGCAATCCGCCGAAACCACAGACTCGGCGGATTCCGTGACCACTTCGTCGACAGAACCTCCGGTGTCCCCGGCCCCCGGTGAGGTGGATCCGACGGCACTGCTCGTCGATTTCGCCACCGCATGGGATGCCGCGGATTGGGACTCTCTCGGTTCTCTCGCGACGTCGAACGTGGTCGACGTCGCGATGGAGTGGTACGACGACGGCGGCAACGCCTCTGACGGGTTGTCGCTAGCACTCGAGAACGGCTGCTTGGACGAGTTCGACACCGGCTCGACGTGTCAGTTCGTCTACGCCATGGACGACAGCACTGGACTGATCTTCGACGTCACGTATGCAAGTAGCGACACCGGCCTGGTAGTGACCGACCTCATGTTCGGTGGCGACGCTGGCTGACGCCGATTGTGCTACCTGATCTCGTGCATCTTGAAGCCGACAAAGTCTGCCGGGTCACCTACAGGTACCCCGTTCTCCACGATGAGATCGGCCCACGCCCGAACCTTGTACTCAGTCCCGTCGGTCCCGGTGGCCTTGCCGTTCACGGAGTTGAACACGTCCACATAGTCCTCGGACACGACACTCAAGCGGACCTTCAGGTCGGCGGTCCCGCTGGCAAAGGGTTCCGGCGTTGGGTCACCATCGAAGTAGGCCGCACACACTTGCTCGATCCAAGGCGGTGCGCCGTCGAAATCGATGTTGTAGAGATGGATGGGTTGGTGCTTGTCATTGACCTTGAGGTCGACTGCACCATCGGAGCGCAGGAACAGGCGCAGAGGGGCGATGCCCGGCTCCCCATTGAATGGTTCTGCGGGTTCGGCCTCGCAGAACTCCTCTGCGGTGCCTCCGACCAGAAGCACGACGTTGGGACTCTGGTCGAACGTTCCGTAAAAGTATCCCACCCCGAGTTGGTCCTCGATGAAGCCCTGAGGATCCGCGCTGACCGGTTGGCCAGAGGCCAGCAAGGCCGTAGCCGCGAGCATCGTGGACGCCAACTTCCACCTGACAGATTGACTTTTCTTCATTCCGAACATTTTGTTCTCCCTCTATCGATCGATGAAACCTGTTGTCCATCGATCTCTACAACGACGCGGCAGAGAAAATCTGTCGGTCGGATGTGGGCTCGAACGTTTCATTCCGACACCCTCGCCAGTCACCGACCCGATCCCGCAGCGCACCAGCCAGACGAACTATTCGGACACGTCGATGGAGCGAAGCTGCATGGTTTTCATGACGGCGCTCGCATCCTGAAGCCAGTCGGTGCCGAAGGGTGCCTGGGCGACGGCCGCCGCGGGTCCTGTCGGGTGTTCTGGGAACAACCAGACGCGTTGCTCGACGGTTGACGTCAGCGACTTCACGAGGCTGTAGGAGCTGATGAGCGCGAAGTCACAGGGATCATCCAGCGTACAGGACGCCGTTTCGTCGACTTTCAGATCGAAACGAATGACTGGTGTGACCGTTCCGTCGGTCCCGGTGAGATCGAACTCCTCGATGTTCTTGAATGGGCGTCCCGGTTGAGGGCTCTCGAGTAGGGCGCGGAGTTCGTCGGCTGTGATCGGGTCGCCGGCGCGGATCGGGCCGCCCGCAATTGGGGCGAACTCCCGGATGTCGTTGATCCAGACCAGATCACGGTCGCCCGGCCCGGTGCTCCCCGCGGCTGTGAGGACGACGACCCCAGGGAAGTTCGGCTGCACCGACCATCCATCGGGAACTTCCACCGATAGCGGCAATCCGAAGTTCAACAGCTCGTACCGCCCAGGCTC
>JBBKXQ010000099.1:0-4793 GCA_037969565.1 Acidimicrobiales bacterium | reverse complement strand
GTTCGAGGAGGCGATGCGCCTCAATCGTGAAGTGGGTGATTCGTGGATGGTGGCGATCAGCCACAACAACCTCGGCAATGCCAACCGGGGCCTCGGCGATTCGGCCACCGCACGGCAGCACTACGCCGAGAGCGCCGCCGCCTATCTGATCTACGGCGACCGTTGGGCCACCGCGTTCCTCTTCGAAGACATCGCTCTGTTGGCGGCCACAGAAGGTGATGCCACCGCAGCCCTCGAACACCACGGAGCAGCCGACCGACTGCGAGACGTGATCGAGGCCCCCCGGGCCGCCGCCCTCGAAGACGTGCTGCGGGACAAGGTGGCCAACGCCGATCCGACCCTCTTGAACGAGGCTCGTGACGCCATTCGCCATCGCGGTCGCACTCGCGACTTCGATGCCGCAATCAACGCCGCCATCGAGTTCTGCCGATCGGCGAACTGAGTGGAGACCCACTTTGTGGACCATCTCGACGAAGTGCGTTAGCGTTCGCTGATCTGATCTTCTCCGTGCGCGGGTACGGAGGGATGATGAATTCTGGGAGGGAGATCATCATGGGGGACACTCCAAACGTTTTTCGCCGTGCGCGGTCGGGACTGGTCGTGATGCTCGTTGCCGCCGCCGCTTTCCTGTTGGGCGGTGCCTCGCCGGCAACCGCTCACCCCGATGACTCGCCGTGGACCGGTGGCGGCGATGGCCTCACGTCGGTCGTGAGCGACGGCTCCTCGGGCCCAGCCCAGTTCAGCTACAACGTCCCCGCCGCGGGCGCCAATGGCGAGACGGGCGCCTGGTTCTTCGAAACCACTGCCAGCGCGGCGGGCAACGTGCAACTCGACTGGGCCTACACCGGGTTCCATGCCTTCTTCCAAGTGAGAGTCGGCCTCGAGGCCTATGTCAACTCCGGCGGGTCGGAGACGTTCACGCAAACGCTTGTCGCCGCCGGTCCCACGGATTGTTGCAGTACACCGTCCAGTGGCTTCGCATACTCCGGGACGACCACGTTCCCTGTGTTGTCAGCCAACGACACCTACGGCTTTCGGATGACCGGATCCAACGGTGACAGCAACGACACGCTGCAAGGAACACTCACGATCGACCCCTTCACCGTGATCGCCACGGTTGGCAGTCCGTCGGTGCCGGCCGGGGCGACCACCACCGGTGGGGCTGTGTTCACATCTCACGGCGATGATCAGGAACTCGATTCCATCTTTGCCACCCTCCCCAACGACTTCACCTACGTGACGGGGTCGAGCAGCTTTTACGACGCAAGTGGCCCGATCTCCGGTGCCGGCCCCGGGGAACCCTCCATCTCCCTTTTGGGTCAGGACCTCGAGTGGACCCTCGGCGAAGGCACCTTCATCATCGACGCGGCCGATGGCCTGGAACTTCGTTTCGAGATGACCGCAACGAGTGGGGCCGAGAGCGGTGTCCGCAGCCTCACCGTTGGTGGACGGCGGGGTGACTTGAGCACCAGTGCCTCGACCTTCGTGACCATCGAAGCCCCTCCCGAAACCCAGCCGGGTGATGTCCTCCTACAACAAGCCGTGCCGCTCGACGACGACCAGACCGGTGTGGTCGGTCGACTCATCACCACGGGCCCCGCCACCGGCGAGCTCCGCTTCGACCATTCCTCCACCTGCGCCAACGGTGTGCTTGGTACCTCGACACAACTCGGCACCTTCGCCTTCAGCGAGGAGGGAACGGGCGAACTCTTCTTCTCCCTCGCCTTCACCAATAGCGTCGCCACATCGTCCGGGTACATCACCGCCACCTACGGTGGAAGCGCCGCTTCACCATGTATTCCGCTCGGACCGAACAACGACAGCTGGGTCCGCGCCCTGAATGTTCCGCTCAGCTCCGGAACCGTCAAGTTGGGCGATGCAACGGGTGTGCTCGACAGTTCCGGTCAGGCCCGTTGGTACAAGTTCGACATCAGCCCCAGCGCTCGAGCCACAATCGACCTCTCCGACCTGCCCGACGATTACGACCTCTTCGTCTTCAAAGACATCGCTCAGGCCTACACCGACCTCTCCAACCCGATCGAAGACCTCAACCGACTGAGCGCCGAGTTCGCTCCGTCGGTGTTCTCACCATCGGTGTTCAGCCCATCGGTGTTCTCGCCATCGGTGTTCAGCCCCGACGCCTACTCGCCCTCGGTCTTCTCGCCGTCGGTGTTCTCACCATCGGTGTTCAGCCCGTCCGTATTCAGCCCGTCCGTATTCAGCCCGTCAGTCTTCTCACCATCGGTGTTCAGCCCGTCCGTATTCAGCCCGTCGGTCTTCTCACCATCGGTGTTCAGCCCGTCGGTGTTCTCACCATCGGTGTTCAGCCCTGACAACTTCTCGAGTGCGCAGCTCCGCAGCCTCATCGCCGTTTCGGCCCAGACCGGCACCGGCGATGAGATCGTTGTTGCCGACACCTGGAACAACACCGGCTCGTTCTACGTGCGGGTGTCGGGCCGCAACGGTGCCTTCGCTCCCGGCGACGACTTCTCACTCGACATCGAACTCGACGGCGCGCTCTGCGACGATGTCAATGCCATCGGTTCCGCCCCTGGTACTGCCCCCGGCACTGGCGTCGACACCGTCATCGTCTGGGACCGCAGTCGCCTCGCCGGCACCGCCGCCGAAAAGGATGCCCTCGGCGCCAAACTCAATACTCTGGCCACGGCGAACGGCCTCACCGGCGTCGTGATCGACACCAGTGCCAACACGCGGATCGAAGCGCTCCAAGAGCAGGCCGAGAACAAGCCGTCCTGCGTCTACGCCAAGAACCTCGTGGCCAACGGAATCAAGGACGTCGTCGACAGCTATCGAGCCAACAATCCGCTCGAGTATGTGGTGCTCGTGGGTGGCGATGACGCCATTCCCTTCTTCCGCTATCCCGACCAAGCGCTGCTCGGTCCCGAACAGGACTACGACCCACCGGTTCAGGGAGCATCGGCCGCATCACTCAAGTTCAACTACATCCTCGGCCAGGACGAATACGGCTCTCGGATCCAGGTCTCTCGCGGCGATGGAACGATTCCGATCCCCGATCTGGCCGTTGGTCGCCTCGTCGAGACGGCAACCGAGATCACCAACATGGTCGACCTCTACATCGCCAACCCCACGGTCACGCCCAGTTCCAGCCTCGTCACCGGCTATGACTTCCTCACCGATGCAGCCGACGCCGTAAACGCCGAGTTCACGGCCGGTCTCGGGGCGGGGGGCACCGCGAATGCGCTGGTCGACCCGGCCGATCAATCGCCCGATGATCCTGCATCGTGGACGGCTTCGGACCTCAAAACCGCCCTGTTCGATTCGGGACGCAACGACCTGGTGTTCCTGGCCGGCCACTTCAGCGCCAACAGCGCCTTGGCCGCCGACTATCAAACCAGCGTGATCACGACCGAACTTCGGGACTCAACGGTGGACATGGAGAACAGCCTCGTGTTCAGCGCCGGCTGCCACTCTGGCTACAACATCGTGCTCGGTGACACCATTCCCGGCGTCACCCTCCCGCTCGACTGGGCCCAAGCCTTCGCCCAGAAGGGGGCCACACTCATTGGTGGCACCGGTTATCAATACGGCGACACCGACTTCATCGAGTACAGCGAGCGCCTCTACGCCGACTTCGCTCGGGAGTTGCGCACCGGCAGCGGCGCCCGGGCCGTCGGCCAAGCGTTGGTCGACGCCAAGGTCAACTACCTCGAGTCCACCCCCGACATGCGAGGGCTCCATCGCAAGGCCATCATCATCAGCACCGTGTTCGGTCTCCCGATGCTCGGTGTCGACATGCAGGGCGACCGCATCACCGATACCACCGGGCCCTCCGTGGTCACTGGTACCACCGGCTTCACGACCAATCCCGGTTTGTCGTTGGGCACGAGCTACTTCGACCACAAGGTTCTACCGACGACGACCCAACACACCGTGACGCTCAAGCGGCTCGACTCGGAACCAGACCTCATCGCCAAGTATTACAGCGGCCAGAATGGCGTGGTAACCAATCCAGCCGAACCAGCCATCCCCTTGGTCTCCGAAAACGTGTCGGTGTCAGGCCAGGTGCTACGCGGTGTCGGCTTCCGAGGCGGCAGCTACACCGAGTCGACTGTGCTTCCGCTGACTGGAGCGCCGGCCACCGAATTGCGGGGTGTCCACACACCCTTCGCTTCACAGACCTTCTTCCCCATGCGCATGAACACCGTGAACTACTTCGGTGAACTGAGTTCGGGCGGTAGGGGCACGAGGCTCAACACCACGCCGGCTCAACACCGAGTCGCCAACATCGGCGACGTCCAGGCCACGCTCCGCCTGTTCAGCGACATGGATGTGCGCCTGTACTACAGCGGAAACACGGCGACGATCGGCACCGGAGCCAGCGCCGTCACGCCCGCCCTCGCCGGGCCTCCCACCCTCAGTTCGGTGCGAGCCGACATCGTCGGTGGCGATGTCACCTTCGAGGTTCGAGCGGTTGGCGATCCGGCCGCTGGCATCCAAGAGGTGTGGATCACCTACACCCACGGCGTCTTGACTGGCTCCTCCGGCCAGTGGCTGCCGATCGACCTGGTGCGGGATCCCTCCGACTCCACCCGCTGGACCGGCATCCTCTCGGGCGGAGCGTCACCTGGCAATCTCGACTTCATCGCTCACGCCGCCAACGGCGTCGGCCTGGTCACCTCCGACGACAACTTCGGAGCGTTCTACCGAGTGACAGCCGAGGGAGTGACCCCGACGCCAACCGCCACCTCCTTGACCCTGAGCGGTAATCCCACCTCGGGCCAGTTCGGCACGAGCGTCAGCGTGAGCGCAAC
>JBBKXQ010000098.1:0-36141 GCA_037969565.1 Acidimicrobiales bacterium | reverse complement strand
GGTCAGGAGCTGCAGGGTCAGGAGCTGCAGGGTCAGGAGCATCGGACACGAGTGAGGCCGAAACCCGGGACGCCGCGACATCGATCTGGGCGCCCGCTTCGAACATCTCGCTGTCGGTGGGATCAATGCGCAACGCACTCGAGCTGTCGATAGTGGTGTCAGCCGAGAGCTCGGCCTCAGATGCCACCGCAATGACCGTGTGATTGCCTTCACCTTCGGCCTGGTCGGCCAGGAAAACCGGCACCGCGATCAGGGTCGCCAGAATGCAGACCACGAGACCGAGTGGGCTGATCACGGCATCGGCTGCTCGGTGCGAGCGGTCTGATGCGGGCGGCGGATGAGGGTTATTACGTCGCAGAGCCAGAAACCGTAGGAGGGATGTCACAGAACCGCAACACTCACGGCTGGCGGCGGTTCAGATCCGGTAGAGACGTTGGCCGTTTTCCCAACTGCGAGTTGCCATCTCGTCGACGGAAATATTCTGCTCTTTCGCCACCGCTGATCCGACAATGGACACCAGAGCGGGTCGGTTGGGCTTGCCTCGATGAGGCTCTGGAGTGAGGAACGGTGAGTCGGTTTCGACGAGCGTGCGGTCGGGCGGAGTCAGTCGCGCTGCGGCCCGGAGATCCTCGGCCGACTTGAACGTGATGATCCCGCTGAAGCTCAGATAGGCGCCTCGCTCGAGACAGAGTTCGGCTTCTCGCGGGCCGCCGCTGAAGCAATGGAAGACGGTGCGAGGCGGCACCCCCACACGATCGAGTATCTCGAACGTGTCGTCCCAGGCGGTGCGGGTGTGGATGACGAGCGCCAGATCTCGGTCGAGCGCCAACTGAATCTGTTCGGCAAACACCCGCTGTTGCACATCTCGGGGCGAGTGGTCGTAGTGGTAGTCGAGACCGCATTCGCCGACCGCCACGACGTCGGAATCTTGGATGAGTTGAGCGAGGCCGTCGGTGCCGTCCTTCGCGTCGTGAGGATGGATCCCGGCCGTGGCCCACACGTTGTCGTAGCGAGTTGCGATCTCGATGGCGCGCTCACTATCGGCGAGCGTGCAGCCAACGGTGAGCATCCGAGTGACACCCCCGGCGACGGCCTCCGCGACCACATCGTCGGGGTCGATCCGCAGACTGGTCAGGTGGCAGTGGTTGTCAAACCATCCGGAGATCGGCTCCGAGCCCGAATCAGTCGAGTCAGACACTTTCGAACTCGATCTTCTTGAACAGGGGCGTGGGCTTCTCGATCGGCAAACCCGGAACCAATTCAGACCGGTGCCAGCCCTCGACCGGGCCGAGAATCTCATCGAGACGGGCGCTGGTGAACGGAAGGAATGGGGAGAACAGCACGCGCACCCCATTGATCGCGCTCAGAGCAACTTCGAGAACGGCGACACCCCGGGCCGCGTCGGTCTTCATCAGCTTCCAGGGTTCGGTGGCATTGAGATAGGCATTCACCGCTTGGGCGGCGGTCATGGCGCTTCGCAATGCGGCCCGGAGTTCGACCGCCTCGAAATGGGCAGCTGCTTCGGCGAGCCCGGCGTCGACCGTTGCCAACACGTCGAGATCCTCTGGCGTTCGCTCGGCCGGTTGAGGAACTCGGGCGTCGCAGTTCTTGTTGACCATCGAGAGCACGCGATTCACGAGGTTGCCCCACGTTGCGACGAGTTCTTCGTTGATGCGACGACCGATTTCTTCTTCGCTGATCTCGGTGTCGGATTGCTCGGGAAAGGCGGCGGCGAGAGCGAACCGGAGCGAATCGGGTTCGAAGAGGTCGAGTGCATCGGTGATGGTGAGCCCGATGCCTCGGCTCGCCGAGGCCTTGCCCCCCTTGAAGGTGACGTATTGGTTGGCCGGGACGTTGGTGGGGAGGTTGAGGTTTCCGGCTCCCATCAGCTGCGCCGGCCAGAACACGGCGTGGAACGGCACGTTGTCTTTGCCGATGAAGTAGAAGCTCCGAGCGTCGGGGTTCTCCCACCAGCGGCGCCATGCCTCGGGGTCACCACTGGCAGCGGCCCATTCCTGGGACGCCGACAAATAGCCGATCACGGCGTCATACCAGACATAGATCCGTTTTCCCGGGCCCAAGTCGTCGACCGGAACCTCGATTCCCCATTCGATGTCGCGCGTGATCGCTCGATCGTGCAGTCCGCCTTCGACCAACGCTTTGGAGAAATTGAGCACGTGGGGTCGCCAACCCTCGCGGGTGTCGAGCCAAGCGGCCAGGCGCTCCTCGAAATCGGAGAACCGGTAATGGAAGTGTTCGGTTTCCCGCAGAACCGGGGTGGCTCCGGACAGCTTCGATCGGGGATTGATCAAGTCGATGGCGTCGAGGGTTCGGCTGCAGTTGTCGCACTGGTCGCCGCGAGCGTCGGCGTAACCGCAGTAGGGGCAGGTGCCCTCGACGTAACGGTCGGGGAGGAAGCGCTCGACTTCGGGGTCGAAGAACATCTCGGATACGCGCTTGTCGATGTGACCGTTGGCCAGCTGGGTGAGGAACATCTCTTGGGTGACGCGGGCGTGGTTCTCGGTGCCCGTGGTGGTGTAGAGATCCCATGAAATGCCGAGCGCGTCCCAGTTCTGCAGGAACTCGGTGTGGTAGCGGTCGACGATGTCTTGCGGTGTGACACCTTCATCATCGGCCCGGACCGTGATCGGTGTGCCGTGGACATCGCTGCCGCTCACCATCAACACCTCATTACCCGCGGTGCGTTGATAGCGGGCGAACACATCAGCGGGGAGATAGGCCCCAGCGAGATGCCCAACGTGCCGAGGGCCACTCGCATAGGGCCAGGCAACGGCAACAAGGATCGGGGTGCTCATGGCGGCCAAGACTACCGATCGCCCTCTTCACCGCACCTGGCGCAGAATCGGCTGCTCAGGGTCGGCCTCGTGGGCCGCATCCTGCGGAGCGCCGATTCGTCCGTCACGCACAGTTTCGAGCCGATCGAGTTGCTTTTCGAACTGCCGAGTTCGCGGACCGACGAGCTCATCTGCTGCCTTCTGCGCCGCAGCCAGGCCTCGCGCCACTTTGATCGTGGACTCACTGAAACGTTGCCACTGATCGCGTACACCGGCCACGCCGGCCAAGATCTCGTCGCTCTGACGTTCGACGAGAAAGTTGTCGACCGCCTGGCGAATCACGGCCAGCACCGCGAACAAACTCGTCGGTGAACAGAGCACCACTCGATGCCGCAACGCGAGATCGATCAGCTCTGGGTCGTGTTCGTGGAGAAAGCCGTAGACGCTTTCGTTCGGGATGAAGAGCAACATCTCATCGACCGTGGTGGCCCGATCGATGTAGCTGCGATCGGCGAGTTCCTTCACCCGGTTGCGCACATCTCGACGGAAACCCTTGGCGAAGAGTTCCCGGTCGCCGTCGGTGGATGCCTCGAGCCATCGCAGGTAGTTGTCGATCGGGAACTTCACGTCCATGTGGAGTGCATGACCCTTCGGCAGATGGAAGGTGAAGTCGGGCACCGTGCCGCCGGCGATCATCCGTTGCTTCGAGTAATTGACTCCCTCGACGAAACCCGCCGTCTGCAGCACGTCTTCGGCCATGCGCTCGCCCCATTGACCACGAGCTTTGGGCGATGCCAGTGCCTCCCGCAAGGCCTGCGTGGTGTCGGCCAGCTTGGCCGTGGCTTGAAAGGTGTGGCGGAGATCGGTGGTGAGTCGCCCGTCTTGTTCGGCCCGTTCTCGACGAAGGGTGTTGACGAGGTCGGTCACGTGGCGAAGCTCTTGTTGGAGGACCGCAGCATGGGACCGCACGTTCTGATGGACTGATTGGTCCATCGCCTCGAGGGTGTCGGTGCCGAGGATGCTCGAACGAGCCGAGCCGAGATGAAGGCCGATCAGTACGCCGGCCGCGAGGGCGAGAAGCACCGACAAGATGAGGACCACAGGTGACAGATCAGTCATATGACCATCATGGCCACGGCCTGTGACACTGTTGAGGATCGTCGAGCCCAGCCGTCTCCCGGAGGTTCGACGAACAGATTTTGGATTCGCTTCTTGCGTCCGGCCCCGCCAGCCGGTTGGGGACGGTGTCGGCCCAGTGTTGGTTGTCGGGTCTTCGGATCTGCAGCGTGCGGTCGGGTAAGAGTTTGATCGACCATTTGCCTTCGTGAACAGCGTGATGATGCCGGTTGCACAACGGCACCAGATTGTCCAAGTCGGTCAACCCGCCTGTCTTGCCTGGGTGGGGGTCCCATTCCCGTATGTGGTGGGCTTGGCACCAACTGACCGGCCGATCACACCCATCCCACCCGCAACTGGAGTAGATCGCTTTGAGGGCAGCCCATTGGCCGTCGGTGGCGGTGCGGGCACTACGCCCCACATCGATCGGAACACCCCGCTTGTCGATCACAACCCTTCTGATCACCGCATCGCAGCAGAACCGGTCGATCGTTTCGGGCGGGAGCTCGGCCCCATCAACGGTTTGACGTATCGACCGTTCATGCGGGCCGTGTAACGCAGTCTCGGCGTCGACGACGAGGGTGATGTGGGCTCGGCCCTGACGACCATTGCCGTGGGACACCAACTCCAACAGTGCCTCTGCGGCTAGCAGCTGGTCTTTGCTGACCGGAGTATCGGACGCGTTGGCCTTCGAAGTCATTTGCCGTTCGATGGCACCGGTGAGCACGGCGTAGCGTTCCGGGTCGAGATCGGCCCGAAGGTGGCCCATGCCATCGGCGTCGGCCCAGTAACGGACCGAACCGCGAGCCTGCTGAGCCAACGCCCTCTCCAACCCGTGATCGTCACGGATCCGGTCGACTTCCCGTTTCAGGTGACGGTTGAAGGTGTCAACCGGCATCCGGGCCGCGGCTTCCACCAACCCGTCCTGCAAACCTGCCAGAGCGTCGCGAGTGGGCTCATCCAACGAACGGGCCGTGCGAGCGATCGCATCGAGATGCTCCCCGCCAATCAGGCCGTCAGCCAGAGCCGAACCGAGCGACGGCATCGCCTGCGCCACACTGGCCCGGGCCGCTTCCTTCCGGGCCGTACCGGCCGACACGTCACCAACACCGAGCAACACCGCCCCAGCATCAGCACTGGCACCAGCGGCGGCCAGTTCATTGGCCCGCTGCCCGATCCGCAGCGTCACCGAGGCCAGCACTCGTTCGGTTCGCCGGGCTTCGGCGGTTGCTTGTCGCAGGCCGGCCTCATCCAGACTCGAAGGGTCAACAGAACCCAGAAGCTCGCGAACCCTCCGCAGAGTGCCAGCGACCTCGGAAGTACGTTCTTCTGCCACTGGTCGTCCTTCCCCGGGCCAACAGGTGGCCCGTCAGACCCCGACGAAACAATCCGGCAAGATCAATTTGAGTTGAGGGGGAAGTGAGACCTTCGAGAACTGCAATCGATCAACCGGAACCGAGCGATTGCAACGGTGACCAAGCAGTACTGATCACCTACTCGAAACCATAGTCAGGGGGTATGACATCGAAGGATCCACCCGGGGCTGTTGAGGCTTCGGAGGATGCGTTCGGACAACCGGTCGATGGTTGCCGGCAGCAGTCATCGGGCGTTTCCGGCTGACCATGCTCTGCCTCCAAAGCGAGCAACGACTTCATCGACAGCAAGTCTCGGACTACTGAGAATTGGAACCTTGGAGTTTGCGCGCTCGGCCGCCCCTGCCATGGACGCTTGGGCAAGAACGACCACATCACAATGGCTCTCGAGCTCCGCGCAGGTGGCCACAACCCTCCCCAGATAACCATCGAGGTCGCCGACCTCGAAACGTTCCCATGCTCCCTGACTGATCGCACACGTGATCTCGACGGGCACCGCAAGGTCCGATGCGACCGATTCGATCAACTCTCGGGTCGGCTCCAACGTGCTCTCGATCGCTGCAACCACCCCAATCCTCGGGCCCTGCTGCACAGCCGAGGCCGCCATTGCCCGGTCCACGCGCACCACCGGGACTCGACGGGAGCGTCCAACATCTTCAGCAACGCCACCGATTGTTGAACAGGTGCACAAGATGACCGACGCTCCAGCATGTTCGAGTTGATCGAGCGCCGCTTCGATTCCGTTCACCACACGCTGGTGCTGGGATCCAAGCTCTCGAGCGTCTGACAACAGAGCTTCAGCAACAACCGTGGCCGACGACAACCGAGGTTTTCGATCGTTGAGAAGGGCATCGAAAGTCGGCGTGTGGACCGCCGACGTATGGAGGAACCCGATAGTAGGCAAGCCCGAAAGATAGACGTCCCACGAGACGCAGGTAGGCGCAATTCCGCAACCCCGACTCCGCTCCTGGCAAGATCCGGGTCCGAGCCCGGCCGTCATGGTGCAGCATCGCCGTGTGGCATGGTGAAAACATGCCCCGCAGCTTCCAACCGGAACTCTTCCGTTTCCTGAGCGACCTTGCCGAGAACAACGAGCGGCCCTGGTTCCATGCCAACAAGGCTCGCTACGAACATGATCTGAAGGAACCGGCACTCGATTTCATCGAGGCGTTCCGGCCGCGACTCGCCGCCGTGAGTCCCCACTTCGAGGCGAATGCCCGAGCGGTCGGTGGGTCCCTTTTCCGTATTCAACGAGACACGCGATTCGGGGCCGACAAGACTCCCTACAAACTGAATTCGGGTGTTCACTTCCGTCACGAACGAGCCAAGGACGCCCATGCCCCGGGTTTCTATCTTCATCTCCAACCCCGCCAATGTTTCATGGGGCTGGGCCTGTGGCGGCCGGAACCAAAGGTTGCTCAACAGATCCGGGAGTTCATGAGCGAGCACCGAGATCGTTGGCTCGCCGTCACAACCGATCCCCGATTCGCCGACAACTTCGCTCTGAGCGGCGACTCGCTCGTCCGCCCCCCGAAGGGTTTCGACAAGTCCGATCCAATGATCGACGATCTCAAGCGCAAGAGTTTCATGGCCACGGCGCCGCTCACCCAGAAACAGGTCACCGCAACCGACTTCCTCGATGACTTCGAGCAGCGATGCAAGGACGGTTCGCCCTTCGTACGGTTCCTGTGCGAAGCCGTTGGCGTCGACTTCTGACCCGCCGATCACCTCCCTGAAACATCCGGGTCATGTATCGAACTGACACTCCACGAGACCTGGCGGTGGCCGGTGATAGTCGCCGAACTCGGCCATCCACAACGCCTTCACCGTGGTGAGCCCGCTCGGTTGATCGAGCGTGCCGGCGCAGATCGAGTAACGCTCCGGTTCCTCGTCGTTCTTCCAGAACAGTGATGATCCGCAGACTCGACAGAAGCCGTAGGACACACCAGGCGAGGCTTCGTACCACTGCAGTGTCGCCGCCGAGGTGATCTCGAGATCGGCGAGCTGGGCCGAGGTGGCGGCCATGTGATGGCCGGTGAATCGTCGGCAACGTCCGCAGTGACAGTTCACAACATCTCGCAATTCGCCGTTGACCACATAGGTCACTCCCCCACACTCGCAGCGACCGACTCGAACCGAGAGCGCGGCCAGCCCGTCAGCGTCACCCATGACCAGGGCCGATCTTGACGATGCTCACGGCATTGTCGTGGAACACCGCACCTCGACCCATGTCGCTGTCCTGTTCTCGGACGGTGGCGTTCACGGCCCGGTTCCACCAGCCTTTGGTGGTCACCGCCACCCCCGGCCTCGCTTCCCCACCGACCCGGATCGTTGCCTCGAACGCTCCACGTTCATTGCTCACGCAGACGCGATCGCCCGTAGCCAATCCCTGCCGCGTCGCATCGCTCGGATCGATGTCGAGTGGCGGCTCCGTCGTGCGGCTCAGCGTCTTGGCCGTGCCGGCAAACACCGAGTTCACGTGCCAGTCACCACCGCGGGCCACGAGATCGAACATCGACCCGGCAGCCCCGGCGGCCCCGTCGATCTTCGTCGATCTCGCGCTCTCGGTCGGTGGTCGATAGTGAGGGATCCGGCCGTGCCCATCGGACTCGGCCCGGTCCGACGTGAACTCGAACCGACCGGACGTCGTCGGGAACCCGTTGGCGAAGGGCTGATACGAGTCGGTGCCGGGGATCCGAACGAAACCATCGGATCGCAACTTCTCGACGGTGATACCGGCCCGTGAGTAGATCGAATCGCTCAGTAAGTCAGCCGCCAGTTCGTGGTCGCTCGCCTGCAGAATTGGATCGGCCAACGTCGCATCGCGATCACCCATCACGGCCGCGAGCCTGCGGAAGATCTCGGTGTGGGGCAGACACTCACCGGGGGGATCGATCGCCGGCTCGTTCCAGTTCAGATAGAGGTGGGCGAAGGAATCGTTGATCTCGGTCTGCTCGTGTTGCATCGCCGAAGGCAACACGATGTCGGCATAGGACGTGGTCTGAGTGGAATAGATGTCGATCGCCACGGTGAACAAGTCGTCGCGCTCGAGTCCTCGGCGAACGAGGTCGACCTGAGGATTGGAGACGAGCGGATTCGCTCCATAAATGACGAGCGCTTTCACCGGCTTCTCGAGCTGGGTCAGATTGTGTCCGAGGTTGGTCATCGCCAGTGACCGAACAGGGTGAGGACGGAGATCGGGTCGGGAAAGGGCGACGTTGTTGAGTTGGTAGGCCGGCGATGAGCTGTAGGTGAGGCCTCCTCCCCGCCGGCCATAGGCGCCAGTGAGCGCAGGGAGACAGGAAACGACACGTGCGGCTTGACCGCCGAATGCATGACGCTGCATGCCCTGACCCAGCTTGATCGCAAGGGGTGACCGGTCCGAGATCAGGCGGCCGAGATCGTCGATCTCGGCGACGCTGAGGCCGCAAACGGCGGCGGCCCGTTCCACAGTCCAGTCACTCAGCGATTCCTCGAATTCCGACCAACCGAGCGAGCAATCGGCGAGAAACGCCGGGTCGGCGCCCCCGTGATTCAGCACCGATCGACAGAGCCCGAGCGCCAGAGCTCCATCGGTGCCGGGGAGAAGCGCAAGGTGATGGTCGGCCCGTTCGGCCGTCCGGGTTCGGGCCGGATCGATCACGACCACCGTGGTCCCATTCAGGCGAGCCTCTTCCACGAACGGCCAGAGGTGCTGATTGGCGACGAGTGTGTTCGATCCCCAGATGAGCACGACGCCGGCGTGGACGATGTCTTCGGAGTCCATCGCCGCCGCCGTGCCTGTGGTGTAACTCATGCCAACGTGACCGCTGATCGAGCAGATGGAAACCGAGTGTTGCGAGGCGCCCAACGCATTCCACAAGCGGCCACCGGCGGGTCCCGCTGCCCCTTGGAGCCGGCCGACATTGCCGGTTCCGAAGAAGGGCCAAATCGCCTCCCCACCGAATGCATCTCGAACATCGAGCAGCTTCTCGGCGATCTCGGCCAGAGCCTCATCCCAGCTGATCGGCTCGAACGATCCTGAGCCCTTGGCCCCAACCCGTCGCAGCGGCGTCATCAACCGAGACGGATCGACGGCGAACTCGAGCCACGGGTTCACCTTCTTGCACAAGCCCCCCTGGGTGTAGGGGTGCTGGGAGTTCCCGCGCAGCTTGACAGCCTTGCCATCGTCGTCGACGGTCACCACCCAACTACATGCGTCGGGACAATCGAGGGGGCACGAACCGACGACTTCACGAGTCACGAGAACCACTCCTTCTGCGAAAGTCGATACAGCACGTGCCTTCGCAACGGATCACCTTCTGCCAGTTTGGGGTGATCGAACTCGCCGCTCGGAGACATTCCCAAACGCTCCATGACGCGCTCCGATCGACGATTCAGGGTTGCCGTGAAAGACAAGATCTCGTCGAGTTCACACCGGCGGAAGCCGTCGTCCAACGCGGCCGAGGCTGCTTCGGTTGCAAAGCCGTGGCCCCAGGCGATGCGAGCCAGGCGCCAGCCAACCTCCACCCCCGGGAGGAAGTCTGCCTCGAACGTAGGGACCGCAAGGCCGACGAAGCCGATGAACGAACCGTTGTCGATCCGTTCGACCGCCCACAGACCGAATCCGTGGGAGTCAAAACTCGCCTCGATCCGATCCACCATCGCATCGGACTCTGCTCGACTGAGCAGGTTGGGGAAGTGCTCCATCACACCAGTGTCGGCGTTGAGTTCGGCGAACGGCTGGCGGTCTTCGGCCTTCCAACTCCGCAAGAGCAAACGATCGGTCTCGAGAATCGGGATCAACCCCGACCGCGCAATCGTTCGATGTCTCGACGATCTCGCTTCGTCGGGCGCCCCGCCCCGCGATCTCGTCGACCTTCGATCACACCCTCAGCGTCGGCCCGTGCGGGTTCGGGTGGTGACAGATCTTCGACCGCACCCGGTACGAGTGCGGCTCCGACCCGCTTTTCGAGCGGCTGAACGACCTTGTAGATGATCGTGCGATCTTTCCGCCTGGCCTCGACGGTGTCACCGACCGCAACCTTGGTTGCCGGTTTCGCCACCACTCCGTTGACCAGCACCCGATTACTGGTGCAGGCATCGTTGGAAACGGCTCGAGACTTGTAGACCCGAACGGCCCACAGCCACTTGTCAACACGCACGGCCATCCGCAGCACACTAGTGCTCGCCGTCGGCCGGCCCGACCCGACCACCCCCCCAGATGCGACAGAACGCTGGATCAGCCGAGGCGAGCGTCTCGCTTGGTGCGAACGAACACGAAAACCCCGACAAACAGCGAACCGATCACCAACGTGTGGACGATCAGAGCCGCGGCGAGGAAACCCTTGCCGATCATCCATCCGTCGGTCAGAACAAATCGAACCTCATCGCCGAAAACCGGTGCGTAGCCGCTGATGTTCGTCCCGACCGTGACCGACTGCAGCGCCAGTTGGTCCCAGGGCAGAACGAATCCAGTCAGTACCCCGGCAACTGCCAAGACCGGCAGCAGGACGGCAGCTGTTCGGCGATTCCGCAAGGTGAATCCTGTCTCGAACAACCCCAAGAGCGCCAGCGTGGCAACCATCGGAATCATGAGAAAGGAGACCCATCGATGGGTCGACTGGACGAAAGCTCCGAGGGCCCAGTTCGCTTTGAGTTCGTAGATGTCACTCCATGCCGCCGCCGCCGTCGGCCGGTAGAAGAAGACGAGATACATCCCGGTGACGAGGAGCGACAAGAACAGAACCAACGTCACTCGATAGACACCCCGAAACAACCGACCCGTCTGCACCCAGGTCAAACTAGATCACGTCGGATCAATGAATGAAGAGCAAGATCATCGTCACCACGAGTGGACCGAGGGCGAGCACGAACAGGTAGGTCCGAAGGTTTCGCAGACCGAGGTCGGTGTGCTTTGAGGTGAAAATAGCGTCACTCATGTTGAGAAGAGACGCACAACCCGTCCCGTTGGTTGCAAAGAACGTCATTTCGGTCGCAGCTCGGAAGGGCTAGGGAAGAGCGAGCGCGAGGTCATAGACCCGACGCTTGGATGCTCCGGTCGACGCCATCACCTCGGCAACGGCGTCCCGCCTGCTGGCGCCGCCCTCGAGCCGCTCCCGGAGTTGAATGCTGAGCACGTCGTCGGTGATCTCGGCACTCTCGCCGGCACCGTCCAGAACGATGACGTACTCCCCCCGAGGATCGGTTTCGGCCAGCCGCTTCTGCACCTCGACCAGCGTTCCCCGCACGACCTCTTCGTACAGCTTGGTCAATTCACGAGCGACCGCCACCCGCCTCTCACCGCCGCACACCACGGCGAGGTCGTTCAACGTCTTCAGCACCCGTTTGGGACTCTCGTAGATCACCACGGTTCGCGGCTGGCGATCGATTTCCGCCAGTTGCTGCACCCGCTCATGCCCCTTGCGGGCCAGAAAGCCTTCGAAAACGAATCGATCGGTGGAAAGACCACTCAGCACGAGCGCTGACGTCAGCGCCGTCGGACCCGGCACGACCTCCACCCGGAAGCCCGCTGCGATCACCGCTGCCACCAACCGCTGACCAGGATCGGACACGCCGGGCATGCCGGCATCACTCACCAACGCAACGGTCTCACCCAGGCTCAACCGCTCGATCAGGTCGGGAACGCGCGACAGCTCCGTGTGCTCGTTCGCCACGACCAGGGGCCGCTTGGGCATCCCGACGAGCTGTAGCAGCCGTCCGGTGCGCCTGGTGTCTTCGCAGGCGATGACGTCGGCCGCTTCGAGCGCCTCACGAGCCCGAGGTGACAAATCGCCGAGGTTACCGATGGGCGTTCCGACGATCAGCAGTCGCCCGGCGGCGGGACTCACGATTCCGGCTCTCGGATCTCCAGGACATCACCGATCTTGAGGCCCCACGAGCCGAACGCCCCCGATTGGGCCTCCAGCACCGCTTTCGCTCGCCAGATGGGAGCAGAGACCCGGTACTTCCTCAGTCGGAGCGTCTTGATGACAGTGCCATTGTCGTCCAGCAACGCGATGTCGAGGGCGAACTTCATCCCGATCGTGTGCACGGCTCGGGCCGGACGAATCAACATGGCGCCCTCGAACGACTCGCGGCCCAACAGCCCGCGCCCCCGGCTCCGACGACCGGTTGGAACCTCGACGGAAGCAAGAACTACGCCATCCCGTACGAGCCAACACGTCGTGTCGGACGAATCAGACGTTGAATCGTATTTCGAGCACATCGCCGTCTTCCACCACGTAGTCCTTGCCCTCCTGCCGCACCTTGCCAACCTCACGAGCCTTGGCCCACGACCCGATCTCGACCACCTGATCCCAGTGAATCGTTTCCGCTCGAATGAACCCTCGCTGGAGATCGGAGTGGATCTTGCCAGCACATTCTGGGGCCGTCGAACCCACCCGGTAGGTCCAGGCCCGAGTCTCCTGCGGACCGGTGGTGAAGAACGTGCGCAAACCGAGCACCCGATAGGCAGTGTGGAGGAACACCGGCAGGGCCCCTTCGCCGAGTCCCAAGGCATCGAGCATCTCGGCCCGATCGGCTTGATCGAGCTGCGCGGCCTCGGCTTCGAGTTGGATGCAGGCCCCGAAAACCGGCGCCACCCCGCCGAGTTCGGCGACAACCGGCGCGATGATCTCGTCGACGTGCTCGAGCTGCTCCTCATCCAGATTGACGATCGCCAGGACCGGTTTGTTGGTGAGGAGAAACCACGGCCTGAGGAGCGCCCGGTGATCGGCGGACAGATCACTGCGATACAGCGGCGTACCGGCACTGAGGAACACCAACGCGGCGTCCATGGCTTCGATCTCGGGCTGCAACGACTTGTCGGCCCGTGCTGCCTTTCGGCGCTTGTCGATCTGACGCTCGAGCGTGTCGAGATCGGCCAGTGTGAGTTCGATCTCGACCACGCCCAGATGTTCGAGCGGATCCGTCGGACCGGGCACATCGTCGTCACGAAAAGCGCGCAGAACAAACACGATGGCGTCGACTTCGCGAATGCCGCTGAGGAACTTGTTGCCGAGACCCTCCCCCTTACTCGCCCCGGCCACGAGCCCGCCGATGTCGTTGAACTGCACGCTGGCGTGCACGATCTTCTTGGACTCACTCATCTCCGCAAGCGCATCAAGTCGCTCGTCGAAGACCTTCGCCATCCCCACATTGGGGTCGGTGGTTGCAAACGCATAAGGCGCGGCAAGCGCGCTACCACCGGTCAGCGCGTTGTAGAGAGACGACTTACCCGCGTTGGGCAACCCGACAAATCCGAACTTTTCCATATGCCGCTGAGGCTAAGCCGCTCGCAGCGCTCACCCTCAAGACCGCCCGATGACCTGCTCAGGCGCTGTCGGTTGGCCGGGCCAGCCCGGTCTCCACGAGCCCGAGCAAATTCTCCGACGTGACCGCACCGGCGTAGAGGAACCCTTGGGCCCACTCACAACCCAAGTTGCTGAGGGCCGCAGCCTGTTCCTCGTCCTCGACGCCCAGCGCAGCAACCTGGATGCCGGCTTCACGAGCCCTGGCCACCAGACGGTGCAGACGCTGCTTTTCGTCGTCGCCGGCATTGACCAGCGATGTCGTGACCGAGCGATGCAGCTTGATGTAATCGAGCGGAAGCCAATCGAGGACGTCGTCCTTGAGCAGCCCGGTACCGAAGCCATCGATGCCGACTTGGAACTTCGGCCGCACGAGGTCGGCCAATCGAGCAACCGCTTTGCGGTGATCACGAACGACGAGCTCGGGGACCTCGAGGGCGAGCCGACGATTGGCCAGCGAGCCATCGGCCGAGAACGCTTCGAGCGATCGGATGAGGTCCTCGTCAGCCAGCTGGGTCGCCGACAGGTTGATCATGATCACTTCATCGCCACCAGGGGTCCGCAGGAAGGTCCCCAGCTGTTCGTTGACGCCCTCGAGAACCAGGACGCCGAGCGCACCCATCAGGCCGCTGTGTTCAGCGGCGGCAACTACTTCGACCGCCGACAGACCGACATCTCCACCGAGCCTGAGGAGCGCTTCCGCTCCGGTGACCCGGCCCGACACGATGTCGACAACCGGCTGGTAGGCGAATCGCACATCCTTGCGATCAATGGCCTGTCGGAGCTGACGCTCGACGACCATCAGGCGCTGAGTGCGCGTGCGGAGTTCCTCGTCATGGAGGGCCACGCGGTTTCGGCCCCGTCCCTTCGCCACATAGACGGCGGTCTCTGCCGCCGACAGGAGCTTGTCGCCGGTTTGGTTCGCTTCGGCCAGCACCACGCCGACGCTGGCCGTGATCGCCAACTCCTGCCCGACATCGGTGAGTGTCGCGATCGAGGCTCGAATGCGCTCTGCGAGGTCCTCGGCCGCACCCGCGTGCTCGAGCTCACAAGCGACGACAACGAACTCGTCCGAGTGGAGACGAAAGAGCAGATCGCTGCCGCGTACCGTCGACGCGATCCGGTGGTTCACCAGATCGAGAACTCGGAGCGCTTCGATGTTTCCAACGAGATCGTGAACCACTTTGAAGCGGTCGAGGTCGACGTAGAGAACGGCAACGGCTCCGTCGGCAACCTGTTCGACGGCTCCATCGATGACCGAGATCACCTGAGCCCTCTCGGTGATGAGCAAACCATTGCCACTCGAGTCGAGTGCAACAACGGAAACGATGTCGGCGCCGCTCGTTGCCGTGTGTCCGACCAGCAGGAGGTCGGCGAGGTGCTCCGAACCGTCGGCGTACAACAGGGTTCTGGTCCGCTGCCAGGATTCTCCAGGCGGCGGAAGCGGCGACTCCCCGAATTCGGTGGCAGTCGGCATGTGGCGAGCGATCGTGTCTTTCTCTCCGAAGCGATCAACCCACTGATCCGAGGTCCAATGGATCAAACCCGTCGAGCGTTCGACCACGGCGACCGACAGTCCGGCCGCCTTGACCGCCATCGACAGGCCGTCCGCAATCAATTCGGCGTCCCGAGCGCGTTTGGCCGAAGCCTCCACCGACGAGATCGTGCCGAGCGTTGCGGCCAAGCTCCGTCCCCGACTGGTCGTCGGGCCTTTGGGCCGAGCCTCGGCTGTGAACTTCTCGACCTGATCGTCTGGGGCCTCCGACTCGATCACCGGTTCAGGGGCCGAAACCTTCTTCTCAGCCGCTTCGGTTTGCGACTCATCGGAGCGGGAATCATCGAGGAAATCAAACGTCTGGGCCTCGGACAGCGCCCGGAGACCAGGGAGTGGGGCCGCTGCCGCCCGGTCGGACCGGTTCCGCCGGCCCGAGGCGCGACCATCGGTCGCCTCAGCGGTGTCATCACCTTCAGAACTCGATTCGTGAGGGGTCGTTGCTTTCTGACTTGCTCCACGAACACGAGCGTCCCAATTTCGGGCCACGATGGGTTCTGCTTTCTTTCTGAGCTGAGGTCCTAGTCGTCGGTCTGGGGACCGAACGTCTTGAGGTCTTACAGAGTTCTTTGTCGGCCAATCGCCGGTGGTTTTGACGGTTTTCGCTGCGGCCGGCGAAATCACCGATTCCCGCTCCGCCAGACTCAGCTCAGTTACGTTCCTGCGGTGACTCCGTTCCTGCAGTGACCCCGTTCTTGAATTGACTCTGTTCTTGAAATGACTCTGTTCTTGAAATGACTCCGTTCTTGAAATGACTCCGTTCTTGAAATGACTCCGTTCTTGAAATGACTCTGACGAGATAGCCTTCCTCGAATGTCGAAGCGACGGAACAAAAAACGAATTGGTGCCCGCAAGAAGAAAGCCAACCACGGCCGCAAGCCGAACTGCGGCCGAAGCTGACGTTTTGAACCACCATCGGCGTGCGTCCGGTGGTGTTCTGATCTTCGACGGTGATTGCGGCTTCTGCACCGCATCGGCCAACCGTGCACGAGGGATACTCCCGGGCACGGTTTCTGTCGCGCCTTGGCAATCGCTTGATCTCGACCAACTCGGCCTGACCGTCGCTCAGGTCTCCTCGGCCGCCTACTTCGTCGATGAATCGGGCGCTCAGTTCCGCGGCCATGCCGCCGTGGGTCGCGCCCTCGAGATCGGTACCCGGCCGTTGCGCCCGATCGGCTGGCTGCTGCGAAGGCCCCCCGTGGCTTGGCTTGCCGCTCCGCTCTACGGCTTGATTTCGAAGTATCGCTATCGACTTCCGGGCTCCACCGACTCGTGCCGGCTCTGACCCCCCAGTACCTGATCTTTCAGTACTGATCCCTCAGCGCTGGCCCGTGAGCAAGTCGTGTATTTCCTTCTGGATCTCGCGGAGCCGAGTTTCGGCCCTTTCCTGGGCCGCAGCGAGGTCGGCCCCGGCCGGTTCGACCACCTCGACATAGGCCTTGAGTTTCGGCTCGGTGCCGCTGGGCCGAACGATCACCCGAGTCGATCCGTAGAACAAGACCACCCCGGTCGACGGTGGGAAGTTGACGCCATCGCGAAGGTTCTCGAAGCTCGACAACTCGTGCCCATCGAGGTTGGCCGGCGGATTGGATTCCATCTGCTCCATCAGACGCTCGCGCTCGTCGAGCCCTTCGGGTCCATCGAGGCGAACCGTGACGGGACCGGTCAAGTGCACACCGTGTTGGAGCGACAACGCATCGAGACGGTCCCAGACCGTGAGTCCGTCGGCCTTGAGCTCGGCAATCATTTCGGCTGCCACCAGGGCGGCCGAAATTCCGTCCTTGTCTCGAACCACGCCTCCGATGCTGTAGCCGATCGCTTCCTCATAGCCGATCAAGTAGTGAGCTTCCGGGCGCTCGACGATCGGGCGAGCCACCCATTTGAAACCGGTCAGGGTGATGACCGAGGCGATGCCTTCGCTCTCGGCCATCCGGCTGAGCAGGCGGCTGGACACCACGGAGTTGGCAACGACCCGTCCACCGGGATGGTTCTCGGCCACATGATGTCGGATCAGGTGGTCGGCGAGGAGCACGCCGATTTCGTCACCGCTCAGGGCTGTCCATCCCCCGTCGACTTCCCTGGCGGGCACTGCCATGGCCAGACGGTCGGCGTCCGGATCGCTGGCGAGGATGACGTCAGCGTGGCGGTCGACTGCGAGGGCAAGCGCCAGATCGAGCGCCCCTTCCTCTTCGGGATTCGGAAAGGCCGCAGTCGGAAAGTCGGGGTCTGGTTCGAACTGTTCGGGCACGATGATCGGCGCCGGGAACCCGGCCAGTTCGAACGTCTCCATCAGGTGTTTCCCACCGACGCCGTGCATGGCGGTGTACACGACGGATACATCGCGGCCCTCGCCGGCGAGCACGCTGACCGCAGCCTGTTGGTGGGCCTTTGCCATCGAATCGTCAAGCCGCACGATGTTGGCGTCATCCATGGACGACATCGGGATGGCCTCCGTGGCGGCGATGTCGATCTGCTGCGCGATCTCGGCGTCGGCTGGACTCACGAGCTGGATCCCGTCGGACAAGTAGAGCTTGTATCCGTTGTCGCGGGGCGGGTTGTGACTGGCGGTGATCATCACGCCGGCGTCGGCTCCTCGGGCGAGAACCGCATAGGCGAGAACGGGCGTCGGAAGCGGTTCGGGCAGGATCTCGGCCACTCCTCCGGCGCCCACCACGACCGCTGCGGTGTCGGCTGCGAATTCGGCCGAGCAGTGCCGAGCGTCGTAGCCGATCACGACCCTCGCTCCGGTTTTCAACCAGCGCATCAGGCCGGCAGTCGTCTGCCGTACGACCACTCGGTTCATCAACGTCGGCCCGGGACCGAGTTCGGCTCGGAGACCGGCGGTGCCGAACGCAATCCGATCGCCGAACAACGTTTCCAACGACCGGGTTGCCTCGTCATCCCCAGCGGTACTCGCCGCCACGAGCTCCTCCAAGGTGGCGACGTTGTGAGGATCTGGATCCTGATCCCGCCACGCCTCCGCCTGCCCGTAGAGATCAGCCAGGAAATCGGGATCGTTCATATTCGCCGTCGCAGATGTCACATGGGGAAGTATGGCCCCTTGCGAACCGACCCAACCACCGAACCATCGTTGTCCCAGCGTGTGCGGACGACGTGCGCCCGGGTCATGGCCCAGAGCCAGATGGTGGCCATCGACGACGACGCACTGGAGCGGCTCGCCGACGGCTTGGGATTGCTGCCCGAGCCGACGAAGACGGTGTGGCCAGAAGCCGAACTCGCCGATCGAGACGAGGGGTCGGCCGCGCTGGTCCTCGCGCTCGACGCAATCAACTTCGGCTCCGGCTACCACGACATCGTCCGCAAGCGTCCCGGTCTCTCCGGGGCGAGGACGATGGCAGCCTCATTGCGTGAACACGTGGCGCGCACTGGTCCACTCACTGCCGAACGCCTGCAATCGGTCACCGTGGGCGAGTGTTCCCGGATCTTCGGACAGGACCTCGACGCAGGGGCCGTCGAGGAGTTGATGGCTCGATTCGCTATCGGCCTGTGCGACCTCGGCGCTCTGCTCGGCGAGCGGGAAGGAGCCGTCCGACTGATCCGATCAGCAGGTCGATCGGCGGAGCGGCTGGCCGAGATCCTCACGGCGATGCCCTACTACCGAGACGTCGCAAGTCTCGACGGAGCGCCAGTCGCGTTCTACAAGCGAGCCCAGATCACAGCTGCCGATCTATGTCGCGAGTTCCAGCAGCGGCTCTTCGACGATCTCGACCAGTTGACTGCATTCGCCGACAACCTGGTCCCCCACGTTCTCCGTGTCGACGGTGTGCTCCGGTACGACCCGGCCCTCGCTCGATCCATCGACAACGGCACACTGCTCGATCCAGGCCGTCGACCCGAGATCGAGCTTCGCGCTGCGGCCGTCGTCTGTATCGAACGGCTCGTCGCGCTCACCGGCCGAACGGCGATGGACCTCGATCTGATCCTGTGGGAGCGAGGCGGATCGCCTCACTACAAGGCGATTCCGCGGCACCGCACCCGCAGCGTCTTCTACTAGCCCTCGACCGACACACGGCCACTACCAGGGTCGATCCATGCCATACGGCCCCGGCCGGCTCGTCGCCCCGCTACTTTGAAGCCATGGTCGGGCCCGCACTCCACACACTGGCCATCGCCGATGACCCCGACTCCTGGGCCAGAGCTGGGTTTCACGTGGAGAAGACCGGCCGCGAGGGCATCGCCCGTATTGGTCCCGTTCGGCTCCGCCTGCTCGGCCACGAGCCATCCGGACGCAACCGCCGGGGCATCGTTGCCTGGTCGTTCGACGGGATCGACGATGGCTCGATCGATGGACTGACCACCGTCTCCGCTCCTACCGAGCGGCCACTCGAGAGTTCGAAACCACCCACACCGAACATCCCGAACCCCAATGGGGCCACGCGTCTCGATCACGTGGTGATGATCACCCCCGACCTCGACCGATCGATTCGGGCGCTCCGGATGAACGGTTTCGAGCCTCGACGGACAAGGGAAATCCCCGACGACCAGGAGGCAAGGCGCCAAGTGTTCTTCTGGGCCGGTTCGAGCATCATCGAACTGGTCGGCCCGGTCGAACCGACTGGCTCCGGCCCGGCATCGCTGTGGGGCCTTGCCATCACCACCAACGATCTCGACACCATGATCGCCGATCTCGGTTCGCTGATCGGAGCACCCAAGCCTGCGGTGCAACCCGGCCGTCGAATCGCCACCCTTCGAACCGCCGACCTCGACATCTCCGTCACAATCGCCTTCCTTTCGCCCCACGCGGCCGACGACGACCCCGATGCTTGACCACGTTTTCACCGATGCAATCGGAGCCCTCCGCGACGCATTGGAAACGGCGATGCTCGAGCGCCAGGCACTGGAAGAGCGGTTCCAAACCGACGTCCTTCTCGGCGACACCACCTGGGAAACCAGCTACGGGCTCCCGGGCGAAGGATCACCGCCCCGAGTCCGAAGCGACCTCACGCTGGCCTGGCCGACCTGGTCGCAAACGGCCTACCGCACCTGGTTCCTCGACGAAAAGTTCACCGACGGGCCTCGAATCGAAATCGACGTCGTGCTTCGGATCCAACAACTCAGCGCCCCGATCGAGCCGAGAACGGTTTCCAACGTCGTTCCGCCGCTACCCAGAATCGGGGGCGAGACACTCGAAGCCACCGGACTCACCCTCGAAACCACCTACGACAACGAACTCACGCTCGGTTCGCACGCCATCGAACTCAACTACCACGGATCCTATGAATTGGATGAGAAGGCGCTGGAAGACGGCTCGGCCCTCGACGAGCACTTCGGGGCCATCGGAGGATGGATCGCCTCAGCGCTCGTCCGGCTCGGCGACCTCGATTTACACTTCCTGCCCTCTGACTGATCCTGCCCAGATCCTGCCCTCTGACTGATCCTGCACAGATCCCGCCCTCTGTCGGCCGCTTTTGACCACGGAGAGTGACGTATCCCACACAGCGTAGGGTCAGCTATCCTCGTCCGAAGTGACGGAGCCGAGTTTGCGCCCTCCCCCCGATACCGCAGCATCGGAGGCAGCGATACGCGCTCTTCGTCGCGCTCATACCCTGCCGCCGTCGAAACCGGCGTTGCTCCTACTCGCTTCGGAGAACGGGGCCATCCTCGCCGTTCTCGATCGGTTGGGCATGGGGGCGGTGGACACAATCGACCTCCGCACCGGGGTGCTCTGGATCGACGTCGCTGATGCCCGGGAGTTTCTGCGCTCGATCCTCGCCTCGCTTCTCGATGACGGGCAACTCGATGATGCGCAGCTGTCGCAAGTGAGCGTTGCCTGGGCCGAACCGGGGGCAACGGTCGACGAGCTCATGCGTGAAGCGCTTCACAGCACCAGGCTCGATCAGGTCGCCGACGCACTCCGAGCCAATGCCGCCATCCTCGATCCGCCCGCCTACGAGGTGCGTTACCAACCGCTCGTGCGACTCGACGACCGCACGGTCATCGGGTTCGAGAGCTTGATTCGGGCCACCCAAGATGGCCATGCGCTCGATGCAGAAGAACTCATCAGGCGGGCCGACATCGGCGGCTGGATCTCCGAATTCGACCAGCTCGCCCGCACCCTGGCGATTCGGGGCGTCGGGCCCTGGCTCGGCGACGGGCTGCTGTTCTTGAACGTGATGGCTCCCCATGGCGTCTTCGACGTGGCCGCCATCGAAGCCGCTATCGACGAGGCCGCGCTGGTCGGAATCGACGCTGATCAGATCGTTCTGGAAGCCGTCGAGCGAAATCGTTACAACTCGGTCGATGATGCGGCTCGTCAGGTGGCCGAACTGAGGAAGCTGGGTGTGCGGATCGCGCTCGACGATGTCGGCGATGGATTCTCCAGCCTGTCGCTGGTCACCCGCTTTCGTCCCGATGTGGTGAAGATCAGCGGATCAATCGTCTCCAACCTGCCATCGGTCGAGGCCGCAGCCGTCATCGACGCCGTCGTTCACCTCGCTCATGGAACCGGCGCCTGGGTGGTCGCCGAAAACATCGAAACCGAGGCCCAGGCCGATGCACTGGCTGCGGCCGGGGTCGACTGGGGACAAGGAAACTTCCTCGGACTGCCGACGCCGCAGACAAGCCGGGCAACAGTCGCCGGTCAGCCGCTCACGCCGTCCTGAATCCAGTCCGACTGTTCGCAAGTTCTGGCGTTCGGGTCGCTGGCATTCGGGTCGCTGGCATTCGAGTGGCTGGCATTCGAGTGGCTAGCAGAGAAGGGGCGACTCTCCTCTGCCAGCCAGCCACTTTTTACCGTGCGGTTGGGGCTGAGGTACGGCAATCCGGGCCTCTCGAGGACCCACGTCGACTGTAAGAGCAGTGTTACAGCGGGTTTTCCACCACGAATCTTTCCAGTATTTCCGGCTCGATCAGCTTGACGAGCGGTCGAGCCGGACGGGGCCCGACATGGGAGATCACTTCGGCGGCCGCCAACGAACCGAGCCAGCCCGCGTCGGCCAGCGAAAGGCCGCGGGCCAGACCGAACAACACGCCGGCCGCATACTGATCGCCGGCCCCGGTGGTGTCGACGACCGGAGCGATCTCGGCTGCCTCGACCTCGACGATTTCGTCGGGGGTGATGAGAAGCGAACCGTGCTTGCCCATGGTGACGCAAGCCAGTCCGACCTCGGCCCGCACGGCGTCGACGGCCTCATCGAGGTTCTTGGTGCCGTAGAGCGTCAGCAACTCGATCCGATTCGCGAAGAGCACATCGACCGGTCCGGCAACGAGTTCCCGAAACTCGGCGTGATGTCGTTCGACACAGAACGCGTCCGAGAGTGAGAGTGCGGATCGTCCGCCGGAGGCGTGTGCGCAGTCCATCGCCTTGCGGATGGCTTGTTTGGCCGATTCGACGTCCCAGAGGTAGCCCTCACAGAGCAGGAGTCTCGCCCGTTGAATCGTGCCTGGATCGACGTCAGCGGGTTCGAGCAATGACGAAACGCCGAGATAGGTGTTCATCGTGCGCTGGGCGTCCGGGGTCACGAGAATCAAGCACCGGGCGGTGGCCGGACCGGAAGTCGCCGGCGGCACGTCGCAGTCGACACCCATTGCCCGCATGTCGTGAGCGAAGACCTCGCCGAGTTGGTCGTTCGACACCTTGCCGACGTAGGCCGCCGATCCACCGAAGCTGGCAATACCGGCCATCGTGTTGGCGCAAGATCCGCCAGACGCCTCGATGCCCGGCCCCATCAGGCGATAGAGAGCGTGGGCCCGGTCGTCGTCGATCAGGGTCATCGAGTTCTTGACGAGTCCCTGCGATTGGATGAAGTCATCATCAGCGTGTGTGATCACATCGACGATGGCGTTCCCAACGCCGACAACATCAACGAGACCACTGCTTGTCTGGGCGCTTGATTCGTTCACGGTTCGTCTCCTCAGAACTCGGCCGCAACGAAGCTACCGCTCGAATCGGCAGGGTTGGACACTCTTCCCGATTGACTTCTGAATCAATTCGGCCACAGAGCCCGCCCAAGAGGGAGATAGTCTCTCGCTGGTGAACGACCCTTACCGCCTGCCGGAGTCCACCGTTCCTCGCCATTATCGTCTGAGGATCGAACCCGATCTCGAGAAGGAGACCTTCTCGGGGACCGTCGAGATCGACGTCGAGATTGTCGAGGCCGGCACCGACATCGTGCTCAACAGCCAGGATCTCGCGATCTCCGAGGCGCTCGTTGGTGACGTTGCCGTCGCTTTCAGCCTCGACGAGGTCGACCAGCGTCTGACGTTGACGGGGGATTTTGCCGCCGGAGACGCAACGATCCGTCTGACCTTCGACGGCTCGTTCAACGATCAACTCGTCGGGTTCTACCTCAGTCGCTTCGTGGGTGACGACGGCGCCGACCACAAACTCGCCACCACTCAGCTCGAGGCAACCCACGCCCGCAAGGCTTTCCCCTGTTGGGATGAGCCCAGCTTCAAGGCCACGTTCGATCTCGTTCTCGTGGTCGCCGACGGTCACGACGCAATCGCCAACAGCGCCGAAACCGGACGCTCGAACACCGACGATGGGCGCGTCGCCATCTCCTTCGCGACCACCATGCGAATGAGCACCTACCTCGTAGCCTTCGTGGTCGGACCTCTCGAGATGTCCGAAACCGTCGACGTCGACGGGATCCCTCTCCGAATTGTCCACGTTCGCGGTCGCAATCCGAAGCTCGCCGAGTTCGCGCTCGACGCCGGTGCGTTCGCTCTGCGATATTTCGCCGACTATTTCGGCATCGGCTATCCGGGAGACAAGGTCGATCTCGTCGCCATCCCCGATTTCGCGTTCGGGGCCATGGAAAACCTCGGCTGCATCACGTTCCGGGAAGCGCTGCTGCTCATCGATCCCGCCAGCGCCACCCAACCCGAACTGCAGCGGGCGGCCGACGTCATCAACCACGAGCTGGCCCACATGTGGTTCGGTGACCTCGTCACGATGAAGTGGTGGAACGGCCTCTGGTTGAACGAGGCGTTCGCCACGTTCATGGAAATGCGATGCACCGACGCGTACCGCCCCGAGTGGCAACGATGGATCGACTTCGGCCTCTCTCGATCGGCTGCGTTCGAAACCGATGGGTTGTCCTCTACTCGACCGATCGAGTTCGAAGTCAAGGGGCCCGAAGAGGCCGAGGGCATGTTCGACATCCTCACCTACGAAAAGGGGGCCGCCGTCGTCCGCATGCTCGAGCAGTACCTGGGTGAAGACGCGTTCCGGGCCGGCATCCGCCGCTATATGCGCCAGCATGCCTACGGCAACGCCGAAACCACCGACCTCTGGGATGCCATCGAGGCCGAGGTTGCCACGTCGGCAAGGCAGGTTCCCGTCCGTCGCATGATGGACTCGTGGATCTTCCAGGGTGGCTTTCCGCAGATCACGGTCGAACTCGCGCCGAATGGCAAGTCGGTCACGATCAGCCAGGAGCGGTTCCGCTTCGCCGGCGCCGACGAATCGGCCGATCAGACGTGGGTCGTACCCATTCGCTATCGGTGGCAGCCCACGACGGGCGAGCCGGTCACCTCGCAGATTCTGCTCGAAGGCGACTCGGTCGAACTCGACTTGGGTGATGGGGCAAGATGGTTCCTCGCAAACGCCGAGGGTGCCAGTTTCGTGCGTGTTGCCTATCCGCCCGACTCGCTGGAGAAGCTGGCCGAGGTCGCACTCGTAGAACTCACGGCCATCGAACGGTATGCCTTGATCGACGACTCATGGGCGGCCGTTCTCGCAGACGCCATGACGGCGTCCACTTTTGTCACGCTGCTCGAGATGCTCACAGCCGAACACGATCGGTCAGTGTGGCAGCGGATCATTGCCGGATTCGGTTCACTCGATCAGTTACTCGACGGCGACACACGCGTCACCTTCCAAGCGATTGTCCACGATGCGCTGGCCCCCGCGCTTGCCGGCCTCACGCTTTCACCTCAGCCCGACGACAACGACCGGTCCCGCCAGCTCCGGGGCGATCTCATCCGGGCGATGGGTGTCTTGGCCAACGATCACGAAATCCAGGAGGAGGCGCAACGAGCCGTCGCCGAGGGACGGCGCGATCCCGAGCTCGTCGAAGCCTCGATCATGGCTGCCGCCGTCGAGGTCGTGGCATCGATCGGTGACGACGCCGATCTCGACGACTTCCTCCAGGCCTACCGCGAAACCGACAATCCGCAAGACGAGCTTCGCTATCTCTACGCCACGGCCGACTTTCCCGAACTGCATCATCTCGAGCGAGTGTTGGAGATGATTCTGGCCGGAGAGATTCGGGCCCAGAATGCGCCGCTCTGGATCCGTCGAGCACTGATCAACCGAGGCAATCGCAAGGCCATCTGGACCTTCATCACCACGAATTGGGACAAGCTCGTCGATCAATTCGCGAGCTCCTCGATCGTCCGCATGATCGACGGCGTGAGCCGCATGACCGAGCCTGGTGACGTCGAAGCTGCGGCTGCGTTCTTTGCTGCCCACCCCGTGCCGCAGGGGGCACAGACACTGGCGCAGATCCTCGAACGACAGAAGGTGCAAACCGCTCTGGGGCTCCGAGAATCAGCGCGCTTACGAAGCATCATCGACCTTTGATCGTGCGGTTGCCTCGTCTCCCTTTTCCTGATTCACCCGTCTCGATCTGGGCCGTCGAGGACCATTCGATCCAGGTCACCTGGGGCGGACTGCCATCGGGCAGCGTTCATTTCGAGGTTCGTGACGACGCAACGGGTCTCGTCGTCGCTTCGCCGACGCTTCACCACGCAGGCGGACCGGGGTCATTGGTGATCGGGCAACTTCCCGCCGACGCTTCCCTGTCCGTGTCGGTGGCGGCTGATGGGCGACGCAAACAGCTCAGCGCCCGGACCCTGAAACCACCTCCGGGCGCCGCATTGGGGAAGATCGCCACCATCTCCGACCTCCATCTCGGTTCCGACCATTTCGGATTCTTCAAGCAGATGCGAGAGTCGGAGAACGTTTCCGAACCGTTTGCCTACCGGTCGGCTCACGCCGCAATCCAGGAAGCGGTGGCCTGGGGTGCAACCCACCTGGTCATCAAGGGTGACGCGGCCCACCACGGAAGCGAGAAGGACTTCGCCGAGGTCGGCCGATTGGTCGATGCCTTCCCCGACCTGAAGATGTCCCTGCTTCCGGGCAACCACGACGTCGACATGGTCGGCGATGTACCCCTGCCGGAAACCGTCGGAGCTCGCCGCCTTCCCTATGAACGCCACGTCAGCCACGTCGATCTCCCTGGACTTCGTGTCGTGCTCGGCAACACCACGGTGGAACGGAAAGGCACCGGTTCTCTCCGCGTCATCGGAAGCGACCTTCTCGAACTGGTTCGGACCGCGACCGGGCCGTCGATGGTCGTTGTTCACCAACAACTCCAGGAACACAACACGACCCGCTACCGGCCTCCGGGTATTCGGGGCAACGAAGCCAAGCCGTTCCTCGATCGATTGGCGGCGGCCAGCCAGCAGGTGCTGTTCACATCAGGCCACACCCATCGCAACCGATTGCGAACCCACGGCCCTGTGATCATCTCCGAGGTTGCGTCCACTCATCATTGGCCAGGCGTGTGGGCCGGCTACACGATTCATGACGGTGGGATACGCCAAGTCGTCAGGCGAATCGCCACGCCCGACGTCGTCTCATGGCACGAGTACACCAAGAATGCGGTCATGAGTGTCTGGGGTCGTTACGCCACCGGCAACCTCGACGAGCGCTGTTTCTCCCACACCTGGACCTGACCGGTTCCGACCTGCAGCTTGGGCCGGGTCAGATGGTCGCCCAAGCCGTCGCGAGCCGTTTGATTCCTTCTCGTAGCTGCACCTCGGGCCGGTCGAAACACAGGCGAATGAAACTCGACCCGTCGATCGTCACACACGCCGAGGTGCCGGTGGCGATCGTCACCCCGTGCCTGCTCGAGAGCTGGGCGAGCCGTTCGCCGAACGGCTGGGGAAGTTCGATCCACATCGACAATCCACCGGCCGGGATATTGACCTTCCAATCGGGCAGGAGCGTGGCAATCAATTGTCGGGCCAAGGCTGAGCGGCTCTCCAACGTTGGTTGACGCGAAGCAACGACATCGTCGAACTTCTTGAGAACGCCGGCGGCGATGACCTGGGACGGAATCGAACTGCCGAGGTCTTCGTTCAGCCGTGCCCTCATCAAGCGATCGGCGAGGGCTCCGGGGGCCCGCAACCAGCCGATTCGCAGACCACCCCAACCCAACTTCGAGATGCTGCCGATCACGAGGACCTGCGCCGTCGTGACTCGGGAGGCCAACGGAGCGGGACGGGAGCCGTCGAAGCGGAGGTCGGCGAGAACAAGGTCTTCGAGCACGGTCAATTCGAGTTCGTCGCAGACTCCAGCGAGCTCGCGAATCTCCCAATCAGCTGCGGTGAGACCGGTGGGGTTGTGCACCGAAGTCTGCAGATAGGCCAACCGGACCCCGTGCTGGGCCACCAACCTGCGAAGCCCGACGACGTCGATACCGCCTCGCTCGCGTGGTAAGCCAATGGCCTCGAGCCCTCGGCTGGCCATGAGGTCGATCATTCCCGGGTAGGTCGGATCATCGACGATCACCGAATCGCCGGGACGAGCGAACAAGGTCAGCGCCAAGGCAAGTCCGTGTTGCGCCCCGTTGGTGATGAGCACCTCATCGAGGGTCGTGAGCAAGCCATCGAACGTGAACCGTTCGGCGATGGCTTCCCGGAGCACGGGTAGGCCGGCAGGCGTGTAGCCATGTCGAGGGCCGGCCCGCAGGAGGGCCTCGAGATCGACATCGACCGATGGGAGGGCGCGGGCGTCAGCCGGGCTCGAGGCGGCCAAATCGATGCCTCGCCCATTTTCGAGAATTCCGACCAGGTTGGTCGCCCCGGGAATGGCGGGCTCCGAGGCGCCGGTGACTGTGGTGCCGCTTCCCTGTCGAGCGTCGAGGATCCCCTCGGCTTTCAACTGGTTGAGCGCGGCGGTGATCGTGGATCGGCTCACGGCAAACGACCGAGCCAGTGCCCGCTCTGACGGCAAAGCCGAGCCCGGCGCCAAGACACCGGTTTCGACGGCCTGGCGCAGCGAGTCCGCCAAGCGTGACTGAAGCGATGCCCCGACCCCGGCCGACCAATCACCAAGCATGCTCAGCAGGGCATTCGTGCCGACTCGGGAGGCCATTCCGTTTTCTACCACGGCCCGGTCGAAGTGGTCTGCCAATCACAGGCCAATTTCGACCGAGATCGCTGCTGACCGAGATCGCAGCCGGCCGGATTCAGCCAACCAGATCAATGAGCCGGGATCCCCCGCGCAGCCAGCAAGGGGAACTGCACAACGACTCGCCCGCCGGGTCCCGGTTCGATACGGATCGATCCCTGATGAGCCTCGACGAGGGTTTGGGCGATCGCCAGACCCAAGCCTGCCCCTCCCTGTCGGGAGCGAGCCGTGTCGGCCTGCGTGAAACGCTCGAAGGCCCGAGGCACGAACTTCGGATCGAACCCCAGACCATTGTCGTTCACCTCGAGCAAGACGTGGGGTTCGTCCAACGACGTGACCACGGTGACGATCCCCTCATCCTCGGCCGCATGACGCACGGCGTTGTCGAGCAGGTTTCTCAGCACTCGTCCGATGGCGTTGGCATCACCCGAGATCGGGATCGCGTTCGACAACTCGGCCTGCATCGTCACACCATGCTCGGCCGCGAACGGACCGATCGCCTCCAGCGCTTCGTCGATGAGTTCAGCGAGGTCGAGCTCTTCGGCCTGGAGCGCAAGCCGGCCGGAATCGGCTCGGGCGAGAAGGAAGAGATCTTCGACGAGGCGCTCGAGCGCGAGCACGTTCCGACGCATCGAGCGAAGATGGGTTGCCTCGTCGGCCATCCCGTCTTCGAGTGCTTCGACCGATGCCAACAGTGAGGCCAAGGGCGTCCGGAGATCGTGCGAGAGCGCGCTGACGACCGCTCGACGTTCGTCTTCGGCGGCATCACGTTCGGCCTCCGATCGCATGAGCGACCGGCCCAGATGATCAACCGCAGCCGCCAGATCGCCGATCTCGTCGTTTCGATCGATTCCGGTTCGAGCCGACCGATTGCCTCCAGCGATCGACTCGACCGTGTGCACCACCGTGTCGAGATCCATGGCGAGCGGACGAGCGAGACGCCAACCGACCACGGTGGCTGCCAGCCCGGTGACGCCGACGACCAGCACCACATAACCGACGTCGTGCCCCGACAAGGTCATGGCACCACTGCCGACCAGACTTCCGAGAACGGCGAGGACGGGTCCGATGATGGCCAGGGCGGGTACGGCTCGCCGGATTCGGATCCGCTTCATGACGGGCGGAAGCAGGGTCACCGCTCCGAGTGCCAACGCCGCAGTCATGGCGATGAAGATTCCGATGCTCGCTTCATCATCCATCATTTCCGCGGCGTAGATCTGTGCAGTCATCGCGGTCTGGATCATGGATCGAAGCGATAGCCGATGCCGTACACCGTGACGAGGTGCAGCGGGTTCGCCGGATCGAACTCGAGCTTGCGGCGAAGTCGTCGAATGTGCACGGTCACGGTTCCGGGGTCTTGCCAATCGGGACTGGACCCCCAGACATCTCGCAGCAGCGCGGCCCGACTGTGCACCTCACCCGGGGTTGACGCCATACGAACCAGAAGATCGAATTCCTTCGGCGGCAGCTCGAGTTCGACTCCGGCCTTCATCACTCTCCGGCCGACCACATCGATCTCGAGGTCGGAAACAGAAATCGACTCGGGTCCGGTCGAGCCGGTGCGACGGAGAACCGCTCGCACCCGAGCGAGAACCTCACGGGGTGAAGCCGGCTTGGAAATGTAATCATCGGCTCCGAGCTCGAGCCCGACGACCCGCTCGGATTCCTGCCCTTTCGCACTCAACACGATCACCGGAACCTGGTCACCCGATTCCCGGAGCCGGCGCAGAACCGTCAGACCGTCGACACCGGGAAGCATCAGGTCGAGTACGACGAGATCGGCCTTTCGCTTGGCGAGTTCGGCCAGTGCTTGGGTGCCGTCAGCCGCCATGCGCACGTCGAATCCCTCGGCCTCGAGGTAGCTCGCGATGATTCGACGCACTTGCGGCTCGTCGTCGACGACCAGCACGGCAGGACGAACGGGCAGGAGTTGCGACACGCCGGCAACAGTAGCGCTCCGCTCAATCGTGTCGGACGAGCCCACTTCGACGGTCATGCCGATTCAACTGTCATGCCCATCCAACCGATTCCATCGGATCCGACTTCCGGAGCAACCTCCGTTCATCACAAGTTCAGATGGGCGCGGAGCAAGGGCAGCGCTCCGAATCGGGTGTCGAGGCAGACCAGCCGACCCTCCAGCCAGCGATCGAGTTCGGACGGGAACACGTCGGCGGTTTCGACCACTTCGCCATCAGGGCAGGTGAGTTCGACACCGGAGACGCCGATGTACGCCCGCCCGAGGATGCGACCGTCGCTCTCCTCGTAGCGAACGGCTCCGAGCCCGGACAAACCCGGAGGATCGAGGTCGTCGATCGAAAGCCCCGACTCCTCCTCGAGTTCACGCCCCGCCGCCGCAATCCAGTCCTCCCCCGCGCCGCACACGCCTCCGAAGGCCAGATCCCAATACCCGGCGTAAATGCTCTTCCAGTCGGCTCGACGATGGACGACGATCGCGCCACTGGGCCGGGTGACGAAGGTGTACGTGCAACGATGACGGAGCGTTTCGGCTCGCATCCTCGCCCTGGTCACCACCTCGATGACGTTGCCATCGCGATCGACATGATCGATCAGTTCGTCACCGGGTTCCGTGGGTTCAATTTCGACCACGAGCCGTCCTCACACTGAACCGTCGCCAACATGCATCACGCACCCAGAACTTCGCGAGCCTGTTCAACCGTTGCTCGCTCGGTGAGGAGCTGGCGGGCCTGGATGGCTTGCCGCGGGCGGTTCCAGGCCAGGGCACCGACGAAACGTTCCTGGTCATCGGTGTAGATCTGCACGAACCGCTGCTCGGCCAGCGAGCCCTGAACGACCTCGGTACGATCCGTCGGCACGCCGGCGAGTTGCATCTTTCGATCGTATTGATCGCTCCAGAACCACGGGATGGGCTCGAAGGGCTCCACCGATTCCGGTTCGTCGGCGGCCCAAGCCAGCAGTCGTTTGGCGGCGTAGCCGCCCTGATCGATGGCGTTGTCCCACTGCTCGACGCGGGTGAGCTCACCGCCGAACCGGCGATTCGGCCATCGGGCCACGTCGCCGGCCGCAACCACACCAGGGGCGGCCAGACACGTGGCGTCACAAACGACCCCGTTGTCGAGCTCCAGCCCGGATCCTTCCAACCAGCCGGTATTCGGTGTGACGCCGATTCCGATCACGACCACGTCGACCACGACTGATTCGCCATCACTCAACTCAACCCGATTGACCCGTCCGAACGCATCGCTTTCCATGCCGGCGACGCCGACTCCGAGACGAACGTCGACTCCGTGGCTTCGGTGAAGATCGGCAACGGCCAGACCACTGACGCGATCGAGGACCCGCGACATCGGCGTCTCAGCCGCATCGACCATGGTGACCTCGAGGCCCCGTTGCCGGGCGGTCGCCGCAACTTCGGCGCCGGTTTCATCGGCGCCGATGACCAGGACTCGTTCAGGCGAGGCATCGAAATCGGCTCGCAAGGCAACCGCGTCGTCGAGCGTGCGGAGTACGTGAACCCCGTCGAGTTCGATCCCCGGGATCGACCGGGGCGAGGCGCCAGTAGCGATGACCAAACCGTCGAAGGACAGGGTGTCGCCGTCGTCGAGCTCGACGGTTTTCAGGCCGAGATCGAGTCGGATGGCCTTGGTCCCGAGACGCCACTCGACCCCGAGCGCGGCCGGGTCGGCGGCGGCCCGCAGTCGGAGCTTCTCCGCGTCCCACGCCCCGGCGAGATAGTGCTTCGACAGTGGCGGCCGGTCGTAGGGGAAGTGATCTTCACCTCCGACCATGACGATCTCGCCGGCGAACTCAGATCGACGTAATGTCTGCGCCGCCTGAGTGCCGGCCAGGGATGCCCCGACAATGACGACCCGGCCCAACGCACGCTTTGGCACTGATGGTCAGTCTTCGGACAACGAGATCGCTTGCTTCGGGCAGCGGTCAGCGGCCTCTCGCACCTTGGCATGAAGCTCCGGACCCGGGTGCTCGTTCAGCACATAGAGAAAGTCGTCGTCGCGAACCTCGAACACTTCCGGTGCCACCTGCATACAGACGGCGTTGCTCTCGCACAGGTCGTAATCAACGGTGATCTTCATGCCCGGAAGTCTGCCACAACTCGATTGATGCTCACGGCTAGAACTTCGTGTAGCCACCGTCCATGACGATTTCGTCGCCCGTGTGGTAGAGCTGGGTCGGATCGGCCAGAAATGCTCCGAGTCGACGGAAGTCAGCCGGAAGGCCCCAGCGCCGAATCGGTGTGCGCTGGGTGGTGTTGGCGAGAAACCGTTCGTTCTCGCGACCCTGTGCGGTCATCTCGGTTTCTGTCCACCCGGGAACCACACAGTTCGATCTGATCTGGTAGCGGGCGAGTTCGACGGCGAGTCCGCGCATCATTGCGAGCACGGCGGCCTTCGATGCGGCGTAAGGCTGGGCCATGGGTGCTCCGTGAATCGCCGAGACCGACGAGACACCGACCAGCGCCCCTCCCTCACCTCGCTCTTTCATGTGACGGGCCGCCTCCCGAAGGGTGAGGAAGGCGCCGTCGAGATTCACCGAGAGGACTTCGCGCCAGAGGTCGAGGGTCTGGTCGACGAAGGCGCCGCCCCCGGAGACCCCGGCGTTGGCAAAGACCGAATCGACCTTGCCCATTTCTTTGACGGCCTCGGCGAATGCTCCGACGACCTGCGATTCGTCGCTGACGTCCACCCGTTGTGCCAGCACGCGGGCGCCATCGGAGGCGAGCCCGTGTTCGGCCTGGTCGAGCTTCGCTTGATTGGTTCCCCAGATCACCACAGCGGCCCCTTCGGCCACACAACCCTCGGCCATGCCGAGGCCGATGCCTCCGTTACCGCCGGTGACCAGTACGACACGTCCGCTCAAGAATCCCATGGCGGCCGACCCTATAACGCCGGTTGGACGAGATCAGAATTCTCGGGGCCGGGACCGGCATCGATCACCGATACCGGACGGCCCGGGTTCGAGCCTGCACCTCACCTGAATTGGGCTGCGAGTTCCAAGACTTCGTCCTCGGGGAAGGCCCCCGACCAACCAGTGATCGGTTGTCCAGTGGGGTCGACGAGGATCGCCGTGGGCTGACCCCGCACGCCGTAGTACGACCAGGACGTGAAACTCTCGTCCCACACCATCAGGAACGAGTCGGTGCCAGTGGAGTCGAGAAATTCTTCGGCGTAGGAGAGTGAGTCTTGGGCTCCGAGTCCGACGACCCGGACTTCATCACCGTGATCTCGAGCAAACTGCTCGACTGCCGGGCCCTCGGCCCGACAGGTGGCTCAATGAGGAGCCCAGAACCACAAGAGCGTTGCCCGCTCGCCACCGCCGAGTTCGGAAGCCAGGTTCACACTGCTGCCATCAGCAACGTTGACGACGTCGAGATCAGGAAACAGGTTGACGGTCCCGGCGTCGGCGGCGGTCCCGGAGTCATCAGCGGGGACATCAGAACCGGTACTGGCGTCGGATCCGGCAATGTCATCAGAAGAAGTGGCAGACGACGTGCTGTCGGCACCCGACGAAGGGGCAGAGGGCTGAGGGGCCGAACCCAGCTCGGGGGCTGCGGTCTCTCCACCGCCACAAGCGGCAGCACCGAGCGAGAGCAGGAGTCCGAACGCGATGAGCTTGGAGCGGGCCCGGTGGCCGGGCTTCATGCCGCGTTCGAACGTCGAGAGTGGGGGTCGGTCGATGTCCATAGGCCGGAAGGAACCGAATTGGTCCAATCGGCATTCCCTTCGTGTCGACGTTGGTACTGAACAAGTGGTGAACGAAGGAAGAGAGCAACCCGTGCGTAGGTTGACTCGCTTCATGGTCACTGCTCGAACAAGCTCGATTCTGAAGGGTGCCGTCGCTGGCGTCGTCGCCGGGGCCATTGCCCTGGCGGTTGGCGAACTCGTTGCTGGGATTCTCGCCCCAACTCCCGGGCTTGTGGCTGCGGTCGGCAGCCGGGTCATCGATTTGGCTCCGGCCAGCGTGAACGAGTTCGGCAAGCAGGTGTTCGGCCTGAAGCAGAAAACGGCGCTCACCGCCGGCACGGCCATCATCTCGTTGTTCATTGCGGCCGGCCTCGGCATTGCCAGTCTGCGGAGGCCATTGATCGGCGCACTCGGCTTTGCCGTCTTCGGCTTGATCGGCTTGTCGTCCATCGCCGTTGATTCTCAGGGCAGTCCGATCGCGGGAGCAGTTGTTGCCGGCGCTGCCGCCGTGGCCGGAGTGGCCTCACTCTTCTTCCTCACATCACAAATCTTTCGCACATCACCAGCCACTGATCAGCCGCCAATTACTTCACCGAACACCACGATCGTCTCTCAGAGCAGCCCGATCTCCGCACGGCGAGGGTTCTTGGGTTGGGCCCTCGCCGGTGGAGCAGCGGCGCTGTTCAGCAACTTCGTCGGACAGGCGTTCCGCAACAGCACCTCGGCGGAAGGGGCACGGGAATCGGTGACGCTGGCGCCGGTTGTCGAAGCTGACGAGGTTGCGGCCCAGGTCGTTTCGGCCGCAGGCACGGATGTGGCCGCCACGCCTGGAATCACACCGATCGTGGTGCCGAACAAGGACTTCTATCGGATCGACACTGCGATCATCGTGCCCCAGGTCGACCCGACCAAATGGAAGCTCGAGATCAAGGGGATGGTCGACAACCCCCGCACCTACACCTTCGAGGAGTTGGTGCAGCGAGCATCCGTGGTCACCCCAGTCACCTTGTCCTGTGTCTCCAACGAGGTCGGCGCCGGCCTGGTCGGCAACGCGGTGTGGCAAGGAGTGCCGCTCACCGAACTCCTCGACGAGGTCGGCGTGCAGGCGGGGGCGACACAAATCAAGAGCCAGTCAGTCGACGGCTGGAATTGCGGTTTCCCAACCGACTTGGCCTACGACGGGCGCACCGCCCTCGTCGCGGTCGCCATGAACGGCGAAGCACTCCCGATCGAACACGGATTTCCTGTCCGACTCGTGGTCAGTGGCCTGTACGGGTATGTGTCGGCAACCAAGTGGCTCAGCACCATCGAGCTCACCACCCTCGAGGACTTCGATGGTTATTGGGTTCCTCGGGGCTGGTCGAAGTACGGACCGATCAAAACCCAGTCGAGAATCGACACGCCGAGATCGGGTGGCGCAGTTGCTGTCGGCACCGAGACGTCGATCGCCGGAGTGGCGTGGGCGCCGAACACGGGGATCGAGCGAGTCGAGGTGCAAATCGACGACGATCCGTGGCTGGATGCCGAACTGGGCGAGTCGCTCGGCATCAACGCCTGGAGTCAATGGCGAGTGCGTTGGACCCCCACGCCGGGCGAACACGTCATCCGGGTGCGGGCGACCGACGCCAGTGGCTACACCCAGGACGAAACTCGCCGACCGGTGGCCCCGGATGGCGCCACGGGCTGGCACACCATTCGAATCAGCGCCTGATCGAGTACGCCCTGATCAGGGTAGATAGGGCCGAGGATCGACCGGAGATCCACTCACCCGGACTTCGAAGTGAAGATGGGGCCCGGTCGAGGCGCCGGTTGATCCAACCCATCCCACGATGTCGCCGGCGCCGACCGTGTCGCCGGCACTGACGTTGAGCTTGGACTGGTGGGCATACAGCGTGGAGATGCCGCCGCCGTGGCTGATCACGACCATGTTGCCGTAGCCATTGCTGTATCTGGCGTCGATCACGGTGCCGCCCTTGGCCGCCGCGATGGGAGTTCCTGATCCGCCGCTGACGTCGATGCCGGTGTGCAAACGCCGGGTCCCGTAGATCGGGTGCACCCGATACCCGTAGCCGCTCGTGACCGAACCACCGATGGGCCACTGGAACCCGGCGGAGGATGCCGATCCGGGCTGGGCCGCCGTGGATCCCCCACCGCCACCGCCCGTGGGG